>NZ_JAVCWL010000004.1:0-295979 GCF_030846505.1 Massilia pseudoviolaceinigra | reverse complement strand
AATCACCCAGGTGCAGCTGGCGCGCGGCGTGGCCACTGGCATCGTCATCAATCCGATCGGCCTGGAGCGCCTCGAACTGGACAAGGATAAGGAAGGCCGCTACCAGTTCTCGTACAACGTGACCGATGACAACGGCCGCGCCAGCGTGTGGCGTGTGCCTGTCGTGGTCACCGACGTGATGGGGGAGACAGAGTTCATGGTAGGGGACTTCGCCCGCGCTGCACGGCTGTACGACCGCCAGCAGGCCACTGTCGAAATCGCTACCCAACATGCGGACTACTTCACCCGCAACCTGCTGGCGATCCTGGCCGAAGAGCGTTTGGCTCTGACCGTCAACCGTCCTGAAGTGCTGATCAAGGGCGTGTTCCTCCCATAACGTGGCAGCAGGGCGTAACTCATGAGTGGCCGGCACGACAAACCATGAGACCTGCAGGACGTCATCCTTGAGTCTGATGCAGGACTGGCCCAGCCTCACACGCTGGGCCTTTTTGCGTCTGGCGCCAGGTGCGCATAGGGTCAGACTTGGAATCCAACCCACGCGAGGGGGAGGCCCGTCGAGACTGGCGGAAGGTCGCCCACACAGGACCGCTCCGACCCTCTATGCGCACAACCGCGAATTGAGAATATTTTTCTGGGACGGCACCCGCCGCCAGAATCAGACCCAGAGTGGGGGCGTCGAAACTCCGCGCGGCCACGCAGAACAGGACCGCGCTCTACCCATTTATTCGCGCAGTCAGGATAGAAAAACGGTTTTTTGACATAGCCTCAGATCCCCCCAGGGCGGGGCAAAACCTCGGGCACATCGCCCACACAGGACCGCGCTCACCCTCGCATTTAACGCTAACCCACAAAACGCCAGGCCCCCGAATCGGGGTTCTCGATCGCATGACCGGCAACCAGCAGCGTTGTGCGCGCGCGTGCGCGAGAAAGCGCCGAAGGGTTGCATTTCAAATGCGAACCCACAGTCCAGCGTCAAAGAATTTTGCTCCGCCATCGCCATGCATTTACCTCATTGCGTGGACCACGTGTTACTGTGGGGATTCACTCCGAATAAAGGCAGCTCCAATGTCCTCCGACAATTCCTTTCAAGAAGCACGGCAAGACAGTGAAACCGCCGATATGATCACTCATGCGATCGCCATAGAACAGGGTCGGGGGGTCGTTGCGGCATGGGCGTTTTTGGAGGGCTCGCAGGTCTCGACTGCAACTAAGTTACGCGTGCTTACTGTCGGCACAAGCCGGCGTGATGGTCAAACGAGTACACGTGTGCCATTACCAACGATTTTTGCCTAGAGGCAGACACAAAAATATTTGGGGGCAGATTTAGGGGCAGAAACCGTGCCGGAATATGCGAGAGTGAGTGCCAGTGCGGCTTACAGACCACAATCCGAGTCCACCTATCCCACGAACACGGCAAATAACGATTTGCCTTAAAACCCCTGAGACTTCAACCGCTCAGGGGTTTTTTTACGTTCGCTCGCCTGGCCACCTGCTGGCTGGTCAGGAAAAATTCATCGGTCCGCCTCCGCTGTCGATAATGGCGCCGAGGCGCGTCAGGGCGGCGGCATCGCCCACAAAGACATACAGCACCGGGTCGGTGCCCTCGATGGGCATGCACAGCGCTTCGGTGCGGTTATGTTCGAGCACGTTGAGCGCGGCGGTTTGCAGGTCGCGCATCAACTTTTTATTGCGCGCATCAAAAAAATCGTTCATGGGCAACTCCTTGGCAGGTGATCTCACCTCCTTGGACGCCGCCGGGCGCCATCTGGTTCAGTGCAGCGCTCGCTTTTTCCCATCAGCTCGCTCAAATCAAGAGCTTGCGCCAGTGCGCGGTAGCCGGCGTCGCCCGGATGCAGATGGTCGCCGGAGTCGTATTCCGCCCGCATGCGGGAAGGCCGCGCCGGATCGCGCAGCACCGCGTCGGCATCGAACACCGCATCGAATTGCCCGCCGCTGACGATCCAGCGGTTCACGCGCTGGCGCACCGCTTCCTTGGCCAGGCTGTAATGGCCTTCGAAGGGCGTGCCGGCCAGTGCGCCCTCGAACGGGATGAGCGTGGCGCCGACGATGCGCACATTGTGTGCGCGGGCGCGCTCGATCAGCTGGCGCAAGGCGCTGATGACCTGCTCCGCGCTCATGGCCGCATCGTGCGGCGCGAACGGGCTGCCGGGCCAGCCGATGTCGTTAATGCCCATCATGACGATCACGCTGGCCACGCCGGGCTGCGCCAGCACATCCTGGTCCAGGCGCGCCAGCGCATTGGCGCCCATGCGGTCCCCCAGCAGGCGCGCGCCGGAAATGCCGGCATTGACCACACCCACGCCGGCCGGCGCCAGGCGCTGCGCCAGCACGTCGGTCCAGCGCCGGTCCTGGTCGCGCGCTGACCCATTGCCATCGGTGATCGAGTCGCCCAGCACCACCACGCTGCGCGCGCCAGCGGGCGCCTCCACCAGCACCGCGCTCAGAAACGCGCGTCCCGCGAAGCGCGTGGCTGCGGGCAGGTCGGCCGCCGCGGTGGCATTGCCGCGCACCAGATACGGCGTTTGCTGCGCGCCCCAGTGAAAGGTCGATACCGGCGTGGGCGCCGGGTAGTAGGTGGTGATGGCCAGCCGGGCCAGCGCCCCGGCGGGCAGGTCGACCGGATCGCTGACCAGCGCCGCACCGGGCGCCGCGCTGGCGTGCACACTGCCGCCAAAGGTCACGGCGCGGCTGCTGCCGCCCACCACCGCGGTGCCGTCGCCGGCCAGGCCGACCCGCATCTGGCCCACTTGCAGCGGCGTTACGCCATAACGGTTCGACAGCACGATGCGCAGGCGCCGCCCGCCCACGCTCAGCCGCACCACGTCGCGCACCGACTGCTGCTCGAGCGACGCCGGCACCCCGACCGGCAGGATGAAGCTGTCGTCCCAGCGCGCCTGGGGGCTGGCGCCCCAGCTGGCAACCCAGCGCGTTGGACTCGCGGCCGCAGCCTGCACGCACAACATGAACAGCACCGGCAATGTTCGCAATATCGACATGGTATTTCCCCTTGAGTGAAGTAGGCGCTCAAGGTAGGCCATTCCGTTGGGTGCTGGTAGACCGGTAAATCGACTATCATCCATTCCAATACGGAATAAGGAGCGACGATGGATACCCTGCGCCTGATGCACCTGTTCATTCGCGCGGTCGACCTGGGCAGCCTGTCGGCCGTGGCGCGCGAAGCCGGTACCACGCAGCCGACGGTGAGCAAGGCGATCAACGCACTGGAGGCGCATCTGGGCGTTCGCCTGCTCGAACGCAGCACCACCGGCCTGCTGGCGACGGCCGAAGGATTGCGCTTTCACGAGCGCGCGCGGCGCCTGCTCGACGAGTACGAAGACGCGCTGGCGGACGTGCGCGGCCACGCGCGGCAGGCGCAGGGCCTGCTGCGCGTGAACGCACCGGTGGCGCTCGGCCAGTTTCATCTGAACGCGCTGGCGCAGCAATTCCTGGCGCTGCATCCCGGCATCGAGATCGAACTCATTCTCGACGACCGCTTCGTCGACCTGGTGGGCGATGGCGTGGACGTGGCCGTGCGCCTTGGGGGCCCGCTGCCGCCCGATGCCGTGGCGCGCACGATTGCGGCATCACCGCGCTCGCTGGTGGCGGCGCCCTCGTATCTGGCGCAGCACGCACGCATCAAGCGGCCGGACGACCTGGCGCATCACGATTTCATCCGCTTTGCATGGCTGGCCACGGGCGACGAGATGGCACTGCAGCGCGCAGGGGAAGTAGTGAAGGTGACGACACGCGGGCGCTATCGTGTCAATAACGCGCTGGCGATTCGCGACAGCCTGCTTGCCGGGGCCGGGATCGGCCTGTGCCCGCACTGGCTGGTGCACGACCTGGTGCAGGCGGGCCAGCTGGCGCGCGTGCTGCCGGCATGGAGTGGCACGCCGCAGCACGTGGCGCTGGTGTATCCGTCCAGACGCTACCAGCCGGCGCGCGCACGCCTGTTCATGGACTTCCTGGCACAGCGCATCGGCGCCCTGCCGGGATGGACGGCGCCGGTCGACCGCTAGCGCTTACTCGGGCTGGCCGACATCGACATCGTCGCTCAGGGTGAAATCGCCGTGCTCGCGCGCGGCCAGCAGGTCCTGCGCCTGCTGCAGGTACTCTTCGGGCGCCAGCACGCGCACGCCGCCCATGGCGGGCAGCAGGAACTGGTCGGCCTGGGCGTGATTCACGTCTGCCACCACCGCGGGAATGCCGGAAGCGACCAGGAAGCTGCGCGCCAGGTGCGCTTCGGTCGGCGTGAAGAATTTCGCGACGATGAGCAGGTCGCGCCCTGGAATCGCTTCTGCTTCGGCCGTTTCGTCCGCAGGGAAGGAGTCGGGGCCGTTCAGGGTATCTTGCATAGTGCCTCCGCATGGTGTTTGACTGTCACGATCTTACTCCTGATCGCCGCCGGCGCCGGTTAATCCGGCCACACAAGCGCAACATCCGGTCAAATGACGCCCTGGGCGGCCAGGTTGGCAATCGCGGCATCATCCCAGCCCCAGTCCATCAGCACCGCCGCGCTGTGCTGGCCGGGGTGCGCAGGCGCACCGCTCAGCTCCGGCACGGTGCGCGAAAAGCGCGGCGCCGGCGCCGGCTGCATGACGCCGTCGACCTCCACGAAGGTGGCGCGTGCGGCGTTGTGCGGATGCAGGGGCGCTTCGTCCAGGTCGAGCACGGGCGCGAAGCAGGCGTCGGTCCCTTCCATCAGCGCGCACCAGTCGTCGCGCGTGCGCCGCGCGAACAGCGCCGCCATGTTGTCGCTGAGAAGAGGCCAGCTGGCCGGGTCCATCTGGGCGTCGAAAACGGGATCGTCCACTCCGGCGAGTTTCATCAGCAGGGCGTAGAACTGCGGTTCGATCGCGCCCACCGACACGAATTTGCCGTCGGCGCAGGCGTAGGTGTCGTAGAAATGGGCGCCGCCGTCGAGCAGGTTGGCTTCGCGTCCGGTGCTCCAGCCACCCTGCGCGCGCAGGCCGTACATCATGGCGCCCAGGAGCGCGGCGCCGTCGGTCATGGCGGCGTCGATCACCTGGCCCTTGCCCGAGGTGCGCGCTTCCAGAACGGCGCAGACCACGCCGAAGGCGAGCATCATCCCTCCCCCGCCGAAGTCGCCCACCAGGTTCAGGGGCGGCGCTGGCGGCGCATCGGCGCGGCCCATCGCGTGCAGCATGCCGCTCAGGGCGATGTAGTTGATGTCGTGCCCCGCTGCCTGCGCCAGCGGGCCAGCCTGGCCCCAGCCGGTGACGCGCCCGTACACCAGCGCGGCGTTGCGCGCCAGGCAGGCGTCCGGCCCGAGTCCGAGCCGCTCCATCACGCCGGGGCGAAAGCCTTCGAGCACCACGTCGGCTTTGGCGATCAGCTCCAGCGCGATCGCCTGCGCCGCCGGCTGCTTGAGGTCCAGCGCCAGCGAACGCCGTCCGCGCGCCAGCACGTCGTACTTCGTGCCCAGCATGGGGAACGGGGTGGCCGCGCCGGGCGCGCTCTTGCGCTCGATGCGGATCACTTCCGCGCCCATGTCGGCCAACATCATGGCGGCGAACGGACAGGGTCCGAGGCCGGCCATTTCGATCACTTTGATTCCTGCCAGCGGTCCTGCCATAGTGGTGCGCTCCTAGAGTGAACGGGCGATGATTTCCTTCATGATCTCATTGGCGCCGCCGTAGATGCGCTGCACCCGTGCGTCCACGTACATCTGGGCGATGGGATATTCGAGCATGTAGCCGTAGCCGCCAAAGAGCTGCACGCACTGGTCGATCACCTTGCATTGCAGGTCCGAGATCCAGTATTTGGCCATCGAGGCGGTCACCGTGTCCATCTTGCCTTTGATGGTCTCGTCGATGCAGCGGTCGATGAAGATGCGCGCAATCGTGGCCTCGGTCTTGATTTCGGCCAGCACGAAGCGCGTGTTCTGCATGTCGATCAACGCCTGGCCGAAGGCGCGCCGCTCGCGCGTGTAGTCGATCGTCAGGCGCAGCGCGCGTTCGATCGCGGCCACGCCGGCCACGCCGAGGATGGTGCGTTCGTACGGCAGCTCGGTCATCAGCTGGGCGAAACCCTGGCCCTCGGCGCCGCCCAGAACATTGTCCAGCGCCACATGGGCGTTATCAAAGAACAGCTCGCACGTGTCCTGGCCCTTTTGTCCGACCTTCTCGAGAATGCGGCCGACCCGAAAGCCCGGGTTGTCCTTCGTTTCCATCAGCAGCAGCGAGATGCCCTTGGCGCCCGCGTCGGCACTGGTCTTGACCACCACCACGACCAGATCGGCCAGGTAGCCGTTCGAGATGAAGGTCTTGGAGCCGCTCACCTCGTAGCCGTCGGGCGTCTTGACGGCCGTGGTGCGGATGCCTTTCAGGTCCGAGCCGGCGCCCGGTTCGGACATGGCGATCGCCGCCACCATCTCGCCGCTGGCCAGCTTGGGCAGGTACTTGTGCTTTTGCGCTTCGGTGCCCTGGTGCAGCAGATAGTGGGCGACGATGGCGTGCACGTGGATGCCGAAGGCCATGTCGCCGCAATAGCCCAGTTCCTCGAACACGATCGCCTGGTGCGCGAAACTGCCGCCGGAGCCGCCGTATTGCTCGGGGATGTCGGCGCACAGGATGCCCATGGCGCCGCCCTTGTGCCACAGGTCGCGGTCGACATGCTGCTGCTCGCGCCAGCGCTGCTGGTGCGGCGCGACTTCGCTGGCCGCGAAGCGCCGCACCGCGTCGCGAAAGCCTTCCAGTTCAGGCGTCATCCAGGGCGAGGTGCCGCAAATGTTCATATCCATCATGCGGCCCGGTACATGGTGACCACGCAGGCGCCGCCCAGGCCCAGGTTGTGCTGCAGCGCGATGCGGGCGCCGTCGACCTGGCGCGCGCCGGCGCTGCCGCGCAGCTGGTGGGTCAGCTCGTAGCACTGGGCCAGGCCGGTGGCGCCGAGCGGGTGCCCTTTCGAAAGCAGGCCGCCGGACGGATTGGTGACGACCTTGCCGCCGTAGGTGTTATCGCCATCGTTGATGAATTTGTCGGCGCCGCCCTCCGGGCACAGGCCCAGCGCTTCGTAGGTGATCAGTTCATTGTGGGCGAAGCAGTCGTGCAGTTCGACGACATCGAGATCGCCCGGGCCGATGCCGGCCTGCGCGTACACCTTGTCGGCGGCGGCGCGGCTCATGTCGTAGCCGACCAGGCGCATCATGTCGCCCGACTCGAACGTGCCGGGACGGTCGGTGGTCATGGCTTGCGCGGCGATGTACACGTCGGCCTTCAGTCCACGCTTTTTTGCAAATTCTTCCGATACCAGCACCGCGGCCGCAGCGCCGCAGGTCGGCGGGCAGGCCATCAGGCGCGTCATCACGCCCGGCCAGATCATGGGCGCATCGAGCACGTCCTGGGGTGTGACTTCCTTGCGAAACAGCGCCAGCGGATTGTTCGCGGCGTGGCGGCTGGCCTTGGCGCGGATTTTGGCAAAGGCGTCGAACGGGGTGCCGTATTTTTTCATGTGCGCCAGGCCCGCGCCGCCGAAGTAGCGCAGCGCCAGCGGAATGTCGGGCATGCCGACCAGTTCATCGGTGACAAGGTCGAACGGCTCGAACGGGCTGGGACGGTCGGCGAACACGGAACCGAGCGCGCCCGGGCTCATTTGCTCGAAGCCGAGTACCAGCACGCATTCGGCGGCGCCGCTGGCGATGGCCTGGCGCGCCAGGAACAGGGCGGTCGATCCGGTCGAGCAGTTGTTATTGACGTTGACGATCGGGATGCCGCTCATGCCGACCTGGTACAGCGCCTTCTGGCCGCTGGTCGAGTCGCCGTACACGTAGCCGGCGTAGGCCTGCTCGATGTCGTCGTAGGCCACGCCGGCATCGTCAAGCGCCTGGCGCGCGGCCAGGGCGCCCATCTGGTCGTACGGGGCGCTGGCGCCCGGCTTGGCGAAGGGGATCATGCCCACGCCAGTGACAAAAACGTTGCGGCTCATGCGCGTCTCCTGAAGTTTTTATGAACTAGGTCGCTCGACCTAGTGCGCCGATTATAGGTCAGCCGACCTGCTTTGCATAGCGCCATGCGATAATCCGGTCCATGTCCAGTCATCTCGCCAGCGCACTCAAAAACAAAGCCTCCGTCACCACCGAAAAAGGGTTGGGACGGGCCCACGACATCCTGCGCGCGGCGCGCACGCTGCTGGCGGCCGACGGCTATGCGGGCCTGTCGATGCGGCGCGTGGCGCTCGAGGTGGGAATCAGCCTATCGAACGTGCAGCACTACTACCAGAGCAAGGATGCGCTGCTCGAAGCGCTGCTGCTCTATACGATGGACCTGTTCCAGTCGAAGATGGATTCGATTTCGGCGGCCATGACGAGCGCCCCGCGCCTGGACCAGTTCCTGTCGACCTGCGACATGTTTCTAGATGAGATCACCGACCCGGTGACGCATGCGATCTTCTTCGAGATCTGGGCCCTGGCCTCGCGCAACGCCTTCGCATCGAGCCTGATGGATACCATGATGGCGCGCGAGCGCAAGGCTATCTTCAAGCTCATTCGCGGCCTCAATCCGGCCATTGGCGACGACGAGTACCGCCAGCGCGCCATCCTGATGGTGGCGCAGATCGAAGGCCTGATGCTGTTCCGGCTCGATAAGGCCGGGCGCCGCGCCGAATTCCTGGCGGTGCGCGCCTCGGTGCGCAAGGTGCTGCTGGCATTGGCCACGGTGCCCTAGCCGTCTTTACGTGCCCATGTAAACTATACTGGGGGCTCCGCCCATCACGAGGAGAGCGTCCGTATGCACCACAACATCAGTCTGATCACCACCATCGCCGCCGCATTGGGCTTCGGCCTTATATTCGGCATGATCGCCGTGCGTTTCAAATTGCCGGCGCTGGTCGGTTACCTGGCCGCCGGGATCGTGATCGGACCGGCCACGCCGGGCTTCGTTGCCGATGTGGCGCTGGCCGGGCAACTGGCCGAAATCGGCGTGATGCTGCTGATGTTCGGGGTCGGGCTGCATTTTTCGCTGGACGACCTGATGGAAGTGCGCGGCATCGCCCTGCCCGGGGCGGTGCTGCAGATCGGCGCGGCCACCGGCATGGGGATCGGCATGGCGTACCTGTGGGGCTGGAGCTTGGGCGCCGGCCTGGTATTCGGATTGGCGCTGTCGGTGGCCAGCACGGTGGTGCTGCTGCGGGCGCTGGAGGATTTGGGCATACTCGATTCGATCAACGGCCGCATCGCGGTCGGCTGGCTGGTGGTCGAGGACCTGGTGACGGTGCTGATGCTGGTGATGCTGCCGGCGCTGGCCGGAATACTGGGCGGCACGACCGGGGACAGTGCCGCAGCGGGTGCGAACATCTGGAAAACCCTGGCCATCACGCTGGGCCAGGTGGCGGCCTTCATTGTCTTCATGCTGGTGGTCGGGCGCAAGCTGTTCCCGTGGTTCTTGTGGCGCGTGGCGCGCACCGGTTCGCGCGAACTGTTTACGCTGGCGGTCGTCGCCACGGCAGTGGGCATCGCCTACGGCTCGTCGGAACTGTTTGGCGTGTCATTCGCGCTGGGCGCGTTCTTTGCCGGGATGGTGCTGCGCGAGTCGCCCCTGAGCCACCGCGCGGCCGAAGAGTCGCTGCCGCTGCGCGATGCGTTTTCGGTGCTGTTTTTCGTCTCGGTAGGCATGCTGGCCGATCCGATGGTGCTGGTCGAAAGCCCGCTGCGGGTACTGGCGGTGGTCGGCGTGATCATGTTCGGCAAGTCGCTGGTGGCCTTTGCGCTGGTGGTCGCGCTGCGCTATCCGCTCAATACGGCGCTGACGGTGTCGGCCAGCCTGGCGCAGATCGGCGAGTTCTCGTTCATCCTGGCGGCGCTGGGCATGTCGCTCGGGCTGCTGCCGAAAGAGGGCCAGAGCCTGATCCTGGCCGGGGCGATCATTTCGATCGCGCTCAATCCCCTGCTGTTCAAGACGATCGAGCCGCTGCAGCGCTGGCTGCGCAGCAAGTCCGATGCGGCGCGCAAGCTGGAACGCTCGACCGATCCGCTGGCCGAGCTGCCGATGTCGGTGCCGCAGGAGCGCCTGAGCGGGCAGGTGGTGCTGGTCGGGTACGGGCGGGTCGGACGCATGATCGCCGATGCGCTCATGGCGCAGGGCGTGCATATCGTGGTGGCGGAGCAGAACCGCGAACTGGTCGACCACCTGCGCAAGCGCGATATCGCGGCGGTGGTGGGCAATGCGGCCGAACCGGCGGTGCTGATCCAGGCGCACATCGCGCGTGCGGCCTTGCTGGTGATCGCCACGCCCGATACCTTCCATGTGCGCGCCATGATCGAAACGGCGCGCGCGCTCAATCCGGGGATTCGTACGCTGGTGCGCACGCATAACGAGGAAGAGGCGGAGTTGCTGCGCAAGGAGACCGGCAGCCAGGTGTTCGTCGGGGAGAGGGAACTGGCGCGCAGCATGGCCGAGCAGATCAGCGTGGATCTGGCGGCGGTGAAGCCGGGGCATGGGGGGGCATTAAACCCACCACCCACGTCGTTCCCGCGCAGGCGGGAACGACGGTTTACTGGTTGGTGGTATTAAACCGCGGCAGCCTCGGTACACAGCTTCAGATTACCCAGACGCTGGCTGGCGACGTGAAAGGCCAGCAGATCGCGGCGCTCTTCCAACAGCGCGAACACGGCATCCTTCGACAGCACGTACTGGTCGAGCAAGATATCCTTGATCGACTCGATCACGGCCTTGTAATCGCGGATCGCGCCCAGGGTGTAGCTGTACAACTCGTCCGATTTCTCTTCCACCTGGCGGATCGTGTGCTCGCCGCTGCCTTCGTTCTTCAACTGCGTGTAGTCGATCTTCGAGCGCGAATACATCGACAGGCGGTTGACCATCAGATTAAGCATCTTGGTGGCTTTCTCGATGTCGTTCTGGCTGCCCACGGAAATCCCGCGCGCCCCGTAAAACAGCTCCTCGGCCGCCACGCCGCCGTACAGCTGGATCACGTCCTGCTCCAGCTCTTCGAGCGTACGCAGGGACACATCATCGCCCGACTGCAGCACATACCCCAGCGCGCCGAGCTTGGACACCGACTCGGTGCTGATCTTGAGCAGGTGCGATTTTTCCTTGACCTCTGCCAAGGTCATACCCTGGCGCAGATACGGATCGATCTGCATGAAAAAGTGCCCCAGTTCGTGCAGCGCCACGCGCTCGCGCTGCTTGTGCTTTTCGGCCGTGGTGGCGCGGTCGGTCAGGCCCAGCGTGGCGCGCTCAAAAGCACGGAACATCAGATCGGTATTGATGATCGCCTTTTCCTGGATCGAGATCATGCTGGCGCGTTCGACCACGGTTTCCAGCAGCGCGGGACTGAGGTTAGCCGTCATTTCGGCAACCTGGCCCAGATCGAGATCGTTCCAGTCGACCAGGCCATCCTTCTTGCGGCACAAGAAGTTCTTGAGCAGCGCACCGCGCTCGCCCTTGTTCGGCAGGCGGAAGTTGATCTTGACCGAGAAGCGGCGCAGCATCGCTTCATCCATCTCGACCGAGGCGTCGTCGAAGTTCGAGGCCACGACCCAGATCACGCCGGCGCCCTTGTCGCTCTTGACGCCGTCGAGCAGGCCGAGAAGCGTGTTGGCGGTGTCGTCTTCCCACTTCTTCTCGCCGCGGCCGCGCGGCATGAACAGGGTTTGCGCTTCGTCCAGGAAGATGATGCAGCTGCCGCGCGCACAAGCCTTGCGGTACAGCGCATTGAGCGCCTTGGAGCCGCCACCCACGTAGCCCGATTCGAGCGCCGAACCGGAGGCCTGGATCAGCGGCACATTGAGTTTCTTGGCCAGGTAGCCAACCAGCTTGGTCTTGCCGGTGCCGGCGGGGCCGGTCAGCATCACGTTGAACGGCTTGTCGATGTTGTGCGACTTGTATTCGCTGCGGTTGCGGATCATGTCTTCGAGGTGCAGCACTTCCTGCTTGATGTCGTCCATGCCGATCAGGTCATCCATGCTGCCTTTGAGCTTGTCCGGCATGATGACGGCGGCGCTCATGCCCATGCCGGGGATGCCGAACTTGATCGCGTAGAGAATCAGGAGGATCAGGAAGATATCGAGCGCGTGGCGCTTGAGGAAGGCGAGCGCTTCGGCGCTGGCGACGTTCTGGCCTTCGTCGAGCAGGACCGCCTTGTGCGAGGCCAGGTAGTCTTCCTTGGCGATCGAATACGGAATGGCGTTCTTGAGCAGCACTTCACGCTCCAGGCTCAGGTGCGAGGTGCTCGGCACCTTGATCACGTGCAGCTGGGGCGCATCCTTGAACTTGAAGATGTAGCGCGGCGACTCCGACAGCGGCTTGGCCACCATCAGGTATTCCAGCTTGTCTTTCTGCGAGGCCAGCGCGGTGATGCGCGAAATGTCCTGCGAATGGACCAGTGGGCTGGTGTCCTGCTCGACGTCGGCGTTGTAGATAGCCAAACCGACGAGCAGGACGAACAGGAGTCCGGCGCCGATGCGCACGTAGACATTCTTGAGGGCGAGCTGGAGCTTGGCAAGATTGGGCATGTGGTTACTCTATGAATGGTGGCTGCGGACGGAATTACTATGCAAACATCGTTTCCTGCCGCGCGATGGTAAGGAGCGGCAGTGACAGCGACGTTCGATATCTGGACCATGAGAATTTCCGCAAACCATGTGGCCAATCGATGTCGCCTGACGGTACAGCTGCACGCCGGGCGACGTGGCACCGACATGCTCCTTTGCCATCAGTTTAATGCCTGATGGCAACAGGGATAGGGAACTATACCGCCAAAAAAAAGCCAGGTATACCTTGATCTGCTGAAAAAATTTTGCGACGCAACACCTCTGATCAACTCGACAATGCGTATTGTGGTGGACCTGACAAACATCAAGGCGCGCCCGGGAAATGTCCGTATGTTCGTAACATTTCGTATCAGCCCTTGATGGTAAATCGCGATCATTAGATGATCCTTAAAACCCACGAATGGATTAGTGACATGCGTCGACTCTTCGCTTACTTCGCCGGCCTGTTCGGCGCCCGCCCCCTTGTCGACGACGACCACCTTACCGGTGCGGTCGATCTGTCCGATTCCGCTTACTGCCTGGGATTGCTGTCGCGCGACCGCGAGCCTTAACTCCACGTCAACCCTCGTGTCCTTTTAACAGTTTTCTTGCATTTTGACGCAGTGCAGCATTTACCGAGAAATGTTAATTCCTCTGATCAATAAAACATCAAAAAAACGACGTTTATAGCGGAATGGCTTGGAAATCGGTGGTGAGCGTGGTTAAATACATAGCCCGATGATTCGCATTTACTGCTCATCTGGTTGCAATGCAGCATGAGTAATCCTGCGCTTGCGAAAACCAAAAAGAAGAGGAAACACCGTGAAAAAATACGCAGTCGCAGCAGCTTTCATGCTCGCCCTGGTTGCCACCGCACCGGCGAGCGCTATCGAAGTCGTGGACAATCCACAGGCGGCAGCCGCCCACATGGATTCCCACCCTCAGATGAGCGCCATGGACATGGCCGCGATGCCTGCCCCACAGATGTCGGAATTGCCCGAGCCTGAAGTGTTCGCGATGATGCTCCTGGGTCTGGTACTGATCGGATACCGCGCGCGCCGCGAAAGTGGCGAGAAGTTCCGCTAATTAAAGATTGCACGAAAAAAATCCCGCCGCGTGCGGGATTTTTTTTGCCTGCCGCGCCCCTTCAATCCTTGACGCTGTCGGCGCACAGCGCCTGGAGCTTGCAGACCGTATTCCAGTTGCGCGAGGTCATGCCATCGCCCAGCAGCTTGCCCATCGCCACGGCGATCTTGCTGTCGAGCACCCCAGCTGGACACCACAGGTAAGCGGCCAGATCGGCCACGGCCAGTTGCTCCGGCGCCCAGTCCTGCGCCGCCAGCGGCGCCAGCAAGGCCGGCGCGCCCGGGTCGCTGAACACGAATACCAGCAGGCGCGCATGGTCGTCCGCCACCGGCAGCAGCGGATTGGCGGCGACGATACGGTCGAGCTCGTCGCTGACGAGCACTATCACCCTTGCCGCCACGCCCAGCTTGACCACCAGCGCATCCTGGATCAGGGCCGCCAGCGCCGCCGGCGCCTGGCGCGGGGCATTGAACACCACGTTGCCGCTATTAAGCAGGGTGCGCACCCCGGTGCAGCCCAGTTCGCCGACGAGCTGGCGCAGGTCGGCCATGGCGATGCGCTTGGCGCGGCCGACGTTGATGCCGCGCAGCAGGGCAATATAGCGTTGCCGGGTCATGACTTACTTGAGCAAGCCTTCGTCGCGCAGCGCTTGCTGCACCATGGGACGCGCGCCCACGCGCTTGTGGAACGCTTGTATCAGCGGAAAGGCCGAGAGGTCGAACTTGACGATATTCGCCCAGTTCAGCACGGTAAACAGATAGGCATCGGCCACCGTGAACTGGGCGCCGGTCAGGTACTCGCGCCCGTCGAGCATGCGTTCGACATAGCCGAAGCGCAAGGTCAGGTTGGCGCGCGCATAGCTGGTCAGTTCTTCCCCCGCATTGGGACGGAACAGCGGGCTGAAGTTCTTGTGCAACTCGGTCGAAATGAAATTGAGCCACTCGGCCAGCACGTAGCGTTCCGGGGTGCCGGCGGCCGGCGCCAGTTTTTTCTCGGGAGCGAGGTCAGCCAGGTACTGGACGATGGCCGGGCCTTCCGTCAGCAGCATGCCCTGTTCGGTGTCGAGGGCGGGCACGTATCCCTTCGGATTGATGGCGCTGAAGTCGGCCCCGCTGGCAGTAACCTTCTTTCGCAAATCGACGCTTTCGGTCGTGAATGCCAGCCCTGCTTCGAGCAGGACGATGTGGGGAGAGAGGGAGCAGGCACCGGGACTGAAGTACAGTTTCATGATGGTCCTTTGAGAGGCAAATGGGCGCAGCCAGCATGCTAGGCGCGGGGATGAGGGCGGTACCCGGCACGGGCACGGCCAAAGAATGGCAAGCGTACAATAAAACGAGCGCTCGCGCTTGGGCACGCGCAAGGGTGGCGCTCAGCGCCTGCCGCGGCCGGGGCGACACTCATCCGCAGCAACCGGCTGTCAAGCCTGTACGCCGGGCTCCGCCGGAAGGGCTTCGGCATTGATTCCGTCCTCGGCCTTGGCCCCGGCTCTGGCCTCGGCCTCGCGATCGACCGGCGTCACGCGCGGGATGCGCAGGGTGAAATGGGTGCCCTGCCCCAGGGTGCTGCTCACGGCGATGGTGCCGATGAATTGCTTGACGATCAGGTTGTAGACGATATTGAGGCCCAGCCCGGTGCCGCCCTGGCCGCGCCGGGTGGTGAAAAAGGGGTCGAAGATGCGGTCGAGCGCCTCCGGGGCGATGCCCCTGCCGTCATCCTTGACGTGCAATTCGACCACGTCGCCGTCGAGGCGGGCGCTGATCATGATTTCGCCGGCGGTATCGACCTCGAACGCGTGCTCCACGCAATTGAGGGTCAGGTTGGTGATGACCTGGGCGAATGCCCCCGGATAGCTATCGAGCACGATCTCGTCGGGGCAATTGAGCACCAGCGTGATCGGGGTTTTCTTGAGCTTGGGCTGCAGACTGGAGACAATTTCTTCGATGTATTCGTGCAGGCCGAAGGGGCGGCGCGCCTCGCTGGTCTGGTCGACCGCGATCTGCTTGAAGCTGTGGATCAGGTGCGCCGCGCGGTAGGCATTGTTCATGATCAGGCGCGCGCTTTCGCTGGCCGTCTCGACGTAGCGCAGGATATCCGACTTTTTCAGGCCGGCGCCCTTGACGGCAATTTCCAGCTCGTCGGTGGCAGCCTTGAGCACCGAGGCGCTGGTCAGGGCGATGCCGACCGGGGTGTTGATTTCGTGCGCGACCCCGGCCACCAGGCTGCCGAGCGAGGCGAGCCGTTCAGCCTGGAGCAGGGATTCCTGGGTCTGGCGCAAGTCCTGCAGCGCCTGGGCGGTCTGCTGGGCCGAGCGGCGCGCCGCATCTTCGGCTTCGCGGATGCGGCCGATGGTCGATTTCAGGCGGCGCTGGATCTGGTTGAAGCCGCGGATCACGTCGCCGAGCTCGTCGCGCCGGTTCTCGGGCAATTCCTCGACGTCGTCGCTGCCGCGCGTGGCCAGGTCGAACAGGCCGTCGCGCAATTGCTTGAGCGGTTCGAACACGACCCGCAGCGACAGCGCCAGCGCCGCCACCAGGATCAGGTCGAGCACCAGCACGTCGATCACCTTGCGCATCAGCTCGGACGCGAGGGTCTGGTCGATCTGGGCGCGGCTGAAATTGATCACCACCCGCCCTACCGAGACCGGCTTGATCGAAGCGCTGGCCGAACCGCCCTCCAGAAACACCAGCGGGGCGTCGACCGCCTGGCCGCCCGGCTCCGGGGCGCGTTCGACCGCCACCAGCTTGCCGTCCGGCGCGCGCACCTTGCCCGCGAACAGGCCCACCGAACTGTCGTAGACGCGGATCGACACCACCTCGGGCGGCAGCATTTCGGCCTCGACGATGCTGTCGACCTTGGATTTGTCCAGGTCCCACAGGGCCGATGGAAGACTGATCTGCAAACGCGTGATCACGCCCTTGCGCAAGCGCTGGTTGCTTTCTTCCAGCGCCTTGCCCAGTGAATACTGGGTAAAGCTGCCGGAAATGCTCAGCACCAGGGTGACGATCACCACGAAGAGCAGTTTCAGCCGGCTTTGAATACTGAACATCCGATTCCTCCCGATCACCAGCGTACGCGCGCGATGCATCTCCGAATGTACGGTAAGCCCTTCCCCTTGGCAAGAAATTGAGGTGCATACCTGTGCAAACTAAGGTTTTTGCGTGGCGCACAGCCCCGATCAGCAATGGTAAGATCGTAGCATTACGAGGGAGGATGCCTATGAGCGCAGCTTACCAGCACCTGGCCCTGGCGGAAGTGGCGCCGGGAATGGTTTTGTCCGACGACCTGCTCGACCGCCAGGGGCAAGTCCTGCTGCCCAAGGGCGCCATCCTGACCGACCGCACCATCGCCTTGCTGCCGAGCCACGGCATCGATGCCGTGCCTGTGCTGCGCAGCGGCGCGGCGGTGCCGGCCCCGGCCGCGCCGCGTAGCGCGTCCGACCTGGCGGCCAGCGGGCAGCGCCTGGCCAGGCTGTTTCGCAAGCACCCGCCGGAAGACACGCACGACTGGGCCACCAGCGCCCTGCGCCGCTACGTGGAAGATTACCGCGCCGCGCGCGAGGTCGCCTTGTGAGCGCCATCGTGCTCGACGACGTGCTGCGGCGCCTGGCCGACCTGCCCTCGCTGCCGGCGGTGGTGATGGAACTGCTCACCAGCATCGACCAGGAAGACATCGACATCACGGTGCTGGCCAGAAAAGTCTCGCACGACCAGGCCCTCACGGCCAAGACCCTGCGCCTGGCCAATTCCTCGCTGTACGGCTTGCAGGTGCGCGTGACCACCATCCAGCAGGCGATTACCTATCTGGGCTTCCAGACCACGCGCAACCTGATCACGGCCTCGGCCCTGACCGGCTGCTTCGCCGAGGGCCGCTGCCCCGCCTTCGACCACAAAGCGTTCTGGCGCCACTCGATCGGCACCGCCTGCTGTGCCAAGGTGCTGGCGCGGCGCGTGCGTTTCAACCAGGATTACGCCTTCACGGCCGGGCTGCTGCACGACATCGGGCGTCTGGTGCTGGTGAGCAGCTATCCGGATTTGTATCAGCAGCTCATGCAGTTCCGCGCGGTCAACGACGTGTATGTGCAGGATGCAGAGATGGCGGTACTAGGTGTAGACCATGTACTGGCCGGCGTGGCGCTGGCCGAGCACTGGAATTTTTCGGATACGATGAAGATGGCGATCGCCTTTCATCATGATCCCGGCGCGCCTGATGCAGGCTTGCTGGCCACTATCGTACATGTGGCCAACGCCGTCGTGCATGCGCTCGACCTGGGGAGCGAAGACGACGATCTGGTGCCCGCGGTGTCGCCGGTCGCATGGACCGCATTGGGACTGAACGAAGAATGCTACCTGCAAGTGTTCCGCGAAACCGAACTGCAGTACGAAGAAATCACGATGATCCTGATGGGCTGACCGACCCGCCTCTGCGTGCAGAGGCGGAATCAGGCGCCCCGTTGCGCTGGCATGACAGCTGAAACCGCCATGCCGGAGGACTTAGTGCGCATAGTTACCGGACGTCGATGCGTCTGGTGGCGTGCTTTTTTCCTCGGTCGCCTTTGGACGGCCTTGGGCATCGGACAGGCGATACTTGGTGCGGCGGTCGCCCATCAGGTCGCGCAGGTCGCGAATGCTCATGCCGGTGACTTCGTGCATGCGGATCAGGAGCGAGGCGCCAACCGGCAGACGGTGGTGGCGGATCTTGCTGATGACCGGTGGCGCGACTTCGAGCATGCGCGACAGCGCAGCATCGTTTTTCAGTTGCATCTTGCCAAGCAGAATGTCGAGCAGATGGTTGGGGTTATAACTTTCCTGTGATGCCAGAGCATGGTGTGCCATGATTTACCTCGTGGTGAGTGGTTGAAATAATGCCGTTACGAACTATGTTAAAGACCCATACGCGTCTTAATAAGTTCCCGGAAAATCGCCCTTGAGCGTGATTAAACAGAATAAATCTGATAACTGGCTTAAAAGCACGTTTCCGGATCGTATGCGCTCTGCGCTACTCACTTCCAACGCACTTGAATTGCAAACTAATTATGAGACTCATATGCCTTTAGTACAACTTACCCGCGCATGGGTCTCATTGTTTGAAATCAAGGTATCCGCCGGAAAGCTTGTCACATAGTCATTTCAACACATGGGGATAAATTGTGGCGCACGCAAGAACATTTCTTGTGCTCAGTCCGTTGTTAGGATTCCATCGGAACTCATTGATTTACAAGAAGAAATAGGTAGTGTGCAATGAAGCAATTGTGAAAGATTATTGTGCGAAACTTTTCTCCGCGATACGCAAGAGTGACGGGTGGCTAGCTCGACCGTTGATCGTGCGCAATGAACGGCCCCGCGAAGCATGCGTGTCGCGGGAATGGCCGCCCCCGCTGATTTACGATAAACTGGCAACCCCGCCTGAAACCAGGCTGCAGCGCCACGTTGATCATTCCATGCAGAAAAAAGTCTTCATCAAAACCTTCGGTTGCCAAATGAACGAGTACGACTCGGACAAGATGGCCGACGTGCTCGGCGCTTCCGACGGCCTGGTACGCACCGACACGGCGGAAGACGCCGATGTGATTTTGCTCAATACCTGCTCGGTGCGCGAAAAAGCGCAAGAAAAGGTGTTTTCCGATCTCGGCCGCCTGCGCGAGCTCAAGCTGGCCCGTCCCGACCTGCTGATCGGCGTCGGCGGTTGCGTCGCCTCGCAGGAAGGCGCGGCCATCGTCAAGCGCGCGCCCTACGTCGACATGGTGTTCGGCCCGCAAACGCTGCACCGCCTGCCGCAGATGATGCGCGAGCGCCGCGCCAGCGGCGACGCCCAGGTCGACATCAGCTTTCCCGAAATCGAAAAATTCGATCACCTGCCGCCGGCCAAGGTCGACGGCGCCTCGGCCTTCGTGTCGATCATGGAAGGCTGCAGCAAATACTGCAGTTACTGCGTGGTGCCCTACACCCGCGGCGAGGAAGTCTCGCGCCGCTTCGAGGACGTTCTGACCGAAGTGGCCGGCCTTGCCGCCCAGGGCGTGAAAGAAATCACGCTGCTCGGCCAGAACGTGAACGCCTTCCGCGGCGTCATGGAAGGGGGCGAGATCGCCGACTTCGCCCTGCTGCTCGAATACGTGGCCGACATTCCCGGCATCGAGCGGATTCGCTTCGTCACCAGCCACCCGAAGGAATTCACCCAGCGCCTGATCGACGCCTACGCCAAGATCCCGCAGCTGGTCGACCACCTGTACCTGCCGGCCCAGCATGGCGCCGACAATGTCCTCGCCGCCATGAAGCGCGGCTACACCGGCCTCGAATACAAGTCGATCATCCGCCGCATCCGCGCGGTGCGCCCGAACATGTCGATTTCGTCCGACTTCATCGTCGGCTTCCCGGGCGAAACCCAGGCCGACTTCGACGCGATGATGAAACTGATTCTTGATGTCGGTTTCGATACCAGCTACAGCTTCATCTTCAGCAAGCGCCCCGGCACCCCGGCCGCCAACCTGGCCGACGACACCCCGCACGAGGTCAAGCTGGCGCGCCTGCAGCAGCTGCAGGCGGCGATCGACGCCAACACGCGCAAGTACAGCGCCGCCATGGTCGGCACGGTACAGCGCATCCTGGTCGAAGGCCCGTCCGTGAAGAACGCGGCCGAGCTGCAGGGCCGCACCGAAAACAACCGGGTCGTCAATTTTGAACCCGGCATCAATGCGAGCGCGCTGATCGGCCAGATGGCCGACGTGCGCATCACCGAGAGTTTTAACTACACCCTGCGCGGCGAACTCGTTGCGCGCGGTGACACTTTAGCCTGCGCCAGTTGAAAACCAAGACACCTATCCAGCCTCACTACTTCATTCCCGAGCCGCTCGACAACACGCGGCTGGCCCACCTGTGCGGCCCGCTCGACGAAAACCTGCGCCAGATTTCGTCCGCGCTCGACGTGACCATCTTCCGGCGCGGCGAAAAATTCATCGTCAGCGGCCATAACGCCGAACACGCGGTCCAGATCCTGGAGCGCTTCTACGAGGTCGCCAACAAGGTTGTTCCGATCGAGGAAGTGCAGCTGGCGCTGGTCGAACAGCGCTCCGGCCTGCACAGCCAGCACAGCCCGGACAACACGCCGACCGAAGCGCTGCCCGACATCGAAATCAACAGCCCGGTGCTGAAAACCCGCCGCCATGACCTGCGCGGACGCACTCCGCACCAGATCCAGTACCTGCGCTCGATCCTCGAACACGACATCAGCTTCGGCGTCGGTCCCGCCGGTACCGGCAAGACCTACCTGGCGGTGGCCTGCGCGGTCGACGCCTTGGAGCGCGACGCCGTCAAGCGCATCATCCTGACCCGCCCGGCGGTGGAAGCGGGCGAGCGCCTCGGCTTTTTGCCGGGCGACCTGACCCAGAAGATCGACCCGTACCTGCGCCCCCTGTACGACGCGCTGTACGACCTGCTCGGTTTCGACCGCACCCAGAAGATGTTCGAAAAACAGGTGATCGAGATCGCCCCGCTGGCCTACATGCGCGGGCGCACGCTCAATCACGCCTTCGTCATTCTCGACGAAGCCCAGAACACGACGGTCGAACAGATGAAGATGTTCCTGACCCGGATCGGCTTCGGCAGCAAGGCCGTGGTCACCGGCGACGTCACCCAGGTCGACCTGCACAAGACGCAAAAAAGCGGCTTGAGCGACGCCGTGCATGTGCTCAAGGACGTGCGCGGGATCGCCTTTACCCAATTCTCGAGTGCCGATGTGGTGCGTCACCCGCTGGTGGCGCGCATCGTCGATGCCTACGAGAGCGCCGCCTCGGTCGAAGACCTGGTCGCCTTGCCGAAACCCGCCGCAGCTAAAAATGTCCGCAAAAAATAAGCTTTCCCTCTCGGTCCAGTATCCGGACGCCCGCCTGCAGGAATCGATCACGCGCCAGAAAGTGCGGCGCTGGGTGCAGGCGGCGCTGCTGGCGCCGGCCGAACTGACCATCCGCTTCGTCGACGCCGAGGAAGGCCGCATCCTCAATCGCGACTACCGCGCCAAGGATTACGCCACCAATGTGCTGACCTTCGCCTACAACGAAGGCGAAGACATCGCCGAGGACGAGCCGACCCGCGCCGACATCATCCTGTGCACCGACGTGCTTGAAAAAGAGGCGCTGGAACAGAAGAAAACCGTGGAAGAGCACAGCGCCCACCTGATCGTGCACGGCGTGCTGCACGCGCAGGGCTACGACCACGATGACGACGACGAAGCGACCGAGATGGAGCAGCTCGAACGCGACATCCTCGCCACTCTCGGCTACCCCGACCCTTACGCGTCCTGATGGTCCGCGTGGGCACGCCGTGTCCACGCATTCCGGCCCTCGGCGCCCGCGCCCCAGCCGCGCGCCCCCTCCCTGCCCATTTGCACAGCCAGCACCTGCTTGCGGTTGCGGCAGCGCTTCCACAACGGCACGTGTCACTTTCATGCCACAATGCTAACACTTTGATGGACCCGGGACTGGCCTCTGAAGTACCATACGGAAAAATTCAAATCGTCAGTACGGCGGCGCTCTTGCGCGGCACAGCACCTTTTCCTGGACCTCCGTGACCACTTTTCTTTACCTGCAGCGATTCGCCAACGGCGAGCCCGCAGCCATGCCTTTCGATGTCCTGATCTCCATCCTCGCGCGCCACGGCAAACTGGGGCGCGGCTTGTACGACACTGAAATCACCTTCGCAGCCGGCCAGACGGCCGCCGGCGCCACCATCATCGGCGAGCGCACCGGCGGCGCGCTGTGCGTCGGCTTCGAACGTCCGCGTTTCGACGCGCCCCTGCGCGCGCTGGTATGGGAGTGCATGCGCGAATTGGGCTGCGCCGCCTTCGACGACGCGCTGGACATGGCCTACACGCCGCTGCACGGGGCCCCCGGCTTGCCGCCGTCGATCAGCGCCGCATGCGCCAACGGCGTGCGGCGCGTCGACAGCGCCCAGCAGCTCTGGCCCGACCAGCTCGAAGCGAGCCTGGCGGCCGTGGCCCGCCCCGGCCTGGCCTACGCCAACGCCAACCGCAACGGTCCGCACCTGCAGTTGTTCGACGAAGGCGACGCCGCCGCCAACGAGTTGACGATCGACCTGGCGACGCGGCCGGAGGCCTGCAATACGGCCACCCTGCGCGTGCTGCGCAACCTGGCCGCGCGCGTCGACGCCGCGATCGGCGCCAACCCCGGGCACCAGCCGTTCTACCGCTTCGCGCACGACGCAAGCTCGCTGCTGTTCCTCGAATCGGCGCAACTCGGCCCGCTGGCGCACAGCGCCACCATGGTCAGTCCCGGGCCGGGCCTGAGCGTGCATCTTCCCGGCTTTGCCAGCGACCGCGAAGTGTATGCCAGCGCCCACGCCGAACAGGCCAGGCTGGTCGCGCACGTGCACGACAAATACCGGATCGTCCTCGATGGCAGCGCCACCAGCATCACCGTGCTGGCCGGCCTGCTCGACAAGCTGCACGCCTTCTACGTGCAAGAACGCAGCAAGCAGCCGGCCAACGTCGCCTTCAGCAGCCCGATCGCCACCAGCTGGGCGATCCGCGCCGGCTGCTACCTCGGGTGCGTGATCGCCAGCCAGATCGGCGGCCAGTGGGGCTACGTCACGCGCGGCCAGCAGCGCCTGATGGTGGTGCGCACGCACCGCGCTCGCGTGTGCCACCCGCACCTGCAGGTGCTCGACCACATCGTCAACGGCGCGCGCGACAGCGTGGCGCGCTGGTATGCCCGGTTGGCCGTGAGCGACGCCAGCGCCTGCGCGCGCGTCGACGACATGGCTTGCCGCATCCCGCGCCTGTGCGCCATGCTGCTCGGACAAGACGCTTTCGCGGACGCCGCCGGCCTGCCGCTCGAAGCGCAGCTGCCACGCGAAAAACTCGACTACAGCTTCGCTTCGCTGCGCCCGCTCGAAGCCTGGCTGGGACAGGTGCGCCAGCGCCAGACGGCCGGAAAGGTCGCGGCGCCGCTGCTGGAGCGCCTGATCGACGCGGCCGGCGCCTATCTCGGTGAAGTCATCCGCAGCAATACACCCGATGCCGGCCAGTGGCAATGGATGAACTACGACGACATGGTGCGCGCCCATCCCGCCTTTGCGCGGCAGCGCCCGCGCGCGCGCGATTTCCTGGTTTTTCTCGACAGCGTCGAATACACCACCTACCCGCTGGCCACCATCAGCGCCTTGCTGACCGACGCGCGCGCCGAATCGCTGCAGGACTACGCGGGCAAGCTGCTGCCGCAGGGCGGCGACGGAGCCAACCCGCTGGCGCCGGGCGATATCGAACAATGGCCGGCCGAACCCAAGATGGACCTGGCGCTCGACCAGATCCGCAACGCCGTCATGAAGTGGCGCCGCGCGGCCACGCCGGCCGACTACGGCACGATGTACGCCGACAATCCGGGCTGGCTGGGCAACGACAGCCTGGCCGACATCTACCGCCGCCAGCACCTGCTGCTCGAACGAGGCATGGTGGTGTGGGCGTCGCTGGTACAAGCCAACAACGCTCTGTTCGCCGAAGGACCGCACGACATGCCGGCGCTGCTGGCGTACAGCCTCGATCGCCATTTTGAAGCGCGGCCGCAAGCCCTTCAGCGCGTCTCGCAAGAGCTGTTTGCGTACAAGAGCAAGGGCAAGGATGCACCGGCGCCGCTGCAGCACATCACCACGTGCCTGGCCAATGAACTGCAACGCCCGCAGGACCTGGCGGTGCCGGACATGCTCACGCGCCGCCGCGTGATGATCTCGGCTTTTCTGGCGATCCGCAAGCACATGCCGGCCGACGTGATGCAGGGCGCGTGGTTCCCGGTGCTCACCCATCCCGACACCTTGTGCCTGATGATCGCGCCGCGCCAGTTCTGGCCGCAGGAACTGGTCAGCGCGTGGAAGGGCGGCGCGATGGTGTAACTGGTGGCCGGTGCGGCAATGTAGTATTTCCCGCACTCGCGCGCGGCTTGCAGGCCTACATCAAAAGGTAAATCCGCTCACCCGGTTTTGTACGTCATCGCACTGTAGCAATTGGCGGGACAGGGTCTACTTGGTTTTCTCAAAAAGAGGAAAACCAAGACAGGAGGAACCTGCCAATGACAGCAGCAAAGACAGCCGCAGCAAACGACGTACACGGTACGACATCCGCATGGCTCGCCACGGCGAGCCTTCCCCGCTACTATCCCCTGACGAGCATTGAACGCGCCGATGTATGCGTGATCGGCGCCGGCATCGCGGGCTTGAGCACCGCCTACATGCTTCTGCGCGAAGGCAAATCGGTGGTGGTGCTCGACGCCTTCGGCGTAGGTGCCGGCGAAACCGGGCGCACCACCGCGCATTTTTTCCCGCCCGACGAACACTACTTCGACATCGAACGCAGCTTCGGCAGCGACAAGGCCGCGCTGGTGGCCGATTCCTACCGCAAGGCCACCGACTGCGTCGAGTCCATCGTCCGCACCGAGCATATCGACTGCGAATTCGAGCGGCTCGACGGCTACCTGTTCAATCCCGACGGCGTCTGGAACGATATTCTGGAACGCGAGTATGCGATCACCACGCGCCTCGGTTTGAACGTGCGCCGTTTCGAGCGCGTGCCGGGCCTGCACTTCGATACCGGTCCGTGCCTGCGCTTTGCGCGCCAGGGCCAGTTCCATCCGCTCAAATATCTCGACGGGCTGGCGCGCGCCATCGACCGCCTGGGTGGCCGCATCTACGACCGCACGCGCGCGCTCGACCTGCGCGGCGGGCAGGCGCGCCAGCGCGTCACGACCGGGCATGGACAGGTCGATGCGGCGGCCGTGGTAGTGGCGACCAATACGCCGTTCAACGAACGTGTTCTCATGCATACCAAGCAGGCCGCCTACCGCACCTACGTGGTGGCGCTGCGCGTGCCCAAGGATGCGCTGCCGCGCGTGCTGCTGTGGGACACGGGCGATCCGTATTACTACGTGCGCCTGGCGTCGGCGGGCAGCGGCGCCGACCATGAACTGCTGATCGTGGGCGGACAGGATCACAAGAGCGGGCAGGATGCGCATCCCCAGCATCGCTATGACGAGATCGAAGCGTGGACGCGCCAGCGCTTTCCGATTGCCGGCGAGGTGGCATACCGCTGGTCGGGCGAAGTGATGGAGCCGTCCGACGGCATCGCCTTTTTGGGCCGCAGCCGCGCCGGCCAGGAGAATGTGTATGTGATCGCTGGCGACTCCGGCAACGGCATGACGCACTGCACGGCCGGGGCGATTCTCGTGACGGACCTGATCGTCGGGCGCAGCAATGCGTGGGCCGAGCTGTATTCGCCGTCGCGCAAGATGCTGCACGGGCTGGGCGATTTCATTACCGAGCAAGCCAACACGCTGGCCCAGTACACCGACTGGCTGCGTGGCGGCGATGTGGAAAGCGCCGACCAGATTGCCAGCGGCGAAGGCGCGCTGCTGCGCGACGGCGGGCGATTGCTGGCGGTGTACCGCGGCGACGATGGCGGGCTGCAGGCGGTATCGGCGGCGTGCACGCACCTGGGCTGCGCGGTGCACTGGAACGCGGGCGAAAAGTCGTGGGACTGCCCATGCCATGGATCGCGCTTCGCGCCGGATGGGGAGGTGCTGCACGGGCCGGCGAAGCGCGCGCTGACGACGGCCACGCTGGAAGGAGAAACGGGTGCTGGGACGCATCCGGCAGCGGGGGAAGAGCGCAGGACTGATTGACGTTAACGTCGCCCCCGCACCAAGGCGGGGGCCCAAGTTCGCAGCTTAGCCGTCGGCTCCGGAGACAACTTGGGCCCCTGCCGAGTGCCGCCTTGGCGCGAGGGCGACGGGGAATCTGCACGGGAGCGACAGGGGTTAGACGAACACATCGCCCCCCACATGCATACCCCCACTCCGCTCAAAAAACAGGCAATTGCGCTTTTGGTGTATCCTACGCCTATCGCAACAACGGCTCACGCCAACTATGCCAGAGCACCCTTATGACGTCCGAACGGACGCCAAGACCCACCGGTCACTGTTTGAACGCCTGACCGCACTGATCTCTCCCGAGCCCGAAAACCGCGCCGAGCTGCTTGAAGTCCTGCACGACGCCCATGAACGCAACCTGATCGACGCCGATGCGCTGTCCATGATCGAAGGGGTGTTCCAGGTCTCGGACCTGTCCGCGCGCGACATCATGGTCCCGCGCTCGCAGATGGACGTCATCGACATCAGCAAGCCGATCGAGGAATGGATGCCGCAGGTGCTGGAAACAGCCCACTCGCGCTTCCCCGCCATCGAAGGCGAACGCGACAAGGTCATCGGCATCCTGCTGGCCAAGGACTTGCTGCGCTATTACGCCGAAGAAACTTTCGACGTGCGCGACATGCTGCGTCCGGCCATCTTCATCCCCGAATCGAAACGCCTCAATGTGCTGCTGCGCGATTTCCGCGCCAATCACAATCACATGGCCATCGTCGTCGACGAATACAGCGGCGTTGCCGGCCTGATCACGATCGAAGACGTGCTTGAGCAGATCGTCGGCGACATCGAAGACGAATACGATTTCGATGAAGAAGAAGACAACATTCTGTCGATCAAGGAAGGCCAGTTCGGCCCGCGCTGGCGCATCAAGGCGCTGACCGAGATCAGCCAGTTCAACGAAGAACTCGGCACCAGCCTGCCGGAAGACGACGTCGACACCATCGGCGGCCTCGTTGCCAGCCATCTCGGCCGCATGCCGCACAAGGGCGACGTGTTCGATGTCGCCAACCTGCGCTTCGAGGTGCTGCGCGCCGACGCGCGCCAGGTTCACGTCTTGCTGGTAGAAAAACTGCCACTGCCCGAAGACGAACACGATTGATGTTGCGCCGCTCGACCGTTCCGCTCGATCCAGCGCTGCGCGTCCCCCGCACCACGCTGCTGCCCATGCTGTTCGCCGCCCTCGCGGGCGCGACCAGCGTGCTGGCGTTCGCGCCCATCGGCTGGTGGCCGCTGCAAATCCTCGCGCTCGCCTTTTTGTTCTACCAGGTCGGGATGGACACCAATGTCCGCCGCAGCAGCCTGATCGGCTGGGCCTTCGGCTTCGGCTGGTCGGTTGCCGGCATGCACTGGCTGTACATCACCATGAATCGCTTCGGCAACATTCCGGGACCGATGGCGGTGGCGGCCGTGTGCCTGCTGGGCCTGTACATGGGCTTGTTCGGCGCCTTCGCCGCCGGTGTGTCCACCTGGCTGCGGCGGCGCTGGTCGCTGCCGGTCGCCAGTTTCCTGCTGCTGGTATTGCCGTTCGCCTGGGGCTTGTCGGACTGGATGCGCGGCTGGATCATGACCGGCTTCCCCTGGGTTGCCACCGGTTACGCCCATAACGCCAGCCCGCTCGGCGGCTACGCGCCCATCGTCGGCGTGTACGGCATCGGCGTGATCGCCGCCGTGTGCGCCAGTTGCATCGTCATGCTGACCCAGCGCGCGCGCTGGCCCGGCATGGGTTTGCTCGGCGCCATCCTCGCGGCCGGCTACGGCCTGACGTTTGTCGCCTGGACCGCAGCGCAAGGCCAGCCGATCAGCGTGCGCCTGATGCAAGGCAATGTCGAACAAAAGAAAAAGTTTGATCCAGAACATGTCATGCGCGCGCTGGAAATGTATCGGGGCATGATCACCGCCCAGCCGGCCGACCTGATCGCCCTGCCGGAAACGGCCGTCGCCAGCCTGCCTGAATACCTGCCGCCCGACTATTTGCCATCGCTCAAGAAATTTGCCGCCGAAAGCGGCAGCCACGTGCTGTTCGGCATCCCCATGTCGGACGGCCCCGGCAGCTATGCCAATAGCGCGGTCGGTTTCAGCCCCTCCGGACAATCTTACCGCTACGACAAGCACCACCTGGTGCCCTTCGGCGAATTCGTGCCGCTGGGTTTCCGCTGGTTCGTCGACATGATGCGCATTCCGCTGGGCGACATGAGCCGCGGCGCCGACGTGCAGAGCGCATTTGCCGTCAAGGACCAGCTGGTGTTGCCGAATGTCTGCTACGAAGACGTCTTTGGTGAAGAAATTGCCATGCAACTGCGCAACATGCCGCAACCGGCCACGATGCTGCTCAATGTCTCGAACCTGGCCTGGTTCGGCGAATCGGTGGCGATTCCCCAGCATGTGCAGATGTCGCAGATGCGTTCGCTCGAAACCGGCCGCCCGATGCTGCGCGCAACCAACACCGGCGCGACGGTCGTGATCGATGGCCGCGGCAAGATCGTCAATGCATTGCCGATGTACACGCACGGCACCTTGTCTGCCCAGGTGCAAGGGATGGGTGGCATGACGCCATTCATCCGCATGGGTAATTATCTGCTCCTCGCACTGGCGGCGCTGGCACTGGGTTTTGCCTGGTTTTCCGGTCGCGATTATGCAAAAACGCAGCAAACATGACATTGTCGTCACTTGCCCCCCAGCGTCCCGCTAAAACCCGCTAAAATTGGTCGTTTTAGCAAACTCATTCGTTCGCGCCGTCAGCCGCGCGACAGCCACCAAGATGCTCACATTTCAACAAATTATCCTGACCTTGCAAACCTACTGGGACAAGCAGGGCTGCGCCTTGCTCCAGCCATACGATATGGAAGTGGGCGCGGGCACCTTTCACACGGGCACTTTCCTGCGCGCGATCGGACCGGAACCCTGGCGCGCCGCCTACGTGCAGCCGTCGCGCCGCCCGAAAGATGGCCGCTATGGCGAAAACCCGAACCGCATGCAGCACTACTATCAGTATCAGGTAGTCCTGAAACCGGCGCCGGAGAATATTCTCGATCTGTACCTCGGCTCGCTCAGGGCGCTCGGCCTCGACCTGCAAAAGAACGATGTGCGCTTCGTCGAGGATGACTGGGAAAGCCCGACCCTGGGCGCCTGGGGCCTGGGCTGGGAAGTCTGGCTGAACGGCATGGAAGTGACGCAATTTACCTATTTCCAGCAAGTGGGCGGCCTGGACTGCAAGCCAGTGCTCGGCGAAATTACCTACGGCATCGAACGCCTGGCCATGTACCTGCAGGGCGTCGAGAATGTGTACGACCTGGTCTGGACCGAGTGGGAAGAAAACGGTACGACGAAGTCGCTCAGCTATGGCGACGTGTTCCATCAGAACGAAGTCGAGCAATCGACCTATAACTTCGAACACGCCAACACCGACCTGCTGTTCACCCAGTTCGCCAACCACGAATCGGAAGCCAAGCGCCTGATCGAACTCGAACTGACCCTGCCGGCCTACGAGCAGATCATGAAGGCCTCGCACAGCTTCAACATGCTCGACGCGCGTGGCGCCATTTCGGTCACCGAACGCGCCGCCTACATCGGGCGCGTGCGCACGCTGTCGCGCCTGGTCGCACAAGCCTATTACGACTCGCGCGAAAAGCTGGGATTCCCGATGGCTCCCAAAGCGCCGCTCGCCGCCTGAAAGATAAAATTAGAATGATGAACAACACCTTACTGGTCGAACTGCTGACCGAAGAACTGCCCCCGAAAGCGCTGGCCAAACTGGGCGCCGCTTTCGCCGCCGGCATCGCCAACGGCTTGAAATCGCGCGACTTCCTCGGCGACGACAGCGTGGCCACCGCCTACGCCTCGCCGCGCCGCCTGGCTGTCTCGATCACCGGCGTGCGCGCCATGTCGCCCGATAAATCGGTGCGTGAAAAAGTCCTGCCGGTCAGCGTCGCGCTCGATGCCGACGGCAAGGGCACCGCGCCGCTGGCCAAGAAGCTGGCCGCACTGGGCGTGCCGGACCTCGATATCAGCACGCTCGAACGCGCTGTGGACGGCAAGGCTGAAAGCCTGTTCTATACGCGCAGCGTGGCTGGCAGCGCGCTGCAAACCGGCCTGCAGGCCGCGCTGGAAGAGTCAGCTGCCCGCCTGCCGATCCCCAAATTAATGAGCTATCAGCGTCCGGACGGCACCACGGTGCAGTTCGTGCGTCCGGCCCACAAGCTGGTCGCCCTGCATGGCGAGGCCGTCGTGCCTTTGACCCTGCTTGGCCTGGCAGCCGGCAAGCAGACGCTAGGCCACCGCTTCCTGACCGACGGCGCGCCCCTTGCGATCGCGCATGCCGACCACTACGCGGCCACGCTCGAAGCGCAGGGCAAGGTCATCGCCAACATCGACGCGCGCAAGGAAAAAATCCGTAGCGCCCTGCTGCAAAAGGCTGGCGCCGATCAGGTCCTGATGCCCGAGTCGCTGTTGGACGAAGTGTCGGCGCTGGTCGAGTGGCCCGTGGTCTACGAATGCCACTTCGAGGAAGAATTCCTGGCCGTGCCGCAGGAATGCCTGATCCTCACCATGCAGACCAACCAGAAGTATTTTGCGCTGACCGATGCCGAGGGCAAGCTGCGTTCGCGCTTCCTGATCGTGTCCAACATCGAAACAAGCGATCCGCAGCACATCATCGGCGGCAACGAGCGCGTGGTGCGTCCGCGCCTGTCCGACGCCAAGTTCTTCTTCGAGCAGGATAAAAAGAAGACGCTCGAATCGCGCCTCCCGCTGCTGGCCAATGTGGTCTACCACAACAAGCTGGGCACCCAGGCCGCGCGCTCGCAGCGCGTGGTGGCCATCGCCACCGACATCGCCCACACCATGGGCTACAACGAACAGCTGGCCGCGCGCGGCGCGCAACTGTCCAAGGCCGACCTGCTGACCGACATGGTGGGCGAGTTCCCTGAGCTGCAAGGCATCATGGGCACCTACTACGCGCGTCACGACGGCGAGCCGGAAGAAGTGGCGCTGACCGCGACCGAACACTATCAGCCGCGCTTTGCCGGCGACACCCTGCCGTCGACCGACACCGGCACCGCCGTGGCGCTGGCCGACAAGCTCGAAACGCTGGTCGGCATCTGGGGCATCGGCCTGCAGCCAACCGGCGAAAAAGATCCGTTCGCACTGCGCCGCCACGCGCTGGGCGTGTTGCGCATGCTGGTCGAAAAGCGCATGGACGTGTCGATCATCGCGCTGCTCGGTTACGCCAACGCGCGCTTCGAAGGCATCGCCGGCTTCACCGATCCGGTGCTCGACGTGCGCGCCTTCATGTTCGACCGCCTGCGCGGCGTGCTGCGCGAGCGTGGCTTCTCCGCCAACGAAGTCGAAGCCGTGCTCACGTCGCACGTGGACCGCCTGCACGACATCGTCGAGCGCCTGGACGCGGTGAAAGCCTTTGCCGCCCTGCCGGAAAGCGTGACCCTGGCCGAAGCGAACAAGCGCATCACCAACATCCTCAAGAAAAATGGCGCCGTCACCGGCGAGCCATCCGAAGCGCTGCTCAAGGAAGACGCCGAACGCACCCTGTTCGCCGCCATTACGCGCGTGCGCCCGGAAATCGATGCGGCTTTTGCGGCGCGCGACTTTGCCGGCACGCTGAAAACCCTGGCCCAGCTGCGCGACGACGTCGCTAAATTCTTCGACGACGTGATGGTGATGGACGAGGATCTGGCGCTGCGCAACAACCGCCTGGCGCTGCTGTCGGTGCTGCACGGCATGATGAACCGCGTCGCCGACATTTCCAAGCTGGCGGCCTAGGAGAGAGCTGCATGAAGATGATCATCCTCGATCGAGACGGCGTCATCAACCACGATTCGCCGGCCTTTATCAAGTCGCCGGCGGAATGGATTCCGATTCCCGGCTCGCTCGAAGCGATCGCCCGCCTGAACCAGGCGGGTTATCGGGTGGTCATCGCCTCGAACCAGTCGGGCATTGCGCGCGAACTGTTCGACATGGCGATCCTCAACGCGATCCACCAGAAGATGCATGCCAGCGCGCAGCAGGTCGGCGCAGCCATCGACGCCATCTTCTTTTGTCCGCACGCGGCCATCGACAACTGCGACTGCCGCAAGCCGAAGCCCGGCATGTTCGATGAAATCTCCAAGCGCTTCAAAATCAGCCTGAAAGGCGTGCCGACCGTGGGCGACTCGCTGCGCGACCTGCAGGCCGGTTTCATCAGCGGCTGCACGCCCTACCTGGTCCTGACCGGCAAGGGCGAAAAAACGCGCGAAACCGGCGGCCTGCCGCCCGGCACCCCGGTCTTTCCCGACCTGGCGACGATGGTCAGCGCGCTGCTCAAGGTCAATGCCGCGGCAGCGCATATCCCCATCTGATTGTCGTATCCGACTCCCTCACCGACTCACGCATCCCCGGAGACTTCTTTGCTTCATACCATTCTGTTCCTGCGTTCCCTGCTGTTTACCGTGGTCATGGCAATCGCCACCATCGTGTGGGCCTGCGTGTGCTTCCTGGCCGCGCCGCTGCCGTATAACAAACGCTTCTGGGTCACCTCGCGCTGGAACGTGTTCGTGATCTGGTGCGCCAAGGTCATTTGCGGCATCCGCTATGAATTCAAGGGCTACGACAACCTGCCCGACGAACCGGCCATCGTGCTCTCCAAGCACCAGTCGGCGTGGGAGACGATTTTCCTGCTGCCGAACCTGACCCGTCCCCTGGTGTATGTTTTCAAGAAGGAGATTTTGTATATCCCCTTCTTCGGCTGGGGCATGGCGCTGTTGCGCATGATTCCGATCGACCGCAAGCAGGGCAAGAACGCCTTCAAGCACGTGGTGGCGCATGGCAAACGACGCCTGGCCGACGGCCAATGGATTATCATGTTCCCTGAAGGGACGCGCATTCCGGTCGGACAAAAAGGTAAATACAAAAGCGGCGGAACGCGCCTGGCGATCGAAACCAATGCGGTGGTGGTGCCGATCGCGCATAATTCAGGTGAATGCTGGCCCAAGAACTCTTTTCTGAAACGCCCCGGTGTGATCACGGTATCGATCGGCAAGCCGATTTCGCCGGACGGGCACACCCCTGACAGCTTGATGCAAGAGGTAGAAAATTGGATAGAATCCGAAATGCGCGTCATTTCGCCCCACGTCTACAGCGCTGGCTGAGTGGGGTCGGCGCCCTGATCCAGGCAGCGGCGCCGCAGCAGACCGAGTCTTCTCCAAAGATCAACGGCGACCAGCTCGAACTGTTCGCCCAGGATTTTTTTGCGGCGCTGGAACCGGCCGCAAAGCAGTCCATCGCGCCGCAGCCGCTGTTCAGGGCGCCGCCGGCCCCGCCCAAAGTCGTTTTCCCCACGCCGGTGCGCGCACCCGACGCGCCGCCGTTGCGGCGCATTCAGCTCGGTCCCCACAACCTCGAATTTGAATTGCGCCGCTCCAGCCGGCGTTCGATCGGTTTCATGATCGACGACCATGGCCTGCGCGTCACCGCGCCCAGGCGCATCACCCTGGCCGACATCGATAACGCCATCCGCGCCAAGCAGCGCTGGATCCTCACCAAGCTGCGCGAACGGGGCGAGCGGCGCGCGCTGCGCCAGGAACGCGCGCCCGTGGTGTGGGCCGACGGCGCCCAGCTGCCCTACCTGGGCGCGAACATCACGCTGCGCCTCGAAGACGCGCCGCGCAGCCGCTGCGAGTTCGATGCGGATGCGCGCGTGCTGACGGTGGGCGTGGTGGCGGGGTTGGCCGAATGGCAGTTGCAGGAGCGGGTGAAGATCTGGTTCCAGGCCGAGGCCAAGCGCCTGTTCGCCGAGCGGCTCGACCTGTATGGAGAAAAGCTGGGCGTGCGCCACACCTCGCTGACGCTGTCGTCGGCCGGCACACGCTGGGGTTCGTGCACGGTCGACGGCCATATCCGCCTGAACTGGCGCCTGATTCATTACGCGCTGCCGCTGGTCGACTACGTGGTGGCGCACGAGCTGGCGCACCTGATCGAAATGAACCACAGCGCGCGCTTCTGGGCCAGGGTGGAGTCGGTGTATCCCGATTACGACGGCGCCAAGACGGCGCTCAAGCTGCGCTCGCAGGAAATGCCGGTGGTGTTTACCGCCTGAGGCGCGGCGCGCTCTCAGAGCCGCGTGGCGGCCCGCACCGACTCGCCGAAGCGGGCCATGCTCTCGCCCTGCGCGGCGTTCAGGCAGCGGAACGGCACCGGCAGGGTGCCGCGCTTGAGGACCATCATGAAGCCGCGCGAATAGCGCCGGATCGAGCACACATCGCCCCACGGTACCAGGGTCACGCCGCTGCCGCTGGCTCGCACGATGCCGTGCGTGTCGATCGTGAATTCGTAGGTATTGCGGGAACGCCCCTGCGTGACGAAATGCAGCGCCGCGGACGACGTACTCTTGGTTTGCATCCAGTACGTAGCAAGAGTACCAATGCGGCGGCGGCGAATGATATATCCGGCATGCTGCCACATGAAGCTGACGTATTCCGGCAGCGAGTAACGCACCGAAAACTGCACCGTTTCAGGTGCGGCCGCCGGCACCAGGCCCGGTCCGAGAACCGGCAGCGGCATCAGCGGCGCGTCAATGGTGACGCGGCTCGCTGAATCGAGCCGTTCGCGTTGAACCAGCACGGCGACGGGTTTGCGGCTGCCCACCGGCTTTGGATGAATGAACCACATGCGTTTCCCCAGTTTTATTTTGTTGTGGTCACATGGTACCAAAGCCTAATAAATCAATCGTCGCAATAAACCAACTGTGCGCGCCGTCGCGCCGCGGTGGCGTTGTGCATATGCGGCGGCGTGCTGCCCCATGGCGGCGCGCGCGGAGGGGTCGGCCAGCAGGCACGCCGCTTCGCTGAGCAGCGCGGAGGCGTCCGGCACGCGGATGGCGCCGCCGTCGGCGATGGCGTCTTCGGTAGCCAGTGCAAAATTGAAGGTGTGCGGCCCGACCAGCACCGGTTTGCCGAGGGCGCATGGCTCGATCAGGTTTTGCCCGCCCAGCGGCAGCAGGCTGCCGCCCACGAAGGCGACGTCGCATGCGGCGTAGTAGGCGAACATCTCGCCCATCGAATCGCCCAACAGCACCTGGGTATCGATTAACTGAGTATCAATGAGCTGTGCGACACCCTCCTGCGCGATGGCGGAGCGGCGCCGCAGCGAAAAGCCGCGCTCCCTGACCAGCGCCGCCACGTCGTCGAAACGCTGCGGGTGGCGCGGCACGATCACCAGCAGCGGCGCAGGGCCGGCCGCCGGCGCCATCTTCTCGAAGGCGTCGAGGATCAGCGCTTCCTCGCCGTCGCGCGTGCTGGCGCACAGCAGCACCGGGCGCTCGCCGATCCGCGCGCGCAGCCAGGCGCCCGTCTCCAGCGCCGCATCGGGCACCACCACATCGAACTTGATGCTGCCGGTGACTTCCACGTTCGGCGCGCCGAACGAGCGCAGGCGCGCCGCGTCGGCCTCGGTCTGGGCGGCCACCAGCGCAATGCCACGGCCGGCATCGGTCATCAGCTTGCCGAAGCGCTGGCCGCGCCGCAGCGAGCGTTCCGACAGGCGCGCGTTGACCAGCGCGACCGGAATGCGCTCGCCACAGGTGGCGATCAGGTTCGGCCACACTTCGGTCTCCATCAGGATGCAGATGCGCGGCGTGAACTGGCGGATGAAACGGTTCACCATGCCCACGGTGTCGTACGGCAGATAGGCCTGGATCAGGCGCTCGCCATGCTTGGAAAACAGCGCGCGGCCGGTGGCGCGCCCGGTGGGGGTCATGTGGGTCAGCAGGATGCGGCTGTCGGGATAAGCCTGGACCAGGGCGTCGATCAGCGGTTCGGCGGCGCGCGTTTCGCCGACCGACACCGCATGCACCCAGATCGTATGCCAGCCGGCCACGCGGCCGCCGTAGAAGCCGAGCCGCTCGCGCCAGTGCTGGCGGTAGCCCGGCTCCTTGAAGCCGCGCCACCACAGGCGCCCCAGCACCAGCGGCAAGGCCAGGTACCACATGACGCTGTAGAAGGTGCGCATCAGGCCGCGCTCCGCAGCTGCTTGACGGCGGCCAGCACCTCGGCCACGGCGGGCGGTGCGCCCTTCTCGCCCAGGTTGATGATGTGCGGCGACCAGTTGCCTTCAGTCTTCCACTTGGGCGAGTCGCAATAGAGCTCGATCACGGGGCGCATGAAGGCGGCGGCGATGTGGGTCAGGCCCGTGTCGACGCCGATCGCCAGCGCCGCGTTGCGCGCCAGGCTGACCGCTTCATCCATCGACAGCTTGGGCAGTACGGTGGCATTCGGCAGGCTGGCCGCCAGCGTGTCGGCTTCGGCCTTCTCGACGGGCGAGCCCCAGGCCAGCAGCACCGGCATGGGGGCGAGCGCGCGGCCGGTGGCGATCCAGTTCTCGGGCGCCCATTTCTTGGCGTCGCGCGCGGTACCGTGAAAGAACACCGCGTAGTCCCCGGCCGGCATCCATGCCGGCCGGTTGGCGTGGTCGGGTCCCGGCAGGCCGAAGTCGGGCTGGGTATCGACCGCGTAGCCGAGCGCCGCGGCGGCCACCAGGCGTCCGCGCGCCACCGCGTGCGTGCGCGGATCGGTGGGAATGCTTTGCGTGTGGAAGATGCGCGAGATGCCTTCGTAGCCCGAGCCTTCGCTGCCGTTGGCCAGGCCGACCTTGTGTCCGCCCTTTTTCACGCGCGCCGCCCCCATGATGATGCCGGTCTTGAGCAAGCCCTGGGTGTCGAACACGTAGTCGTACTGCTCTTCGCGCACGGCCTTGAAGAAGCCGCGAATTTCCATGCGCGTCTCCTTCTTGCCGAGGCTCTTGCGCCAGCGCCGCAAGGCGAACGGAATGATGCGGCGCACGTGCGGGTTCAGGCGCACCAGGCTGACATAGCCCTCCTCCACCACCCAGTCGATATTGGCATCGGGATGGCGGCGCAGGATGTCGGCCACCATCGGCAGGTTGTGCAGCACGTCGCCCAGGGACGACACGCGCACCAGCAGGATGTTCAGGCGCGCCAAGCGTGGCTCGCGCTCAGAACGGCAGTTCGGCGTCGGGCCGTACGGCCACGATCACGCGCCTAAATTCGCTCTGGATGCGGCGCAGCGCTTCCGGCGTTTCCGCTTCAAAGCGCATCACCACCACCGGGGTGGTGTTGGACGAACGCGCCAGGCCAAAACCGTCCAGATACTCGACGCGCAGGCCGTCGATGTCGATGATGCGCTCGGAGCCGGGGAACGTGGCTTCATTGCGCAGGCGCTCGATCAGGGCCACGTTCTCGCCTTCGGCCAGGTGCAGGTGCAGTTCGGGCGTGCTGTCGGACTGCGGCAGCGCGTTCATCATGGCCGACGGATCGCTCTCTTTCGTGAGCAGTTCGAGCAGGCGCGCGCCGGAATACAGGCCGTCGTCAAAACCGTACCAGCGGTCCTTGAAGAAGATATGGCCGCTCATTTCGCCGCCCAGCGGGGCGCCGGTTTCGCGCAGCTTGGCCTTGACCAGCGAGTGGCCGGTCTTCCACATCAGGGGACGGCCGCCATGCTTGGAAATCCACGGCGCCAGATGGCGCGTGCACTTGACGTCGTACAGGATCTCGGCGCCCGGATTGCGCGACAGGACATCGGCCGCGAACAGCATCATCTGGCGGTCCGGATAGATGATCTGGCCATCCTTGGTGACCACGCCCAGGCGGTCGCCGTCGCCGTCGAAAGCGATGCCGATTTCGGCGTCGGTCTCCTGCAGGCAGCGGATCAGGTCTTGCAGGTTTTCCGGGTGGGCCGGATCGGGATGGTGGTTCGGGAAGGTGCCGTCCACTTCGCAGAACAGTTCGATCACTTCGCAGCCCATGCCGCGATACAGGTCGCCGGCAAAGGCGCCGGCCACGCCGTTGCCGCAGTCGACCGCGATTTTCATCGGGCGCGCCAGCTTGACGTCGCCGATGATGCGTTCCAGGTAAGCGGCGCGGATGTCGTGGGTGCTGTAGGCGCCGGGCTTGAGGGCCGAGGTTCCGTCATGGGCGGCAATGCTGTGATACAGCGCCTGGATGGTCTCGCCGTGAATCGCTTCACCGGCCAGCACCATCTTGAAGCCGTTGTAGTTGGGCGGATTGTGGCTGCCCGTGACCATGATGCCCGAGGCCGCGCCCAGCACGTTGGTGCCGAAATAAACCATCGGCGTGGCCACCACGCCCAGGTCGATCACATCGACGCCGGACGCCTGCAAGCCTTCTGCCAGCGCTGCCGTCAGCTCCGGACCGGATAGGCGTCCGTCGCGGCCGATCACGACGGTGCGTTCGCCCTTGGCCAGCGCGGCCGTGCCGAACGCCTGGCCGATCTGGCGCGCGATGCCGGCGTCGAGCGTGCTGCCGATGACCCCGCGAATGTCGTAGGCTTTGAAGATCGTCTTGGAAAGTGGAAGCATGGGATAGAAACCTTAGGAAAGTCGCGGCGCGGCAGGATGCTGGCGTGCGCCATGCAGGAACAGGCGGTACCGGGCTTGCAAACAGGGCGTCGGGATGAATGAGGGGGAAAGCGGTTAAAAGAACGTGGTTGATATTGTAGCGGCAAGCGGGGCTGTTGGGAATTGCCGGCCCGCCGATCCTGCCGCTACATGGAAAACGACTAGACGCGCAGTTTGTCGATCGATTTGCCGCCGTCGATCCATTCCTTTACCCATTTCGGCTGGCGGCCGCGGCCGGTCCATTGTTGGGCTGCATTGTCCGGATGACGATAACGCACGGCCACGCTGCCGGTCTTGGCGCGGATGCCGGTACCAATCAGGTCCTTTAGTGGCACACCAACGCTCTGTGCAATTGCCAGAATCTGCTCGCGCGCCTTGGCGACTTCCTGGTGCTCGCGCTTCTTCATTTCTTGCTTGATTTGATCCTGCAGGTTGCGCAGGTCACCAACGGACATATTTGACAGATCCATCATCGTTCCTTCAAAGTGGGTTGAAACAAATTAAGTGAAATCTCACCAATTGTCGCAATATACTACATCCGTGTATTAATGCTAGTCCTTCTTGCGAAGTATGAGCCAGCGGGGTGACTTAAATCGAACAATACGCGCATACAGCCACACATAACTGACGACGAACAATAAACAGAAAAAAATCAATACCCCCGTGTCTTTCCAGAACACCGTGGCCGGGATTACCGCCATCAGGGAAAACATCCAGAGGTACGGCGATGTTAACGAATTGCGGCGCATCAGGGCGCGCGCTTCTTTGCGTCCGACCGCCCATTGCACGATGCGCCGGAAAATCAGGCTGTGCAGGTGAATTCCATCGGGCATCGCGGGTGATTTGCCGCGCAAGAACATGCGGCGATAGGCGGAGAAAATCGTTTCAAAGGCCGGATATATCAACAGCAACGCCGCGTACCAGGTCGATACTTCGGGGTTGCGCATTACCAGCAGCAGCGCCAGTTCGCCCAGCATGAAGCCGATAAAATACGCGCCGCCGTCGCCCAGGAATATCAGGCCGACCGGGTAATTCCAGATCAGGAAGCCGGCCGTGGCACCGGCCACCATCAGCGCCGCCACCAGTACGAACACATCGCCGACCTGCCATGCCACATAACCAAGCGAGATGAGCATACAAATGGTTACCACGCTGGCCAGACCATTAAAACCGTCGATGATATTAATCGCATTGGCGATCCCGGCCACCGCCAGCACGGTCAGCGGTACCGCCACCCAGATATACATGATGCGCCACGAGCTGAAGGGAAAGTCAATACGGTCGAGTTTGGCGTCGAGCAAGAAATAACCGAGCAAGGCGGCCGCCATGGTCAACACCAGGCGGCGCAGGGCGCTGACATTGCCGGTATAGTCTTCGACGATGCCGCCGACAAATGCAACGCCGGCGCACATCATCAGCGACATCAGCCAGCCGGCCATGGCCGGCACGCGCCAGATGGAAATAAGCGCGCTGATGACGACCGCCATGAAAATCGGCAGCCCGCCAATGCGCGCCACGGTATGCGAGTGGACTTTTTGGACGCCGAAGAAATCGGCATCGAGCGCGGGGCCATGCAGCCTGGCCTGCTTGATCACAAGCAGGGTCAGCAAGGCGGAAGCGACAAAACTCACGAGAAATGAAAACATTATTATTTATATATGCAAAAACGCGGGCAGGCTCGTGCCCTACCCGGCGGACCAACGCATGCGGTGAGTGTTGCCGTCGCCATGATCTGGTGTGAAGGTAATCCGTGATTGTACCGGATTACCTGCCCCTTAATTACGCCACAATGGGGGCCTGCGCCCGACGATGCGCAGGTTTTATGCAAAAAAGAGCGCCATCGGCGCCTGTTGCGGCGCTTTTGCTCAATCCTGCGCGAGAGCGCCGCTTGCGGCCGCTGTCGCCAGGCAATCGGCCAGGGCTGCGCGCCAGTCCGGCAATGGACCGCACAGCGCCATCAATTTGGCGGAATCCAAGAGGGAATTGGCGGGCCGGCGCGCGCTGGCGCCGTACTCGGCGGCGGTAATCGGGATCACCTGGCAGCTGGACCCGGTACCGGCAAAAATTGCGTCGGCAAAGCCGGCCCAGCTGGTCTGGCCCTGGCTGCTGAGGTGGTACAGGCCGCCGTGCCGCTCCCACCACGGCGCGCCGCCCGCCAGCGCCAGGCCCAGCAAACGGGCGCTGGACGCGGCCACCGTGCGGCTCCAGGTGGGTGCGCCATGCTGGTCGGCGACGATGCGCAACTGCGCGCGTTCACGTGCCAGGCGCAGCATGGTCAGCAGAAAATTATTTCCACGCATGCCATACAGCCAGCTGGTGCGCAAAATCAGGTGCGGAATCCCGGCGGCGGCAATCGCCTGCTCGCCGGCAAGCTTGCTCTGCCCATAAACATTCAGCGGCGCCGGCGTATCGGTTTCGGCGTAAGCGCGGCCGCTGCCGCCGTCGAACACATAATCGGTGGAATAATGCAGCAGCGCGGCGCCCAGCGCGCGGGCTTCCTGCGCCATCAGGGCCGGCGCATCGGCATTGATGCGCATCGCCAGCGCGCCCTCGCCTTCGGCACGGTCCACGGCCGTGTAGGCGGCCGCGTTGACGATCAGCCCTGGCCGCACGGCGCGCAGCAGCGCGCGCAGCTGGTCCAGATCGGCCAGGTCGCACTCGCTGCGCCCGGGCGTGACCAGTTCGCCCAGCGGCAGCAGGCTGCGCGCCAGTTCATGCCCGACCTGCCCGCTTGCGCCGGTGAGTAAAATCCTCATGGAAACACGTCGGACTGCGCCAGCAGCGCACCCTTGCTATCCTTGCCCGATAACATGGGCAGCCCGCGCAGGGGCCACTCGATTCCGATATCCGGATCGTTCCAGAGGATTACCCGTTCCAGCTCGGGCGCCCAGTAATCGGTGGTTTTGTACTGCACTTCGGCGCTCTCGCTGGTGACCATGAAGCCGTGCGCGAAGCCGGGCGGCACCCACAGCTGACGCTGGTTTTCGGCCGACAGATCGAGCCCGATCCAGCGCCCGAAAAAGGCCGACGATTGACGCAAATCGACCACCACGTCATAGACGGCGCCCGCGCTCACGCGCACCAGTTTGCCTTGCGGCTGGCTGATCTGATAATGCAGGCCGCGCAACACATTCCTGGCCGATTTGGAATGGTTATCCTGGACAAAATGGGCGGCGACACCGGTCAGCTGCTCGAATTTGCGTTCGTTAAAACTCTCGAAGAAAAATCCCCGGTCGTCGCCGAACACGCGCGGCTCCAGGATCAGCACTTCGGGAATGGCGGTGGGCGTGACTTTCATCAGAAAATCCTATCATTTAAGACTTGCAGCAAATACTGCCCGTAAGCATTATCTTTTATCGGCTGGGCCAGCGCTTCCAGGTCGGCGGCGCTGATAAAACCCTTGCGGTAAGCAATTTCCTCGGGGACCGCGACTTTCAAACCCTGGCGCTTCTCGATGGTGGCAATAAATTGCGAGGCGTCCAATAGCGATTCATGGGTGCCGGTATCGAGCCAGGCCAGTCCACGTCCCATCACTTCCACCCGCAATTGCCCGGCGGCCAGATAGGCACGGTTAACATCGGTAATCTCCAGTTCGCCGCGTGCGGAAGGCCGGATCGATGCGGCGATGTCGCACACCTGCTTGTCGTAAAAATACAGACCGGTCACCGCGTAATGCGATTTCGGCAGCCGCGGCTTTTCCTCGATCGACAGCGCATTCTGGTCCCGGTCGAATTCCACCACCCCGTAACGCTCCGGATCGTGCACGTGATACGCAAATACCGTGGCGCCATCGGCGCCGGTATTGGCCATGCTCAATTTATGATCAAGTCCATGACCGTAATAAATGTTGTCGCCCAAAATCAACGCCGAAGGCTGCGCCCCGACAAAATCGCGCCCGATAATGAACGCTTGCGCCAGGCCATCGGGCGACGGCTGCACCGCGTAGCGCAGGTTAATGCCCCAGGCGCTGCCGTCGCCCAGCAACGCCTGGAAACGCGGCGTATCCTGCGGGGTCGAAATGATCAGGATATCGCGCATCCCGGCCAGCATCAGGGTCGTGAGCGGATAATAAATCATCGGCTTGTCGTACACCGGCAGCAATTGCTTGGAGACGCTGGTGGTGACCGGATACAGGCGCGATCCCGAGCCGCCCGCCAGGATAATGCCCTTGCGCGCCAGCGCCGCCGTCATGCCCCCGCTCCCGCATCCGCAAGCCCATTCCGATAAGCGCCCGAAGCGATATCGGCCGCCCATGCGCGGTGCTCCAGGTACCAGCGCACCGTATTGGCAATACCGCTGCCGAACGTCTCGGCCGGGGCCCAGCCCAATTCGCGCTGCAGCTTGCCGGCATCGACGGCATAACGCCGGTCGTGGCCCGGACGGTCCGCCACCTGCGCGATCTGGCTGCGATAACTGGCCGCGCGCGGCAGCGCGGCGTCGAGCAGATCGCACAGGGTGTGTATCACATCGATATTTTTCATTTCATTGCAGCCGCCGACGTTATACACCTCGCCCGGCCGCCCGCACGCCAGAATGCGGCGCAGCGCCGCACAATGGTCGCCCACATACAGCCAGTCGCGCACCTGCTGCCCGTCGCCGTACACGGGCAGCGGCTTTCCGGCCAGCGCATTGGCAATCATCAGGGGAATCAGCTTTTCGGGGAACTGGTAGGGACCATAGTTGTTCGAGCAATTGCTGGTCAGGGTCGGCAAGCCGTAGGTGTGATGGCAGGCCCGCACCAGATGGTCCGACGCCGCCTTGGAAGCCGCATACGGGCTGTTTGGCGCATAGGCAGTATGTTCGGTAAACGCCGGATCGTCCGGTCCCAGGGTGCCATACACTTCATCGGTCGACACGTGCAGGAAGCGAAACGCGCTTTTCTGCGCGCTGGCCAGGTCCTGCCAGTACGCGCGCGCCGCCTCGAGCAGCGCGAAGGTGCCATTGATATTGGTGGCGATGAAGTCGCCCGGAGCGTCGATCGAGCGGTCCACATGGCTCTCGGCGGCGAAATGGACCAGCGCGCGCGGACGGTGGCGCTCGAGCAGCTGCGTCACCAGCGCGCGGTTGCCGATGTCGCCCCGCACGAACAGGTGGCGCGGGTCGTCCTTGAGCCGCGCGAGATTATTCAGATTGCCTGCATACGTCAGTTTATCGAGATTCAATACCGGCTCGTCGCCGAGCGCGAGCCAGTCGAGGATGAAATTGGATCCGATAAAACCGGCACCACCGGTTACAAAAATCATTTAGTATCCGCGGAGGTCGGAAATTTGAAACCACGATTTTATGTGAAACCCGCCAGTACTGGAATTGAATTGTTAAGAACTTACGTAATTGGCGACCTGCAAGGGTGCGCCCACGAAGCCGCCGTCCTGCTCAAACGGATCGAGGAAGATGCGGCGGGACAGGCGCGCGTGCTGTTCGTGGGTGACCTGATCAACCGCGGCCCGGGCTCGCTCGACGCCTTGCGCCAGGTGGCGGCGCTCGCGCGCGCCAGCGGCGGCAAGAGCGACGCCCTGCTCGGCAACCACGACCTGCACCTGCTGGCCGTCGCCGTGGGCGCGCAAAAGATGTCGAAGTCCGATACGCTTAGCGCCATCCTGGCCGCGCCCGAGCGCGATGACTTGATCGACTGGCTGCGTCATCGACCGCTGGCGATGATGGCCGACGGCCACCTGCTGGTGCATGCCGGCGTGGCGCCCCAGTGGGATGCGGCGCAGACCATGGCGCTGGCGGCGGAAGTCGAAGCGGTGCTGCGCGGGCCCGGCTGGATCGATTTTTTGCGCGACATGTACGGCAACGAGCCGGCGCGCTGGGACGATTCGCTCACCGGCCTGGCGCGCCTGCGCTGCATCGTCAACGCGCTCACGCGCATGCGCCTGTGCGCGCCGGACGGCACCATGGATTTCAAGGAAAAGGAAAGCGCGGGCGCGCCGCCGGGGTCAGGCTTGCTGCCGTGGTTCGACGTGCCTGGCCGCCGCATTGCCGGCACCGCGGTGGTGTTCGGCCACTGGTCGGCCCTCGGCCTGCTGCTGCGCCCGGACGTCATCGGCCTCGATAGCGGCTGCGTGTGGGGCGGCAAACTGACGGCGCTGTGCCTGAACGACCGCAGCCTGCTGCAGGTCGACTGCCCCGAGTACAAGCAGCCCGGCAAGCAGAAAACCTAGCGACCGACGATTTCCTGGGACAGCGCCGCGCCCACCGCAGCATGCGCGGCGGCGCACACGTCGCGCCGGTGCGCGCCGGCGGCGTCGATCGGCGTCGAACACACAAGGCGCGCGAATACCGGCGGGCCGGACAAAATCGCCACCAGGCTCTGGGCGAAGGTCATATCGCCGATAAATTCGATCGATGGGTGCAGCCTGTGCGCCTCGTCCACATAGCACACCGCATACGGCTGCACCATCACCTTGGCGTCCACCGCCGCTTCGAACAGATTGGCATGGAAGGGCATCAGGCTGCCCTGCTGCGCCGTGGTCCCTTCGGGGAAGAAGGCGACGCGCTCGCCCTGCTCCAGCTTGAGCACCAGGCCCTTGAAAATCTGGCGCAGGTCGCGCCGGTTGCCACGCGCGAGGAATACCGTGCCGGCCTTATCCGCCAGCCAGCCAAGCACCGGCCACTCGCGGATTTCCGACTTGGCCACGAAGCGGCACGGGTACAGCGCATTGATCACGAAGATATCGAGCCACGAGACGTGGTTGGCCACCACCATGGCGTGCGCCAGCGCCGGCACGCCGGTCGACGGTATCACAGTCACGCCACAGATGCGCACCAGACGGCGCGACCAGCTCTGGGTCACGCGGTCGCGCAGCCGGTGACTGGCCCACGGGAACACGAATGCGCACGCGGACAGGCCGGTCAACAGATGGAAAAACACGCGGCACAGCCGGAAATAGAGCTTGATCTTCACATGACACCAAAGGGACGGAAATGCCGGGTGCATGCATGCCACCCGGTGTGCATGCGGCGTCGCGCGCCGCATGCCACTTTAAGCGCTAAACCTGGCGCTGAAACGCGATGCGTCCGCCCACGATGGTCGCCTTCACCTGCCCGGCCAGTTCGTAGCCGAGGAAAGGCGTGTGCTTGCCCTGGCTGGCCAGCGCCGACGCTTCGACCGTCCAGCGCGCGGCCGGATCGAACACCACCACATCGGCGGCAGCGCCTGGCGCAAGCTGGCCGACCGTGAGGCCGGCGATACGCGCCGCGTCGGTTGTGATCTTGGCGATGGCGCGCGACAGCGGGGAGCTTGACCCGGCCGCGCCATGCTGCATGCCGGCGTAATCGTCGGCCCACTTGATCGCCAGCGACAGCAGCAGTTCCAGCCCGGTGGCGCCGGGGGATGCTTCGCCGAACGGCAGCAGCTTCTCGTCGTCGTCGACCGGGGTGTGGTCGGAGCAGATCGCGTCGATGGTGCCGTCGTACAGGGCGGCGCGGATCGCATCGCGGTCGCGCTGGCTGCGAAACGGCGGCGTGACGCGCGCGTTGGAATCGAAAAAGCCGATGTCGGCGTCGGTCATGTGCACATGGTGCACCGCCACGTCGCAGGTGACCGGCAAGCCTTCCTTCTTGGCCGCCTTCACCAGTTCCAGCCCGGCGGCGGACGACATGCGGCACAGGTGCACGCGCGCGCCGGTGGCGCGCACCAGTTCGAACACGGTGTGCAGCGCGATCGTCTCGGACATGACCGGCACCCCGGCCAGGCCGAGGCGCGACGCCAGCGGCCCGCTGTGGGCAATGCCGCCGCGACCGATGTGCGCATCCTGCGGACGCACCCACACGGTAAAGCCGAACGTTTTGGCGTACTGCAGGGCGCGCAGCAGCACCGTGGTGTCTTCGATGACTTCCTCGGCCTGCGAAAAGCCGATGCAGCCCGCCTCCGTCAGCTCCATCATTTCGGTCAGGGCCTTGCCCTTCAGGCCCATGGTCAGTGCGCCGAGCGGGTGCACGTGCGCCTGCTGCAGCTTGCCGGCGCGGTACTTGAGCATTTCGACCAGGCCCGGTTCGTCCAGCACCGGGTCGGTATCGGGCGGGCAAATCAGGCTGGTCACGCCGCCCTGCATCGCCGCCTGCATCTCGGACTTGAGGGTGGCCTTGTATTCGTAGCCCGGCTCGCGCAGGCGCGCCGACAGGTCGACCAGGCCGGGAGCGACCACCAGGCCCGTGGCGTCGATGCTGTTGCCGGCATTGAATCCCGCCGGCGCCGTGCCGGTCGAGGCGACCTTGCCGTCGACGATAAACAAATCCGTTACAGCGTCGATGCCGTTGGCCGGGTCGATCAGGCGCCCGTTCTTGATATGAAGATGGTTGTTCACGTTCACCCTTGCGCTCCTGCCAGAATACTCATTACCGCCATCCGTACCGCGATCCCGAACGTCACCTGCGGCAAAATCACCGCCTGCGCGCCATCGGCCACCGCCGAATCGATTTCCACGCCACGGTTCATCGGGCCCGGATGCATGACGATCGCATCGGGCTTGGCCAGCGCCAGCCGCTCGGGCGTGAGGCCGTAGCTCTTGAAATACTCCTGCGCCGACGGCAGCAGCGCGCCGCTCATGCGCTCGTTTTGCAGGCGCAGCATGATGATGACGTCGACGTCTTTGAGGCCCTCGTCCATGTTGGTGAACACGCGCACGCCCATCTGTTCCAGCCCGCCCGGCAGCAGCGTGTGCGGGCCGATGGCGCGCACTTCCGGCACGCCCAGGGTGGTCAGGGCATGGATGTCGGAACGCGCCACGCGGCTGTGCAGGATGTCGCCCACGATGGCCACGCGCAGGTTGGTGAAGTCCTTCTTGTAGTGGCGGATCGTGTACATGTCGAGCAAGCCCTGGGTCGGGTGCGCATGGCGGCCATCGCCCGCGTTGACTACGTGGACGTGCGACTGCTTCGTATCGATCAGGTGCTTGGCGATCAGGTAGGGCGCGCCCGACTGCGCGTGGCGCACCACGAACATATCGGCGTGCATTGCCGACAGGTTGTCGATGGTGTCGAGCAGCGACTCGCCCTTGCTGGCCGACGACGCCTGGATATTGAGGTTGATCACGTCGGCCGAAAGGCGCTTGGATGCGATCTCGAAGGTGGTGCGGGTGCGCGTGGAGTTTTCGAAGAACAGGTTGAACACGCTCTTGCCGCGCATGAGCGGCACCTTCTTCACTTCACGGTCGGAGATGCCGACAAAGCTCGACGCCGTGTCGAGGATATGATTGACGATCGATTTGGGCAGCCCTTCGATGCTTAACAGGTGCTGCAGTTCGCCATTTTTATTCAGTTGCGGATTAAGCATGGTCTTCTTCTATGGTGAGCGAAAATTGCCCGTCGCCGGCACGCGCCAGCGCAAGCGACTGATTGGCTTCCAGCGCCACCGAAGTGGCGACGAAATCGGCCGCCACCGGCAGCTCGCGCCCGCCGCGGTCGGCCAATGCCGCCAGCATGATGCGCGCCGGACGGCCATAGTCGAACAGCACATTGATGGCCGCGCGCGTGGTGCGCCCGGTGTAGAGCACGTCGTCCACCAGCACGATGTGAGCGCGGTCGACGTTGAACAGGATGTGGGTCGGCTTCACGTCCGGATGCAGGCCCTTCTTGGCAAAGTCGTCGCGGTAGAACGAAACGTCGATGAAGCCCAGGCGGTCCTTCAGGCCCAGATCGGCCGCGAGGCGTTCGGCCAGCCAGGCGCCGCCCGAGTGAATGCCGATGATCGCCGCGTCCTGCACCCCGTGCAAGCCGTCGCGCACCTGGCCGAGCAGCGTCTGGTACAGCGCCTCGGCGTCGAACTGCTTAGTTGTTGTTGGCATGGTCGTCAAAGTATTGTTGCAAAATGATGGAGGCGGCTTGGTCATCGATGATCTGGCCGCGTTTGGCGTGGATCACGGCCGACGAATAGCGTTCGTCGACCAGCGTGACCGGCAGGTTGAAGCGCCCGTGCAGCTGGTTGGCGAAGCGGCGGCAGCGCAGGGTCATGTCGTGTTCCGTGCCGTCGGGGTGGCGCGGTTCGCCCACCACCAGGCGGGCCGGGGCCCAGGCGGCGATCAGCTCGCCGATCTGCTTGAAGCGGGCCGCGTTGTCGATGGCGTTGACCACCGCGAGCGGCTGCGCCTGACCGGTCAGGGTGTTCCCCATCGCGATCCCAATACGCTTGATGCCGAAATCGAAGCCGAGTACGAGTTCAATCACCGCTTCAGCCACGCGCGCGGTTCCCGTGGTGCTGGTCAAGCATGGCCGGCCTCGGAGGCGAGCATCAGCGGGTCGATGCCAAGCAGTTTGATGGCGGCGTTGTAGCGCTCTTCGATCGGCAAGTCGAACAGCACGTGGGCGTCGGCGCCCACCGTCAGCCAGCCATTGCGGCCGATTTCATCTTCCAGCTGGCCGGGGCTCCAGCCGGCGTAGCCGATGGAGACCAGCAGGCGCTGGGGACCATCGCCGTTGGCCACCGCTTCGAGCACGTCGATCGAGGTGGTGAAGGCCACGTCCTCGGTCACCGTCAGCGACGACGAATAGCGAGCGCCGGGCGTGTGCAGCACGAAGCCGCGGTCGTCCTGCACCGGGCCGCCGAACATGATCGGTTCGTTGACAACGGCCGTGCGCAGGCCGTCGGCCAGTTTCAGGTCGATACGCTCGAACAGCACTTCCATGGTCATGTCGGTCGGCTTGTTGATGACGACACCAAGCACGCCTTTGTCGTTGTGCTCGCAGATGTAGACCACGGTGCCGCCGAAAATCGGGTCTTGCATCGAGGGCATCGCTATCAGGAAATGATTTGCCAGGTTCAAGGTGGACGCCGATGCCACGGCGTTGCCCTCGTCGAGACGAACCTCGTCGTCCTGCGACATGCCGGGCACGGGCAGAGTTTTGCCGATTTTGCTTTTCTTCATACGCGTCACTCTCTCTGCTCGCTCTCTGATGTTTACTGCTAGTATCCGGGCTTGCAAACGATGGAATTTTCGATAGTTTACACTGATTTGCGGACTCCACCACCGGAAGCGCCATCACGCGCGCAGCTAACTGCGATGGTAGCCGATAATTCCCCTTCCTTTCTTGACACCGAACACCATCATGACATTGAGTAAATCGCTCGTCTGGTTCCGCCGCGACTTGCGCGCCTTCGATCACGCCGCATTGCATCATGCACTAACGTCGTCGAACAGCGTTTATTGCGTGTTCATTTACGATAACACAATCCTCGACAGTTTACCGCGCGCGGACCGCCGGGTCGAGTTCATTCATGCCAGCCTGGCCGAACTCGATGCGGAATTACGTCAATTGGGCGGCTATCTGATCGTACGCCATGCCGACGCGGCGCAGGCAATTCCAACACTTGCCGCGCAATTGGGCGTGGACGCGGTGTTCGTCAACGGCGACTACGAGCCGCAGGCGATCGCGCGCGATGCCGCCGTGGCCAGCCGCCTGGAGGCCGAAGGCCGGCGCTTTTTCAGCTACAAGGACCAGGTCATTTTCGAGAAAAGCGAGGTGCTCACGCTGGCGGGCCAGAACTTCTCGGTGTTCACGCCGTACAAGAACGCCTGGCTCAAACGCATGGCGGCCGAACCGGATTGCGTGGTGCCCTATTCGGTCGAGCCGCATGCGGCGCGCCTTGCGCCTCCCACGGACGATGCGCCCTTGCCGACGCTGCGCGAGATCGGTTTCGAGCCGACCAATCTGTCGGCCTTGTCGATCCCCACCGGCATGAGCGGCGCGGCGCGGCTGTTCGAGGACTTCATCGGGCGCATCGCCGATTACGGAGAGGCGCGCAACTATCCTGCGGTCAAGGGGCCGTCGTATCTGTCGGTGCATCTGCGCTTCGGCACCCTGTCGCTGCGCCATCTGGTGCGCACGGTGACGGAGCTGATCGCGCGCGGGGCCGGCGGCGAAGGCGCACCGGTGTGGCTGTCGGAACTGATCTGGCGCGATTTCTACGCCATGATTCTGTTTAACCATCCGCACGTCGTCGAACGCGCGTTCAAGCCGGCCTACGATGCGATCGCGTTCGAAACCGGACCCGAGGCCGACGAAGCGTTCGCCGCGTGGTGCGAGGGCCGTACCGGCTATCCGCTGGTCGATGCGGCCATGGCGCAGTTGAACCAGACCGGCTACATGCACAACCGGCTGCGCATGGTCACGGCCTGTTTTCTGATCAAGGACCTGGGCATCGACTGGCGCCGCGGAGAAGCATATTTCGCGCTGCACCTGAACGACTACGATCTGTCGTCGAACAATGGGGGATGGCAGTGGGCGTCGTCGTCGGGATGCGATGCGCAGCCCTATTTCAGGATTTTTAATCCGGTGACGCAGTCGGAGAAGTTTGACGCGAAGGGGAAGTTCATCCGGCGCTATCTGCCGCAGCTCGATGGCTTGTCGGACAAGGAGATTCACGCGCCGTGGACCGTGCCGCCGATGGTGCTGGCGCAAAAGAAGGTCGTGCTGGGGCAGGATTATCCGGCGCCGATTGTCAGGCATGACGAGGCGCGGGCGAAGACGCTGGAGCGGTATGCGGTGGTGAAGGTCAACTAACCTCGTTCCCGCGCCAAGGGTAGCAAAAATAAAAAAACGCCCTGCACCAATCGAATGGTGCAGGGCGTTTTTGTTTGTGCCGCCTACCGCTTAATGCGCAACCGGCATTTCGCGATTGAGCAAACCGGCAATCGCCGCCAGCAGCATATCTTCCTGGAACGGCTTACCGAAGTAGGCATTCACACCCAGATCCAGCGCATAGTTGCGGTGCTTGTCCGCGGTACGCGAGGTGATCATGATGATCGGGATCTCGTTGGTGCCGCTGTTGCCGCGAATGTTCCGGGTCAGATCGAAACCATCCATGCGCGGCATCTCGATATCGACCAGCATCAGGTGCGGCACCGTCTCTTGCAGATGTTCGAGCGCATCGACGCCGTCCTTGGCCAGCACCACCTGGTAACCCTCGCGCTCGAGCAAACGCTGGGTCACTTTACGCACCGTCAGCGAATCGTCGACCACCATGATGACAAAGTCGGCTGCCCGCGTCTCCGGCACCGCCGCCGTCGTTTCCACGACAATGCGCTGACGCATTTGCGGATGATGGTCGAGGTGATGCGACAAGGCCACCGGATTAAGAATGAGCACGATATCGCCCGAACCGAGCACCGTCGCACCGGAAATGCCGATCATGCGCGACAACTGCGGTCCGATATTCTTAATAACGACCTCGCGGTTACCCTGGATATCGTCAACCTGCACCGCCAGGCGGTCGGCGCCGCTCTTGAGCACCATCACCGGGCAGGAACGCTGCGACAACGGACGCGCTTCGGCATCGCCCAGCAAAGTCGGCAGATAATGCAGTGCCACCTTCTGGCCCTGGAACTCCACGAAACCTTCGGCGTGCGCGGCGTTGACGGCCGCTTCTTTCATCTGCAGTACCTGCTCCACCAGAATCGATGGCAGTGCAAACGTCTTGGAACCGCTGGTTGTCAGCACGACCTGGGTGACCGCAAGCGTGAGCGGCAGGTGAATCGTGAAGCGCGCGCCCTTGCCTGCCTCGGTGGCAATCGCCACCCGGCCGCCAAGCGCTTGCGCTTGCGAGCGCACCACGTCCATACCCACCCCGCGGCCGGCCAGTTCGGTCAGCGCATCGGCGGTCGAGAAGCCCGGTTCGAAAATCAGGTCGGCCGCTTCGGCGTCGGTGACGATGGCATTCGGCGCCAGCAGGCCGTTTTCACGTGCCTTGGTACGAATACGCGACAGGTCGAGACCTGCGCCGTCATCGTTGAACTGGATGACCACCTCGTTACCCTGCTGGCTGACCTGGATCAGCAGCTCGCCCGTTTCGGCCTTGCCGGCCGCACCACGGCGTGCACGCGATTCGATACCGTGCACGATGGCGTTACGCAGCAAGTGCTCGAACGGCGCGGCCATCTGCTCCAGAACGCTGCGGTCGATTTCGACCGTGCCACCCCGGATATCCAGGTTGACCCGTTTGTCGATTTCTTTTGCCGTCTGGCGCGCCACGCGGAACAGACGCTCCGACAGGCTGGCAAACTGCACCATCCGCACCCGCATCAGATCCTGCTGCAGATCGCGCGTCAGGCGCGACTGCACGTTCAAGTCGTCGGTGGCGCCGTCGACCGTGCGCGTGAGGCTTTCGTGGAACGACGCAACGTCGTTCACCGATTCGGCCATCATCCGCGTCAATTCCTGCAGACGGGTAAAGCGGTCGAATTCGAGCGGATCGAATTCGCGTTCGCTGGAAATCGACATACGCGACGAAATCTGCGATTCGGCCTGCATCTCGACTTCGCGCAGCTGGCGGCGCAAGCGTCCCAGATTGTCCGAGAAGTCGCTCAGCGAGGCCTTCAGGGTCGATACCTGGCTTTCCAGCTTCGAACGCGTGATCGACACTTCACCGGCCTGGTTGACCAGGCGGTCCAGAATGTCGGCGCGCACACGCACCAGCGGCGTACGGGTCTGGGCGGCGTGAGCATCGTCCACGCTGCCGGCGGCCGCCGCGGCCAGGCCTGGCACCGGCACGACGCCGAGGGCAGGCTGCTGCAATTGTTCGAACAGCAGAAGCGCGTGATCGTAGTTGGCCATCAGTTCATCGAACGCGGCTGGCGTCGACGTTCCGGCGTGGACCATGTTCTCGATCTGCGTTTCGATCTCGTGGGTGTGCTGACCGAGGCGCATCGCACCGGCCATCCGTGCACTGCCCTTGACCGTGTGCAGCGTACGCAGAAGCTGCTGAACCGGGGTGGTATCGGACGGATTCTGCTGCCACTTGCGCAGGTTGTTGCCGATTTCCGGCAACAGGTCGGTACCCTCTTCCAGGAACACTGGCAGCAGGTCGACGTCAAGGTCATCGGCGAAGGCCGTTTCGGCCACCGCAGGCACGGCGGCTGGCGTGTCCGATTCCGGCTGCAACAAGGCTTCGAGCAGCGGCACATGCGCCGTCATCGGCTGCATCGGCACGACCGCTGCCGGTTCCGCTTCGACGACCGGCTCGGCTTCGGCTACAGGTTCTTCGATCACCGGCTCGGCTTCGAGCACGGCTTCTTCGATCACCGGTTCTGCTTCAAGCACAGCTTCTTCGGCCACTGGCTCTTGAACCAGCAACTCGGCTTCAAGCGCAGCTTCTTCGATCAGCTGCTCTTCAAGCACTGGCTCGGCTTCAAGCACAGGCTCCTCGGCCACCGGCTCTTCAACCAGCAGTTCGGCTTCAAGCGCTGCTTCGTCGATCAGCTGCTCTTCAAGCACTGGCTCGGCTTCAAGCACAGGCTCCTCGGCTACCGGCTCTTCAACCAGCAGCTCGGCTTCAAGCGCAGCTTCGTCGATCAGCTGCTCTTCAAGCACTGGCTCGGCTTCAAGAACCAGATCTTCGGCCACCGGTTCGGCTTCGATCACTGCTTCGGCTTCGATCACCGGCTCGTCGAACACCGGTTCGGCTTCGATCACCGGCTCGGCGTCGAGCAGTGCATCCTGGTGTTCCTGCACCATCGGCTGCGCCGGTTCCGGATTGTCCAGCAGCGGCACATCGAACGGATCTTCCTCGCCGAACAGGGCGTCGATCGCGTCGACTTCCGGCTCGGACGGGGTCTGCGCCACGGCCGATTCGCGTTCCGGCATCGCTGGCGGCTCCGCCACCAGGCTGTCGAGCGTCTCGGCAAACAGGCCATCGAGACGGCGTGCCAGGTCTTCGTCGGCGCCGGCGAACACGGCAGCCGCTTCCTGTGCCGCGAGCTGCTCGCGCAGGACGTGCAGGCGTGCCACCAGATCCGGTTCGGCCGGTGCCAGTTCGCCGAGCGCGAAGCGCTGCAGCATCTGGCGCACGCGGTCGATGGTTTCGTCGAGCAGGTCGCGCTGGGCTTCGTCGAAGACCGGTGCGGGGCTCTTGAGCACCATCTCGACTTCGTAGGCGATTTCGCGCAGGGCGTGGAAGCCCACCGTGGCCGAGGTGCCGGCCAGGGTATGCGCGGCTTTTTCAGCTTCCGGCGTGACCTGGCGCTGCGGCTCGTGACGCCATTCGGCGAAGTCCTGGCTCAGCAAGCGAACCAGTTCGTCGGTCTCGGCCAGGTAAATGTTATACAGCGGCAGCGGGATTTCGAGTTCGCCAATGCGCTTGGTGTTGTCGTCGGCCGCGGCCAGGGTGCCCGGTACCGGGAAGTCGATGACATTGCCCGGCGCCGCGCTCTCCGTCGCCGGCAGGGCGATGATGTCGTCCAGGATCATCGGCTCGAACGAGTCGTCGATCGCGAAGTGTTCGTCGTGATGCTCGTCCAGCGGCGTTGCTGCCTGCACCGGCTCGTCGGCCACGATCGGCGTGGCCTCGGCCGGCGCGGCATCCATGGAGAATGCTTCGCCATGCTGCACGCGTTCGGCGGCGGCGACCAGCGCTTCGCTGGTGCGCTGCGAGCTGCCGGTGGTAGCGAGCTGCTCGACCCAGACGGTCATGTCGGCGGTGGCGCGGGTAAGGAGCGAGAGCAGGTTGGCGTCGGCTGCGCGTTCTTCCGACAACCACAGGTTCATCACTTTTTCGACGGCGGCGGCGCCTTCGGCGAAATTGTTCAGGCCGACCATGCGGCCGCTGCCCTTGAGCGTGTGGAAGGAGCGCCGCAGCATCGTCAGCGTTTCCATATTGGTCGGCATGCTTTGCGCCGCCGGCAGGGTCGAGCCGACAAAGGCCAGCACTTCCTGCGCTTCGGAGATGAAAATTTCGAGCAGTTCGGCTTCGATTTCGTCGTCGCCCGGCGGCGCGGCAGCTGCCACAACCACCGGCGCCTTGATTTGTTCCTCGACCACCACCGGCGCCGCTGGCGCAGGCGCCTCGGCTACTGGTGCGGTCTCGATCTCGAGCACCGGTTCCTGGTCGAATTGGGATTCGCCGTGCGCCGGTTTTTCGAACGGTACTGCGCGCAGCATGCCGTCGTTGCTGTCGAACGTGAAGCGCTCGCGCGCCTCGTCGACGTTCTTGGCCAGCATGTCGACAAAAAAGCCCAGCGCGCCGACGTTTTGCGCGATGTTCTGCAGCGACGCGGCTTCGAGGTCGGCATTGCCTTCGGCCGCGGCGAGCGTGCGTACCGCATCCTTGACGTGCAGGGCGGCGCGCATCGCGTCTTCCTGGTCGAGGATGGCGACGGCGCCCTGCAGCTGGTGCAGCACCGGATCGATCTGGGCTAGGGTGGCGCGCTTGCTGGTGTCGGAGTAGTAATCGTCGAGGACTTTTTCGACCTGGCGCAAGCCGTTTTTCATTTCGGCGGCCAGCACGGCGACGGTCTGCTCGTGCTGGATGCGGCGCGACAGCTCGCCCTGCCATTGCGGCGCTTCCGGCGGAGTTTCGCCGGCGCCGAGCGCCAGCAGACGCGCGCCGATGACTTCGGCGTGGGCATCGAAATCGTCCGGCAGCTGACGGATCTTGTCGAGGCTATTCTCGACGAACAGCATGGCGGTCGCCATTTCGAGGCTGAAGACGCTGTTGCGCTTGGAGGCGGCGGAATCTTTGGTGACGCGCACCATCTGGTGCTGCAGGCGCGCCAGCGCCGGGGCGCCCAGCTTGTCGCCTGCCTCGGCCAGGGTGGCCAGCAGTTCTTCAAATTCGGTTTCCAGCGCCGGCAACGGTTCGACCGAGAGTCGGTCCCAGTTGCTCTTGGCCTTGGCCAGCGCTTCCTTGGCGGTCTTGAGCGCCTCGGCGTCGATGCGGCCATAGCGGCGCGTATCGTAATCGGCCGGCACCATGCCATCGAGGTGATAGGCACGGCGCAGGGCCAGCGCCGTCGGCGGCGGATTGGGTACGGCGGCCATGAAGAACAGGGCGTCGCGCAGCATCGTTTCGGGCAGGCTGACCTGGCCTTGCGAGAGGCGGCGGATCTGCAGATTGATCAGGCCGAAGAGCTGCTTGACATACAGGTCGCTGGCCAGATGGCCTTCGGCCACCAGTTCGGCAAAGCCCTGCATCGCCATCCAGAAGGTGCGCGGCAAGGGCTGGTCCTGGGCGTCGGCCACATGGGCGATCGCCTCGAGCAGTACTTGCGCATGCTGACGCTGGCCCGCCTGGTCGGCGCTTTTCAGGAACGGCAACAGCGCTTTTTCAAAGCGCGTGCGACAGGCCGCGTAGTCCGGCGCGCTGTCGGGCGCCACGTGGCGCTTGAGCGACACCGGCGCCGACAGGTCGGCGAAAAACAGGTCGGCCGGGTGAATCCGGTCGGCGCCCAGCATTTCCTTGAGCGCGCGGTAATAAGGGAACAGGCGCGCCGGCTGCTGTGGCGCGCCCGAAAGCAGTTCTTCGAGATACTCGATCACCGCCTGGTAAGCGTGGGCGATGATTTGCGCGCGCTCGGGCGTGCAGTCGAGCAGGCCATCCTTGAAGCGGTCCAGCGCGTTTTCCGCGGCCTCGGTCATGGCGCCGGCGCCATCGACATCGACCATCTGCAAGGCGCCATGCGCCTGGTGCAGATAGGCTTTCGCATGCTTGAGCGAACTTGCCTGGGCTTCCGCCGTATGCTCCGCCGCCTCTGCCAGCGCAGTATTGGAGCGGCCCAGCGCATCGCGGATCTCGCTCATGACCCAGGACAGCGGTCCTGTGTCGAACTGCGGTACGTGCGAATTGTCAGTAGTGGTCATGCTTACCTTGATAAATCAACCGGGTTCTCAAGCCACCACGCGGAAGCGCGATACCGAGTTTTTCAGTTCCTGCGCCAGCAGCGACAGCTGGCGAATCGATTGTGCGGTTTGCTGGGTACCGTCCTGGGTATTTTCGGTCACCGACAGGATGTGCTGAATGTTGTGCGCCACATCGTTCGCCGATGTCGCCTGCAGCTCCGTCGCAAACGAAATTCCCTGAATCAGTTCCGCAAGGCGGTTCGAAACGCGCGAAATGTCGGACAGTGCGGCACCCGCGGCATCGGACAGCCTGGCTCCCTCGACCACACCCTGCGTCGATTTTTCCATAGCGGCCACCGCGTCGTGGGTATCGGTCTGAATGGTACGCACCAGCGCGCCGATCTGTTTTGCCGCTTCCGCCGAACGTTCCGCCAGTCGCTGAACCTCTTCCGCAACCACCGAGAAGCCGCGTCCCGCTTCACCGGCCGATGCCGCCTGAATCGCCGCGTTCAGCGCCAGTACGTTGGTCTGTTCGGTAATGTCGGAAATCAGTTCCGTGATCTCGCCAATCTCCTGGGACGATTCGCCCAGTCGCTTGATTCGTTTCGAGGTTTCCTGGATCTGCTCGCGGATCTCGTGCATACCCTTGATCGAGTTTTCCACCGCCGTCGAACCTTGCAATGCCGCCGCAACCGACTGGCGCGCAACCTCTGCCGATTCATTCGCCGACTTCGATACGTCGGTAATTTCGTTCGCCATTTTCAGAACCGTCTCGGACGCTTCCTGAATCTCGCGCGACTGCTGCTCGGTCGCCGCCAGCAGGTCGGTCGAAATGTTCTGTGCGTTGGTCGATGCCGAGGTAACCTGCTCGGCCGTCGTCGTCACGCGTTCCACCAGACCGCGCAGCTCTTCCACCGTGTAGTTCACCGAGTCGGCAATCGCGCCGGTGATGTCTTCCGACACCGTTGCGTGCACGGTCAAGTCACCATCGGCCACTTCTTGAAGTTCGTTCATCAGGCGCAAAATAGCGGCCTGATTCTGGTCGTTGGTCGCTTTCGCTTCTTCTTCCTTCGACTGCGCCAGCTGGCGCATCGATTCCGCTTCCTGGCGACGCACATCGGCGCCGCGGGCACGGGTACGGGAGTCTTGCAGCATGACGCGGGCGATACTGACGCCGACGCCCAGCGTGAACATGGTGGCCAGGGCCATCACCCAGAACCAGGCGTTGTTCGAATCCTGCTCGGTACGAAAGCCCACCTGCACCTTGGTCAGCAGCGCCTTGACTTCTTCGTTCTCGTAGAAGATCGACTGTTCGGCGCCCTTGGCGGCCGTGAATTTCGGCAGGTTGTCGAGGATCGAGGCCACCAGTTTCTGGTAGGTGTCGAACTTCGATTTGATCAGTTCGAGCTTGACGCGCAGTTCCGCGTCTTTCGTGGCCGAGAGCTGCATCGTCTCGTTCCCGTTCAGGAAGCCTTCGACCGTGGTACGGAAGGTCGTGGTGTCGCGGCCCAGCTGGAACGCGGTTTCGGATCGGATACCGCCGGAGGTCAGGAATTCACTGGCGCTGCGCGAGAGGCGCTGGGTCAGCATCATCAGGCGCCCGATGGCGGCCAGTTCGCGTGGCGTGCCGCCGCGCTGGACTTTTTCGTTGAGCAGTTCTTCGGTCATCGACAACAGCTCTGGCGAGAGGGTGTCGAGCTGGCGCAGGGTCTTTTCAAAACCGGTCAGTTCCGGCTTCATGCGCAAGATGGTGCCTGCCGAATTGTCGGAGGTAACCCACTTGAGCTTCGCAGCGGCGATCAGCTTGTTCATGCTGGCCGGTGGCGTCGGCAGCTGCACGCCGCCGATCTTGCCGCCGCGCTGGAGCGCGTTCAGGTCGGCCGTCAGCTGGGCGCGGCTCTGCTCGAGCTGCACGAACGCTTCCTGGTTACCCTGAATCGCGTTAGGCGCCGCTTTACCGATACGCTGGGAGTGCATCAGCGCGTCGGACGCGATCTGCGTCTGGGCCGACGCGTCGGAGCTACTGGCCGCGTTGCGCCACAGCGCCACCACGGTCACCAGAATGCCGGCCACGAACACCATCAGCAAAATACGCAGCTGGCGCGGCAGCGACAGGTGGCCGATCAGCGGCAGGCGCGCTTCGCTACCGCCGTCGTCGTCGTCGCCGCCTCGCTTGCGGCCCATGATGTTGGCCAGGCGCAGCTCGTCGTGCTGATCGAGTTCGGCGCGCAGACTGTCGTCCACCACGTTCTGCGCAAGCGCGCTGTCGTCCTTGTTCAAGGCCGCAGCCTCCAGATCGGGACCGAATTCTGTATCCGGTACCGGCTCACCCTTTGGGGTACTCTTCCATGCAAATCCCATTCCAGCTCCCAGTTTCTTAAGGTATGGCCACTTCTGACTGCGGCTTAAAATCCAACGTGCAAAAACCGCGCATCGGTGACGAGGGCCGCCAGGTCGAGCGGGATCCATTCGTTTGCATCGGTATCGCGTAATCTGTCGCCGACAACTTCCATGTCGCCGGCGTGTCGCAGGCCGTACACCCGGGCCACCAGCAGGCCGCAGTTAAAGCCCAAGTGGGTGGCCAGGGTGACGATCCGGCTGTCCGGGCCGGTCACCGTTTCGGCGCCTCCCTGGAAGCGCGCGAAATCGATCAGACCGACCAGATTGCCCCGGATATTGGCCAGCCCCAGATACCAGGGCTGCGTCAGCGGCACCACCGTCACCGGCGGAATCGGCACGATTTCGCCGGCCTGGGTCAGGTCGAGCAGGAAGCGCTCGGCGCCGATCAGCACGCCCAGTTGGTTGACGCGCGCGCCGCTGTTGGTACGGGCCGCCTGCATCCGTTCGAGCAGCTGCACCTGGTACTGGCGCAAACGGGTGCGGCGTCCGGCGCCGTCCGACGGCGCGGAGGCGACTGGGGCGAAATCGACGTCGCTCACGGTTTAGGCGCCGCCGAGGGCGGCGATTTTCGCCAGCAGCAGTTCGGCGTCGACCGGCTTGACCATGTAGTCGCGCGCACCCTGGCGCAGGCCCCAGACGCGGTCGGTTTCCTGGTTCTTGCTGCTGCAAATGATGATCGGCACGTCACCGAGGTCCGGGTCGCGCGCGATGGTGCGGGTCACCTGGAAGCCATTGGCGCCAGGCATGACCACATCCATCAGGATCAGTTCAGGTTTGTCTTCCTTGATCTTGAGCAGCGCTTCCTCGCCGTTTTCGGCGGTGGTCACGGTGAAGCCGGCTTTGACCAGGATATCGGTCAGGTAGTAACGCTCGGTCGGGGAGTCGTCGACGATCAGGATTTTTTGTATGGCCACGGTAGGCTCCAGAAATATTATTTTGAGTCGGCGCCGGCAGTATGTTCGCGCACCGCGCTGAGCAGACTGTCTTTGCTGAAAGGTTTGGTAAGGTAGGCGGAAGAACCGACCATCAGGCCGCGGGCGCGGTCGAACAGGCCATCCTTCGATGAGAGCATCAGCACCGGGGTGGCATGAAAACGCGCGCTTCGCTTGATCAGCGCGCAGGTCTGGTAGCCATCGAGGCGTGGCATCAGGATGTCGCAGAAAATCAGCGACGGATGATGGTCGTTAATCTTGGCCAGGGCATCGAAACCATCTTCGGCCAGCACCACCTGATACCCAGCCTGGGTGAGAAAAATCTCGGCCGAACGACGAATCGTACTGCTGTCGTCGATCACCATGATTTTCAGTACGTTCGGTTGCGGCAATGTCGTCATTTTCAATTTCACTCAACATGAGCCTGAACGATATCATAGGGCAACCCTTTTGTCCCCTTAATGTTGCGGCCAGTCAACATGTGTCGGCAATAAGCCTCATGGTGATTAGATAACAGTCATTTCGAAGTCATCTTTACGGGCGCCGCACTCGGGACAGGTCCAGTTCATCGGCACATCGGCCCAGCGGGTGCCGGGGGCGATGCCTTCTTCAGGGATGCCGGCGGCCTCGTCGTACACCCAGCCGCAGATCAGGCACATCCAGGTCTGGAAAGCGGCGCCTGCTGCGCCGGTTGTTTCATTGCTGCTCACGTTGACTACCCTTCTATCTAGTAAAATGCCGAATCAGGCATCTTAATCTACCGGCCGTGCAAATCCAAACTTCTCCTCTGATCTTAACGTTCGGCGTGTCCGACCCCATTGGCGCCACCGGCATCCAGGCCGACCTGGCGTGTTTTTCAGCCCTCGGCTGCCACGGCCTGTCGGTCATGACCGGCATTCTTATTTCCGACACCGCGCGCGTCGAAGACGTGCAGGAAGTCGACGCCGACTGGGTTTGCGACCAGGCCCGCGTGGTGCTCGAAGACATGACGGTGGCCGCCTTCAAGGTGGGCGCGCTGACCAGCGTCGAACAAGCTTCGGCGATTGCCGAAATCGTGTCCGACTATCCGGACGTGCCGCTCATCCTCGACCCGTTCTTATCGAGCCTGCCCGATTCGGGCCTGGCCGACGACGACATGCTGATCGCGATCCGCCAGATCCTGGTGCCGCAGGCGACCGTGCTGCTGCTCACGCAGGTGGAACTGGCGCGCATGGCCGAGACCTGGCGCGATGGCGGCGGCGACATGCTCAAGGAAGACGTAGCCGAACTGACCAACATGGGCTGCGCGTATGTGCTGGTCAAATGCACCGCAACGAGCGGCAACGGCGCCGGCGCGCAGCTGGCCAACACCCTGTTCGACGAGAACGGCGTGGTCGGCACCTTCAACTGGCAGCATTTGCCGGGGCCGTTCGTGGGCGCCGGCAGCACCCTGTCGGGCGCGCTGGCGGCGCTGATGGCGCGCGGGATCGGCGACGATGCCGTCGACGCCATCCAGGCCGCCCAGGAATTCACCGTCGGCGCGCTGGCCAACGCGCAGCGCTTCGGCATGGGCAAACTGGTGCCCAACAAATTTTTCGCCCACCCTATTGCCTCATCGAGCAAGCCATGACCACAGAATCCCTGAATAACACGCTGTTCGCGCGCGCCCAGAAAACCACCCCGGGCGGCGTCAATTCGCCGGTGCGCGCCTTCAAATCGGTGGGCGGCACGCCGCGCTTCATCACCCGCGCCGAAGGCCCCTATTTCTGGGATGCCGACGGCAAGCGCTACATCGACTACATCGGTTCCTGGGGCCCGGCCATCGTCGGCCACGCCCATCCGGAAGTGGTGAAAGCGGTGCAGGACGCGGCCGCGCGCGGCCTCTCGTTCGGCGCCCCGACCGAAGGCGAAATCCTGATGGCCGAGGAAATCTGCCGCCTGGTGCCGTCGATCGAGCAGGTGCGCCTGGTCTCGTCGGGTACCGAAGCGACCATGAGCGCGCTGCGCCTGGCGCGCGGCGCCACCGGACGCGACAAGATCGTCAAGTTCGAGGGCTGCTACCACGGCCACGCCGATTCCCTGCTGGTGAAGGCCGGCAGCGGCTTGCTGACCTTCGGCAACCCGACCTCGGCCGGCGTGCCGGAAGACTTCGTCAAGCACACCCTGGTGCTCGACTATAACAATGTGGCCCAGCTGGAAGACGCGTTCGCATCGATGGGCGACACCATCGCCTGCGTGATCGTCGAACCGGTGGCCGGCAACATGAACCTGATCAAGGCCACGCCGGAATTTTTGCGCGCCATGCGCGAGCTGTGCACCAGGCATGGCGCGATCCTGATTTTCGACGAAGTCATGTGCGGCTTTCGCGTGGGCCTGGGCGGAGCGCAGGAACTGTACGACATCGTGCCGGACCTGACCGCGCTGGGCAAGGTCATCGGCGGCGGCATGCCGGTGGCGGCCTTCGGCGGGCGCGCCGAGCTGATGCAGAACATGGCGCCGATCGGGGCCGTGTACCAGGCCGGCACGCTGTCGGGCAATCCGGTGGCGGTGGCGGCGGGCATGACCACCCTCAAGCTGATCCAGGCGCCGGGTTTCTACGAGAAGCTCGGCGCCCAGACCGCCAAGCTGGTGGCCGGGCTGGCGCAAGCGGCGAAGGAGGCGGGCGTGCCTTTCTGCGCCGATTCGGTGGGCGGCATGTTCGGGATTTACTTCAGCGATGAAGTGCCGGGCAGCTATGCGGAAATGATGGCGGGCGACAAAACCCGCTTCAATGCGTTTTTCCACGCGATGCTGGACCAAGGCGTGTACTTTGCACCGGCCGCGTTCGAGGCGGGGTTTGTATCGGCGCAGCATGATGATGCGGTGATCGACGAGACCATCGCGGCGGCGCGCCGGGTGTTTGCCAAGCTGGCGTAAGCCCGGTGAGCGGGCGGCTACTGTGCAGCAGCCGCCCGCTACCGGCTGCATTACTGGCCGCTGATGTTGTAGCCGACCTTGGTTTCGATCGTGCGCACGCGGTAGAACAGGACGTCCGTCGCACCCGCCGGGATCGCCTTCGGAACCGTGTCCCAGGTCTGGGCACGCATCTGCGCCATGCCGGCCAGCACGGCGGCCTTGTCGAGGCCCTTGTTGGTGGCCTGGTCGGGCAGCGGCTGAACCCCGGTGTGCCGCATCAGGCGGAAACCGACCGTGCCGAAGCCGGCCCCGTAGGAGCGGCGGTAATAGGTGGTGCCGCCTTTATCGTTGGCCGACACGCCCATGAACAGCGCCTTGGTGGATGGCAATTCGTTCCTGACCTCGATGCCGTGTTCCGGCGACTGCATATCGTAAGACAAGCCCATGACCGTGAACTGACCGGCGAAGCCATCCACGAGGATGGATGCGCCAGCCGGCGTGGGCGGCGTCGTGTTGGCCGGGGTGAACACCGGCGGCGCAATATGTCCGCCGAGGTAGGTGAAATTGCCGGACGTTCCGCGCACCATCGGGTCGCTCGTGAGGTTGCTGTAGCCGGTTTCGAACCAGGTATCGGCCACCATGACGTTGCTGTTGTTGACGGTAAGCGGGCCGATCCCGCCTGAGCCCATCGCCAGCACGCTGGCGGCGCCGCTGGCGTTGAGCTTCCTGATACTGCTGCTGCGCTGGAACTCGACCTTGGTCGAGGCCAGTTTGGACAGGTTGACCACGCCGTTCATGCCGCCGTCAAACAGAATCCGCCCGCCGGCCTGGTCGGCATTGTCGAGCTCCACCGCCGTCACGGTGTAGCCGTTCGAAAACAGGCGCAACTCGCGGATGGTCGCCAGGCTCGGCCCGCGCAGGCGCAGCAGCGGCTGGTTGCCCAGTTTGCCTCCCGCCTTGAGGCGCGTGGCGATGCCGTCGCCGACGAGCTGGATGCGGCGGCCGGCCGGAATCTCGAGCGGCGCATCGATCGTGTACGTGGCGCGTCCGAAATGCACGATCGGGTTGGGGTCCGTGCTGGCGACCGCGTCCTTGATGACCGCCTGGATCGTCGCCGTCGTGGTCTCGTTGACGTGCGTGGTTGCGTTGGTCGTCACCGGCACCTCGAACACCGCGCGCGCCCTGTTCACGGCCGTGGGCGGCAGCACCGGCAGCGCGGTCGGGATGGTGTTGCGCTCGACCGTTGTCGTGTCGTAGAAGGCGAGCAGATTCGGCTGCGGGTGCGTCACCTTCACGTCCACTGGCGTGTGGGTGCCGGCGAACAGCTGCGCTCCGGCGGCGGCGACGGTGACCTTGTTGCCGACCAGGATGATGCCAGCGCCCGGGGTGCCGGTGTAATTATTGCTTTGCTGGATCAACGGTCCGCTGGCGTTCAGCGGGCTCAGGATCTGGTTGTCGATCATGACCAGGGGGCCGACGTTGCCGATGAAAATCGGCGATTTATCGGCCGAATGATTGAGAATGCGGTTGTTTTTCAGGATCAAGGCCTTGCCATTGTTGCCCGCCACGTCCGCTTGGAGGAAGCGCACCGAACCGACCGAGACGTTGTTGTGCATCGACTGCCACTGGACACGGCCAACATGAATGTCGGCGACCGTCGAGCCCCGGAACAGATTGCGGTAGACGTGAACGTTGCCGGCCCCCGATCTGCGCTCCAATGCGTTGGTGACGCCGCGTCCGCAGTCGGTGAACTCGGAATCCATGACCCACCAGTTGAGCGCGTTGGCGGATTCGGTGCTGACGCCGGCCACCGTGTTGCGGATGAACTTGGTACGTTTGACCGAGCCTTCCGAGTCCAGATCGCCGTACTCGCTGGCGACTCCCTCGCCGTCGGGGTGGCTGTCCGTGGTGCGGCTGGCGCCGCAGCAGCCTGCGACGATGCCCACGCCCATGTCGACGAAGACCTCGTCGACATGCTCCGGGCTGCCGCCGTATTGCGGCGTCTTCTTGTTCCACCAGTGGGCCACGCCGATGCCGGCCTTTTTTGTACTACCCTTCAACATGCCATTCCATGTCAGGCGCGCGTATTTGCCGCCGAAGACGCCGTCGGCGATCAGCATCGTGCCGCCCGCCGGGCCGTCCCAGACAATGGAGGTGTTGGCCGGGTTCTCGCCGACCAGGCTGGCGCCGTACTTGTTTTTAGAGACCAGCGTCCTGGTGATACGGTAGGTGCCGGCCGGGAAATACAGCACGGCCGGGGAACCGGACTTCTCGATGTTCCCTTCGTTGAGGTTCATGTCGTCCAGGGCGCTCTGCAACGCGGCCGTGTCGTCGGCCTTGCCGTCGCCGACGGCGTGATACTTTGTTTTCACGTTGCCCCAGCTGGCGAACGGGCCGACCGCTTCCTCGGCGGTGACGCTGACCGACAGTGCCGGGGCCCCGGCTGCAAGGGCCGCGGTGGGGCCGGCAAGCAATGCCGACGCAAGCGATAAAGAGAGTAAGGGAGTGATTTTCATTGTCAACCTATGGCAGAAATACAAGGGTCAGGATGGCGCGCGATAGCGGGCGTGAGTCCGCGCCGACCTGACATTGTTCAAGATCGACGCGGACGGGCCGGGCAGCGCCATGCCGCCCGGCGCCGGCGGTGTTACTGTCCGCTGATGTTGTAGCCGACCTTGGTTTCGATCGTGCGCACGCGGTAGAACAGCAGGTCCGTCGCGCCCGCCGGGATCACCTTCGGAACCGTGTCCCACGTCTGGGCACGTATCTGCGCCATGCCGGCCAGAACGGTGGCCTTGTCGAGGCCCTTGTTGGTGGCCTGGTCGGGCAGCGGCTGAACCCGGTCGTGCCGCATCAGGCTGAACCCGACCGTGCCGGAACCGACGCCGTAGGAGCGGCGGTAATAGGTGGTACCGCCTTTTTCGTTGGCCGACACGCCCATGAACAGCGCCTTGGTCGATGGCAGCTCGTTCCTGACCTCGATGCCGAGTGCCGGCGACGCCATTTCGTAGGATAAGCCAATGACCGTGAACTGACCGGCGAAGCTGTCCGCGATGATGGATGCGCCGGCCGGCGTGGGCGGTGTGGTATTGGCCGGGGTGAATTCCGGCGGCGCGATGTGTCCGCCGAGGTAGGTGAAGTTGCCGGACGTTCCGCGCACCATCGGGTCGCTTGTGAAGTTGTTGTAGCCGGTTTCGAACCAGGTATCGGCCAACATGACGTTGCTGTTGGTGACGGTAACCGGGCCGATCACCCCCGAACCCATCGCCAGCACGCTGGCGGCGCCGCTGGCGTTGATCTTCTTGATGCCTGTGCTATGCTGGAACTCGACCTTGGTCGAGGCCAGTTTGGACAGGTTGACCACGCCGTTCATGCCGCCATCAAACAGAATCCGCCCGCCGGCCTGGTCGGCATTGTCGAGCTCCACCGCCGTCACGTCGTAGCTGGTCGAATACAAGTTCAACTCACGGATGGTCGCCAGGCTCGGCCCTCTCAGGCGCAGCAGCGGCCTGTTGCCCAGTTTGTCCCCCGCCTTGAGGCGCGTGGCGATGCCATCGCCAACGAGCTGGATGCGGCGGCCGGCCGGAATCTCGAGCGGTGCATCGATCGTGTACGTGGCGCGTCCGAAATGCACGATCGGATTGGGGTCCGTGCTGGCGAGCGCCTGTTTGATGACGTCCTGGATCGTCGCCGTCGTGGTCTCGTTGACCTGCGTGGTTGCGTTGGTCGTCACCGGCACCTCGAACACCTTGCGCCCCATATTCACGGCCGTGTGCGGCAGCGCCGGCAGCGCGGTCGGGATGGCGCTGCGGGGAACCGTCGTCGTGTCGTAGAAGGTGAGCAGATTCGGCTGCTTGACCTTCACGTCCAATAGCGAGTGGGTGCCGGCGAACAGCGGCGCTCCCGCGTTGGCGACGGTGACCTGGTTGCCGACCAGGATAATGCCAGCGCCCGGGGCTTCGGCGTTATTACTTTGCTGAATCAGCGGTCCGGTGGCGCCCAGCGGGCTCAGGATCTGGTTGTCGATCATGACCAGGGGGCCGACGTTGCCGATGAAAATCGGCGATTTATCGACCGGATGATTGAGAATGCGGTTGTTTTTCAGGATCAGGGCGCGGCCATTTTTGCCCGCCAAGTCCGCATGGAGGAAGCGCTGCGAACCGACCGACACGTTGTTGTGCATCGAGTGCCACCGCACAGTACCTACATGGATGTCGGCGAACGTCGAGCGCTGGAACCGATTGCGGTAGACGTGAATATTGCCACCCCATCCCAATCGCCCCCCCAATGCATTGGTCACGCCGCGTTCGCAGTCGATGAACTCGGAATCCATGACCCACCAATCGAGCGCGTTGGCCGATTCGCTGCTGACGCCGGCCACCGTGTTGCGGATGAACCTGGTGCGCTTGACCGAACCTTCCGAGTCCATATTGTTGTACTCGCCGGCGACCCAGTCGGTGCCGGGGTGGCTGGCCGTGGTGCTGCTGGAGCCGCAGCAGCCGGCGACGATGCCCACCCCCATATCGACGAAGACCTCGTCGACGTGCTCCGGGCTGGCGCCGTATTGCGGCGTCTTCTTGTTCCACCAGTGGGCCACGCCGATGCCGGCCTTTTTTGTACTACCCTTCAACATGCCGTTCCATGTCAGGCGCGCGTATTTGCCGCCGAAGGCGCCGTCGGCGATCAGCATGGTGCCGCCCGCCGCGCCGTCCCAGACGATGATGCTGGTGGCCGGGTTCTCGCCGACCAGGCTGGCGCCGAACTGGTTCTTGGAGACCAAGGTCTTGGTGATACGGTAGGTGCCAGCCGGGAAATACAGGACGGCCGGGGAACCGGGCTTCTCGATGTTCCAGTCGTATTTGTTTTTAATATACTTGTTCATGTCGTCCAGGGCTCTCTGCAACGCGTCCGTGTCGTCGGCCTTGCCGTCGCCGACGGCGCCATATGCCTTCACGTTGCCCCAGCTGGCGAACGGGCCGACCGCTTCCTCGGCGGTGACGCTGACCGACAGTGCCGGCGCCTCGGCTGCAAACGCCGCAGTGGGGCTGGCAAGCAATGCCGAAGCCAGCGATAAAGAGAACAAGGGGATGATTTTCATGGTCAACCTATAGGAAAAAAACAAGCGTTAAGATGCATGGCGCGGGTGCGCAATATGGCAAAAAAAGTCATTTTGCTTCTTTTGCAACTTATCATACTCTTTTTCCAACTCCGCCAGAGGAAATAAATGGCCGCAGGGAATCAATCCGACTAGTCAGACAGAGGGGGGCATTGTTCGAGGGGGGCGGTCAGCCAGCGCAGGAGGTGCCAGGCCGTGAGCCGTTAAACCGTCCTGGCGGCGCGCGGGGTGCTTGCCAAGCTGGCGTAAATACGTCGCTCCCGCGCAGGGCTGGGCGCCCAGCGGGACGACAGGGTGCTAGACAGAGTCTATTTGAGCCAGCCCCGCCGCAAGAACACCCACACCGGGGAAATCATCGACACCAGCATCAGGGTCAACGCCAGCGGGTAGCCGTACTGCCACTCCAGCTCCGGGAAGGCCTTGAAGTTCATGCCGTAAATACTGGCGATCAAGGTCGGCGGCAAGAACGCCACCGAGGCCACCGAGAAGATCTTGATGATCTTATTCTGGTTAATGTTGATGAAACCGACCGTGGCATCCATCAGGAAGTTGATCTTGTCGAACAGGAAGGATGTGTGGCCGTCCAGGGACTCGATGTCGCGCAAAATCTGCCGCGCTTCCTCGAACTGCTCGGCATTGAGCAGCCGCCCGCGCATCAGGAAACTCACCGCGCGCCGCGTATCCATCATGTTGCGCCGGATACGCCCGTTCAAATCCTCTTCGCGCGCGATGGCGTTAAGCGCGTCGGCCGCGTCTTTATCGGTGAATTCCTTCTGCAGCACCAGCCCGCTGACTTCCTCCAGGTGCTGGTAGATCCCTTCCAGCGCATCGGCCGAATACTCGGCGTCGGTGGCGTACAGATCGAGCAGCACATCCATATAGTCGGCGATCGATCCCGGCCGCGAGCGGGCGCGCATGCGCACCAGGCGGAACACGGGCAAATCGTCGGTATGCACCGAAAACAGCATCTTGCGCGCGAGAATGAAAGCGACCGTGACCACGCGCGACGGGCCATCGTCTTCTTCCAGCAGGAAATCGGTGCGCAGATGCAGGTCGCCGTTTTCCGCTTCGTAATAGCGGGCCGACGCTTCGATATCCTTCACTTCGTCTTCGCCCGGCAGAATCACGCCGTAGATTGTCTTGACCCAGGCGCGCTCGTCGTCGTTCGGATCGGTCAGGTCGACCCAGACCGGCGCCACGTTTTCCAGATCCGCGCGGGACTCGATCGGTACCTGATTGAGTCGGCCATTTTGTAGGACAAATACGTTGATCATGCGCTTTCTCGGCCGGATTCAAAACAGCGCAAGTGTACCCGTTAGGCCTGAGCCCGGCCACCCCGAAACACGTAAATCGGGTCAGCGCAGCTGTTTTTCGATGATTTTGTCGAGGACCGGGTTCGAGCCCGGCGCGGCCTTCTCCACCGGCGGCTTTTTCGGCGCTTCAAAGCCCTTGGTGTCGTGGATCTGGATCACCTTGCTGGTGCGGTTCTCCGGCGTGCAATCGGTGTTGGAAATGACGGTCTTGCCGTTGATGACGCACTTGCGCATCACGCCGTCGCCCTTGCCGGTGACACCCTTGACGGCATCCCTGGCCGAATCGATCACCTTGCCGGCCGGACTGGTACCGACCATCTTGCCGGCCTTGGCCGCGCCTTCGGCGAACAGGTTGCGTTCGGAACCGATGGAAAACAAGGCGGCCATGCCGATCGCGGCCAGCAAGGCCGAGCCGATGGCGCCCCAGAACAGGGAAATGGCACCGCGCTGGTAGGTGCCGCGCTGGCAACGCAGAGGATGGAACATGGTCGTCTCCTGAGGAGGGATTAAGGCAATTCCGCCGAACTCATGCGGTTGACGATCAGCGTGGTGCGGCGCGCCAGGTAGCTCGAGCTGCGGTGCCGGTCGTAATAGCGCGGATTGGGCAGCATCACGGCCAGCTTGGCGGCCTGCGCCACGCCCAGCTTGGCCGCGCTGGTGCGGTAATAATAGCGCGAAGCGGCCTCGGCGCCGAAAATGCCGCGCCCGAATTCGGCCACGTTCAGGTAAATTTCCAGGATGCGCTGCTTGCTCATGACCGTTTCGAGCATGAAGGCGATGATCATTTCCTGGCCCTTGCGCAGGTAGCTGCGCGAGCCGGACAGGAACAAATTCTTGGCCAGCTGCTGGGTGATGGTGGAACCGCCGCCGACCACCTTGTGCCTGCGGTTGTTGCGCTCGTACGCTTTCTGCAGCGCTTCCCAGTCGACTCCGTCGTGCTCGGAAAAATTGGCGTCTTCCGAGGCGATCACGGCCCGTTTCAGGTTCTCGGAAATGCGTTCGTAGGGCACCCATTGCTGCTGCAGCACGGCCTTGGGGGTTTTCGCGCGCATCAGCGCCAGCTGGTCGTTCATCATGCTGGTGGACGAGGGATTGAACCAGACCCACCAGCAAATCATGAGGAAAAAGTACAGCTGGACCAGCGCGATGATCAGCAAGGGGCCGAGGAACAGCCACTTGATCCAGCGCCGGCCTCCCGCTTTGCCGCCCTTGCCGCCCTTGCTCATGTCATACGCCCTGGCGCAACCGTTCCAGGATGGCCGCGGTCTCGGGACGGGCGCCGCGCCACAGCAGGAATGCTTCGGCGGCCTGCTCGACCAGCATGCCCAGGCCATCGCGTTCGCGTGCGCCATGCTCGCTGGCGAATACCATGAAGCGGCTCGGCACCTTGCCGTACATCATGTCCAGCGCCAGGGTGCCAGCCCTGAAGGCGCTGCCCGGCACTGGCGGCAAGTCGTCGGCCAGGCTGGCCGAGGTGGCGTTGATGACCACATCGTACGGCCCGGCAATGTCCTCGAAGGCGCAGGCGGCCAGGCGCTGGTCCTGCGCCAGCTGGGCGGTGAAACGGTCGACCAGGGCGTCGGCCGTGGCCACGGTGCGGTTGGCGATGGTCAGTTCGGCCGGCGAGGCGGCCAGCAGCGGCACGATGGCGCCGCGCGCCGCGCCGCCCGCGCCCAGCAGCAGCACGCGCTTGCCTTCCACGTCGACCCCGGCATTGCGGGTGATGTCGCCCACCAGCCCGGCGCCATCGGTGTTGTCGCCGATGATGCCGCCGCTGCTATTAAATATGAGTGTATTGACGGCGCCGGCCGCGCGCGCGCGTTCGGTCAGGCGGTCGGCCATGTCGGCGGCCTGCAGCTTGAAGGGCACGGTGACGTTGGCGCCGCCATAACCGGCGGCCACCAGCGCGCGCACGGTCACGTCAAACGCGTCGAGCGGCGCCAGGCAGCGCTCGTAGAGCATGTCTTGCCCGGTCTGCAGGGCAAAGGCGGCGTGGATCTCGGGCGATTTGCTATGGGCAATCGGGTTCCCGATGACGCAGTAGCGCTCGCTCATCGCGTGTCGCCACGCAGCTCGGCTTCCAGTTTGTCTTCACGCGTGAACTTGAAGCGCGTGATGATGACCCACAGGTCATCCTTATCGGAAGAGAGCATGTTTTTCGGAAAAGCTCCGAACGGCGCGGCGCGGCGCACGATGGCCAGCGCAGCCTTGTCGAGCGCCGGATTGCCGGAACTCTTTTCGATGCGCACGCCGCCATCCTTCTGATAAATGGTGCCATCCTGGAAGATCGGAATGTACACGGTCAGCTCGCCGTACAGCTTCTTGCCGTCGCGCTGGGGGAAGTTCAGGGTGCCGATATCCTCGACCCGCTTTTGCATGGTCTTGTAATAGATCGCATACCCCACCGCTTGCGTGCTCGGCGTGATGTAAGTCTTGCGCGGGCGCTTGTTCTGGTCTTCGATGCGCTGGGCAATCTCGGCCGTCTTGCGCGCCAGCGGCCGCGTGCTTTCGATCAGGTCGGCGCCGTCGCGGTCCGGATCGGGCTTTTCCTTCTCGGTGACGGGTGAGGCTTTCAGGGACGAGTCGCGCGTCTTGGTCAGCAGGTTCTGCTGCATCTGCTCAAGCTCGGTGATGCGGCGCAAGGTCGATTTGACGCTTTCGCCGGTCTCGTTCTTGTGCATGTCGGGCAGGGGCGAGGCGGCGCGTCCGCTGTCGGCATTGCCGCCGCCATCCAGATTGGCCTGGGCCAGGGCATCGGCTTTCAGCGGTTTATTGGCATGCTTGGCGTTGACCAGGATGACTTCGAGGCCGGGATCGGCCGGGGTCAGGGTGAACGCCTCGGGCGCGACGAAACGGACCGCCAGCAGGGCCGCGTGCACCGTGACCGAAACGGCGACGGCGATGGACAGGGAGCTTAAATTTTGAAAGTGCTTCACACGATACCGGGAAGAATCTGTTGAATCAGGGAACGGCCATTCTACATTCTAATGGCCGCCGTGGCGATGCTGACAAGGCACTAGCCGGCCGCCGGTTCGCTGGTGATGACGGTGACGGCGCCTTCGGCTTCCGCCGCTTCGGTGGCGGCCGCTTCGCCGCTATCGGGGGCGGCAGTGTCCGGCGCTGCCGCTTCTTCTTCCTCGTAGTCGAGGTCGGCATCGGCGGCGATCTCGCTGCTGGCGGGCAGTTCCAGCAGGCGCGCTTCGATCGTCAGCTCCAGCTCGTCCCAGCGCAGGATATCGAGTTTGACCTGCGCCCCGCGCGCCACCTGCGGCATGCCGGGCAGGCGGATGATCAGCGGAATGTCGGTCAGGCGCAACACTTCATCCTTGAGCACGACCGCTTCGACCTGGCGCTGGTCTTGCTGGCCGAGCCAGCGCAAGCACCAGTAACGCTCCATGTTCTGCTGGTGATCGTTGTAGGCGGCGTAGGCGGCATCGAACGCCGAGACGATGGCGAACAGGTTGGCGTCGCGCGGCTTGAACGGGGCCACCAGCGGCGCCGTCACGCCGTGCTCGGCGCAAGCGAGGATCTGCCACTGGTTGACCAGGTCGGTGTAGCGGCGCAGCGGCGAAGTGCTCCATGCGTACTGGTCCACGCCCAGGCCCTGGTGCGGGGCGGCGTGGGTGACCATGCGCACCTGCATCTTGGCGGCCCAGCCGGCGCCGCTGCCCGCGCCTTGCGAGCGGTAAATACCCGGCACGCCCGAGTCGTGCATCAGCTTGCCCCAGGTGCTGTTGGCGAAGATCATCAGCTCGGCCACGATCTTGTCGAGCGGGGCGCCGCGCTTGCGCCGCAGCACCGTCACCACGTCGTCTTCGACGTAGAAATTGAAGTCGACCCGGTTATTCTGCTCGGGTTTCAGGCCGAAGCCTTCGCGCTTGACCATGCGCGCCGCTTCCAGGGTGAGCGCCCACTGCCACAGCACGCCCAGCTCGGCCTTGTGCGGATAGTCGCCGGTGCCCGCGGCCAGCGCTTCTTCGCTGACCACATCGTCCAGGTCGTTGTTGCGCAGATTGCTCTTGATCGGCACCAGTTCGGCGCGGGTGACGGTCGACTTCACGCTCCAGTCGGCCGGGTCGATGGTGGCGTACAGCGACACCGCCGGGCACGTCTTGCCTTCGGCCAGGGTGAACGCGGCCACCAGTTCATCCGGCAGCATGGTAATTTTGTCGCCCGGCATGTAGACGGTCGACATGCGCGCGCGCGCCATCTTGTCGATGGCGTCGTCGGGGCGAATGCCCAGGCCCGGCGCGGCGATGTGGATGCCGACCTGCACCATGCCGTCGGCCAGGGTGACGACCGAGAAGGCATCGTCGATTTCGGTGGTGGTGACGTCATCGATCGAGAACGCGGCCACGCCGGCCAGCGGCAAACTGGCCGGCGCGGCTGGGACCGTCACGGCGGGGAAACCCGAGCCACGCGGGAAATTCTCGAACAGGAAGCGCGCCATGTGCAATTCCTTGGGCGAACCGATGCCGCCGGCGGCCAGCATCAGGCGCTGCGGCGTGGTGTGCAGTTCGTTGCAGGCGGCGTCGAGCGCCTTGAATTCGATGCTGTTCTTGTCCGGCTTGAACAGCAATTGCTGCACCAGCGGACGCATGGTTTCCGGCAAGCGGTTGGCCTTGAGCTCGTCCACATAGCCGGCCTGGATCAGACCCTGCTGTTTCTTTTTCTCGATGCCGGCCTGGGCCGCGCGCAGCGATGCTTCCGGGGCCGCCTTGTAGCGTCCGCGTCCTTTTTTGTAGAAGTAGATCGGCGCGCCATGCAGCGCCAGGATCAGGCCGGCCGCTTCCGGCGGCAGCGGAGCGTGGCCGAAATACTCGGCGCCCAGCTCGGCGAAACCGAACTCTTCCTGGCCGGCGACTTCCCACAGGAACTCGAAATCGACGTCGGCGGCGACCGCCTTGGCCGCTTCCAGCAGCTCGGCCGCGGAGGGCTTTTCGTACTGCAGCAGCACGTCCTTGACCTTGACCTTGGTGCGCTTACCGCTTGGCATTTCGACCTGGTAGGCCTCGCCCGCTTGCGACAACACGGTGCCGACCTTGAAATCGCCGGATTCTTCAAAAAATAGATTCATGTGAATGCTTTGTCTTTACTTGGTATTGTTAGTTGGCGCCGCGGTCACGTCGCGCCGGACCAGTGCCGCAACCGGGGGCAAGAACACCTCGGTCACGAGCAACACGCCCCGGTGGCGGCGATACAGGCAGCGCCGTGCATATAAAACAGTCTCGCCCGCCAGGTTCAGGTCCAGGGCCGCGCGGGCGCGCTCCATCAGCGGGTGGCCGGCGCGGATGCGCGCAAACTCCAGTTCGCCGCGCGCGACTTGCGGGTCGTAAAACAGGGTGCTGCCGAGCGAGCGTTCACCCAGGCCGCCGAACAGCGGCCAGTCGCTGGCGGTGGCCGACAGCGGCACCACCGTGTGCGCAAACACCACCGGCGTGTCGTCGCAGCGCAACAAGACCTCGCGTTCCAGTACCTGGACCGCGCGCGGCAGATGCAGTGCGGCGGCCTCGTCCGCCAGGCACGGGGCGCGCCGCTGGTGCAGACGCTGCACGCGAAATGCCTCGCCATGCGCCATCAGGCGCGCCGTGAGCGAGCCGCCGCTGGTGAGCCAGTCGCGCAGCGCGGGCGGCGCGTTGACACGGTTCACATACGGATGCCACAACGCCTGGCGCAGCGAGGCGCCGCTCACCGCACCGGGCCGGCGGCGCCGTCCAGGCAAAACGCCAGGACGTCGTCCACGTAGTTCCCGAATTCGGCGATGGCGTGGTCGCTGCCATCGATCACGTGCTGGCGCGCGCCGGCGTAATGGGCCGTCATGTCGCGGTAGTCGAGCACTTCGTCGCCGGTAGCCGCGATCAGGAAGTAGCGCTCGGGCCGGGTGATGGCGGGCACCGCCAGCGCGCCCAGTTCGTCGATATATTCGCGCTTGAATTCAAAAACTTTGTCGGAATGATACTCGGTCGTGACGCCGACGTGCTTGTCGAGGTCTTTCAGGGGGTAGACCGCCGGATTGAGCAGCACTGCGCGGCAGCCGAGGCGCTCGGCCAGCCAGGTGGCGTAGTAACCGCCCAGCGAGGAACCGATGATGGCCAGCTCGCTGGCGTCATAACGCTCGACCAAGGTCAGCGCCAGGGCCATGGCTGCTGTCGGCGAGGCCGGCAATTGCGGGCAGATCAGTTCGGAAGCGCGTCCCAGCGCCGCCATCTTCTCGCCCACCACGCGCGCCTTGAACGAGCGCGGCGAGGAGCGGAAACCGTGCAGGTAAAGAATCATCGGGCCAGCGCCTCAAGCAGTTTCTGGTGCACGCCGCCGAAGCCGCCGTTGCTCATGACCAGGATGTGGTCGCCCGGCTGGGCCGCGTCGACCACGGCCTTCACCAGGAAATCGATCTGGTCGAAGCTGTGGGCGATGGCGCCCAGCGGACACAGGGCGTCGGCCAGGCTCCAGCCGAGAGCCTGCTGGCTGCCGAAGCCGAACACCAGGTCCGCTTCACGCAGGCTGCCCGGCAAGGCATCCTTCATCGAGCCGAGCTTCATGGTGTTCGAGCGCGGTTCCAGCACGGCCAGGATGCGGCCCTGCGCCTTGTCGCCGCTGCCGATCTTCTGGCGCAAGCCGTTGACGGTGGTGGCAATCGCGGTCGGATGGTGGGCGAAATCGTCGTACACGGTAATGTCGCGCACCACGCCGCGCACTTCCATGCGCCGCTTGACGCTCTCGAACCGGGCCAGCGACTCGGCCGCCTGCGCCACCGGCACGCCCACGTGGCGCGCCGCGGCAATCGCCGCCAGCGCGTTCAGACGGTTGTGCTTGCCGGTCAGGCCCCAGGCCACGGTGGCCACCACCTCGCCCTTGAAGACGACGTCGAAGTTGCCGCCGGCGTGTTCCGTCATGGTCCAGTCGCCCCCGTCGCTGGCGCCGAACGTTTCCTTCTCGCTCCAGCAGCCGCGCTTGAGCACGCGGCCCAGCGAGGCTTCGTCGCCGTTCACGATGAGGCGCCCCACGCCGGGCACGGTGCGCACCAGGTGGTGGAATTGGGTTTCGATGGCACCGATATCGGGGAAGATGTCGGCATGATCGTATTCGAGGTTGTTCATCACGGCCGTTTTGGCGTGGTAATGCACGAACTTGCTGCGCTTGTCGAAAAAGGCCGTGTCGTATTCGTCCGCTTCGATCACGAAGAAGATCGATGGCTCGGCACCCGACAGGCGCGCCGAAATGCCGAAGTTCATCGGCACGCCGCCGATCAGGAAGCCCGGCGCATAGCCCGCGTCTTCCAAAATCCAGGCCAGCATGGCCGAGGTGGTGGTCTTGCCGTGCGTGCCGGCCACGGCCAGCACCCATTTATCGTGCAGGATGTGTTCGCCGATCCACTGGGGACCCGACATGTACGGCAGGCTGCGGTTCAAAATTTCCTCGACCAGCGGATTGCCGCGCGCCACCACATTGCCGATCACATACAGATCGGGATTGAGCTGGGTCTGCTCCGGGCTGAAGCCCTGGATCAGTTCGATGCCCTGGGCTTCGAGCTGGGTGCTCATCGGCGGGTAGACATTGGCGTCACAGCCGGTGACCTTGTGGCCGGCTTCTTTCGCCAGGACCGCGAGGCCGCCCATGAAGGTGCCGCAAATGCCGAGGATGTGAATATGCATGATGTCGGGGTGTGGCCAAATGAATGAATACGCGATTTTACCCGACCCAATGGGATTTACCGTTCCAGAGTATTATCTCGCTCATGATGCCTACCCCGATTGACGATCTCTCCCTGCTGCGCGCGGAAATCGCCGCCGTCGCCGCGCGCATGATTGCCCAGGACGGCGCCGACTATGCCAGCGCCAAGCGCAAGGCCGCGCTGCAGGTGCTCGGCGAGCGCGCCGATGCCGCCCGCGCGTATGCCGCCAACCTGCTGCCCGACAACGCGCAGATCGAAGACGCCGTGCGCGATTACCAAGCCCTGTTCCTGGCCGACACGCAGCCGGCGCGCCTGCTCGCGCTGCGCCAGGCCGCGCTGCAAGTGATGGATGCGCTGGCCGAATTTTCGCCCTACCTGACCGGCGCGGTACTGAACGGCACCGCCGGCGAGTACGACGACATCGAGCTGCAACTGTTCGCCGACAGCGCCAAGGAAGTGCAGATTTATCTGCTGAACCGCAACGTCACCATCGATATTTCCGAAACGCCGCACTTCAAGGGCGCGCGTTACGACCCGGTCGAGACGGTGAGCTTTTTGTGGCATGGCGAAGGCGTGCACGCCGAACTGTATGAAAAGCACGACTTGCGCGGCGCCCTCAAGCCACGCGCCGACGGCCGCTTGCTGCGCGCCGACGCCGCCACCGTGCGCAGCATGATGACACCCCCGACTTCACCCCAGGACCCGACATGAACAAGCAGACCCTTTTCACTTTTGCCGGCATTGCCGTGCTGGCCGGCGCGCTGGGCGCGTATGTCGGCGTGCGGCATAAGCAGGAACCGGCGCTGGCGTCCACCACGCCGGCCGCCGGCCCCGCTGCCGGCGCCGCAGGCACCCCGGTCGAGTCGCTGTTTGCCGAAACCATGAACGACCCGGCCGGCAAGGCCCAGGCCCTGGCGCAGTGGAAGGGCAAGCCGCTGGTGGTCAATTTCTGGGCGCCGTGGTGCCCACCGTGCGTGGAAGAAATGCCGGAACTGGCCGACGTGGCGCGCGAGCACAGCGCGAAAAACATCAATGTGATCGGTATCGGCATCGATTCGCCAACCAACATCGCCGAATTTGCCACCAAATTCAAGATCACCTATCCCATCTACGTAGCCGGCATCAGCGGTACCGATCTGTCGCGCAAGTTCGGCAACAGCGCCGGCGGGCTGCCGTACACGGTGCTGATCGGGGCTGACGGCCTTGTCAAGAAAACTTATCTGGGGCGTATCAAGTTCGACGAGCTCAAGGCCGACCTGGCCGCGCTCAAGTCTTGAGAGGCAAAACCCGTGGTGTAACCGTGCTTTACGGTACGGAATGCACCAATAAGTAATTCCAAGCAATTTTTTTCGCTTGCCAATGCCCGCAGTTGGCGGCAAAATGCGGGACTTTCGCGTAATAACGTACCTTCAACCATGGCAAAAAAGCTCCTTCTGCTCAACGGCCCCAACCTGAATCTGCTGGGGACACGGGAGCCTGAGGTGTACGGCAAGGCAACATTAGCCGACATCGAGAACGCTGCGACAGCCCAGGCTGCCGCGGCGGGTGCCACGCTATCTTGCTTTCAGAGCAATCATGAAGGTGCGCTGATCGATGCCATCCATGCCGCCCGACTGGACGGCGTGGATGCCATTGTCATCAATCCGGGCGGGCTGACGCATACCAGCGTGGGCTTGCGCGATGCCCTGGCCGGCGTCGCCATCCCGTTTGTGGAAGTCCACATCTCGAATATCCATCAGCGCGAAGCGTTTCGCCATCATTCTTTCCTGTCCGCCATTGCGCAGGGCACCATTTGCGGGCTCGGCATTGATGGATATCGCTTTGCCATCGACTTTGCGCTTAAAAAGCGTTAATCTACTGGCATCTTCAAGCATTATGCGCGGTTATGCTTATATCATGAGCACGCCGCATACTCTTAAAACACAATAAATTCCAAGGGGTTTCACATGGATTTACGAAAACTCAAGACCTTGATCGATCTCGTCGCCGAATCGGACATCGCTGAACTCGAAGTAACCGAAGGCGAGAGCAAGGTCCGCATCGTCAAGTCATCCGCAATCCCGCAGAATCAAATGGTCATGATGCAGCCGCAAGGCATGCAGCAGCACTACGCCGGCGGCCAGGCACCGGCACCGGCTCCGGTCGCCGCCCCCGTGGCCGTGCCGGCCGAGCCGACCGGCCACATCGTCAAGTCGCCGATGGTCGGTACCTTCTACCGTTCGTCCGCTCCGGGCTCCCCAGCCTATGTCGAAGTCGGCTCCTCGATCAAGGAAGGCGAGACCCTGTGCATCATCGAAGCGATGAAGCTGCTCAATGAAATCGACTCCGACGTGTCCGGTGTCGTGACCAAGATCCTGGTCGAAAACGGTCAGCCTGTCGAGTTCGGCCAACCGCTGTTTGTGATTGGCTGACCGACCACTATGTTCGAAAAAATTCTCATTGCCAATCGTGGAGAGATCGCGCTACGTATCCAGCGCGCCTGCCGCGAGATGGGCATCAAGACCGTGGTGGTCCACTCCGAAGCCGACAAAGACGCCAAGTACGTGAAGTTGGCCGATGAATCGGTGTGTATCGGACCGGCGCCATCGTCCCTGAGCTACCTGAACATGCCGGCGATCATCAGCGCGGCCGAAGTCACCGATGCCGAAGCGATTCATCCCGGCTACGGCTTCCTGTCCGAGAACGCCGACTTCGCCGAACGCGTGGAAAAATCCGGCTTCGTCTTCATTGGTCCGCGTTCCGACTCGATCCGCCTGATGGGCGACAAGGTCTCGGCCAAACAAGCCATGATCCGCGCCGGCGTGCCGTGCGTGCCAGGTTCGGACGGCGCCTTGCCGGACGACCCGAAAGAAATCATCCAGACCGCGCGCCGCGTGGGCTATCCGGTGATCATCAAGGCAGCCGGCGGCGGCGGCGGACGCGGCATGCGCGTGGTCCACACCGAAGCGGCCCTGCTCAACGCCGTGGCGATGACCAAGACCGAAGCCGGTACCGCCTTCGGCAATCCGGAAGTGTATATGGAGAAGTATCTGGAAAATCCGCGCCACGTGGAAATCCAGATCCTCGCCGACGAACACAAGAACGCCGTCTGGCTGGGCGAGCGCGACTGCTCGATGCAGCGCCGCCACCAGAAAGTGATCGAAGAAGCGCCGGCGCCGGGCATTCCGCGCAAACTCATCGAAAAGATCGGCGACCGCTGCGCCGAAGCCTGCCGCAAGATCGGCTACCGCGGCGCGGGCACCTTCGAATTCCTGTACGAGAACAACGAGTTCTACTTCATCGAGATGAACACGCGCGTGCAGGTCGAGCACCCGGTCACCGAAATGATTACCGGCATCGACATCGTGCAGGAACAGATCCGCATCGCCTGCGGTGAAAAACTGCGTTTCCGCCAGCGCGACATCATGCTGTCGGGCCACGCCGTCGAGTGCCGCATCAATGCCGAAGATCCATTCAAGTTCACCCCGTCGCCGGGACGCATCGTCTCCTGGCACGCGCCGGGCGGCCCTGGCATCCGCGTCGATTCGCATGCCTACGCCGGTTATTATGTGCCGCCGCATTACGATTCGATGATCGGCAAGGTCATCGCCTACGGCGCCACGCGCGAGCAAGCCATCCGCCGCATGCAAATCGCGCTGTCGGAAATGGTAGTTGAGGGTATCCTGACGAATATCCCGCTGCATCGCGAACTGATGATCGATGCGCGCTTTATCGAAGGCGGCACCAACATCCATTATCTCGAGCAGAAACTGGCCGACAAGCCGGACCTGCCGAAAGGCCCGACCAGCCCTAACAAATCGGAAACGAAGGCAGACGCATGAGCTGGACAGAAGTTGTCATTGAAATTGCACGTGAACACGCAGAAGCGCTGTCCGATGCGCTGATGGAAGCAGGCGCCCTGTCGGTGTCGGTGGAAGACGCCGACGAAGGCACCGACCAGGAAAAGCCGCTGTTCGGCGAACCTGGCATGGAACCGACCGAAGCGGCGTGGGAACACAGCCGCGTGGTGGCCCTGACCGATGTCGACGCCGACCAGGCCGCCATCGTGGCCGAAGCGGCCGCGGCGATTGGCATCGAAACCACGCCGGCGTTTACCACGCGCGCCGTGGCCGACGAAGACTGGGTGCGTTTGACTCAGTCGCAGTTCGCGCCTATTCATATCGGCAAGAACATCTGGGTCGTTCCGAGCTGGCACGAAGCGCCGGAACCGGACGCCCTGATTCTCGAACTCGACCCGGGCCTGGCGTTCGGCACCGGCAGCCACCCGACCACGCGTTTGTGCATGGAATGGCTGGAGGCGCATCCCGCCCCCGGCAAGACCGTGCTCGACTACGGTTGCGGCTCCGGCATCCTGGCCATGGTGGCCAAGAAAATGGGCGCGGGCGACGTGGCCGGTGTCGATATCGATCCGCAAGCGATCGAATCGGCGCGCGACAATGCTGCTCGTAACCAGTGCGAGATCGACTATTACCTGCCAGACAGCTTCGCCACCTCGGCCAAGCCGCATCATGCCACCGGCAAGTTCAACACGGTCGTGGCCAACATCCTGTCGAGCCCATTGAAACTGATGGCGCCGATGCTGGCCGGCCGGGTCGCCCCGGGTGGTTCGCTGGTGTTGTCGGGCGTGCTCGCGCGCCAGGCTGAAGAAGTGGCCGAAGCATATGCGCCGTTCATCACGCTGGGCGTGTGGGCGGAGCAGGATGGCTGGGTAGCACTGCACGGCCAGCTTGGCAGCAACGTTCCACCTACCCCTCGCGGTCAATAAAGGCATGGCGCTCGCCACTCGATGCCCCCATTGCAGCACGACTTTCCGGGTCGCTTCCGACCAGCTGAAGTTACGTGGGGGCATAGTGCGCTGCGGCGCCTGCAATGAAATTTTTGATGGCAACGCGGCACTGGTCGAACTCGACGCGCTGCCGCCAGCCATCCCCTCCCCTGCTGCCGAACCGCCTGCCGCCCCGGCGGTGAGTACCTTCGCCGATCCCGGCAATACGGTGTCGACGCTGCAAATGGATACCTCCTTCGTTCCGGTGTGGCTCAGGCCACAACCGGTGGCGGAGCCTGTTCCTGAACCCGAACCTGAACCCGCGCTGGTGCATGCGCCGGAACCGGAACCGGAACCGGAGCCCGAACCGGAACCGGAGCCTGTCGTGGAACCGGAGCCGATGCCGGAACCGGAGCCCGAACCTGAACCGGCGCCGCCACCGCGCCCGAAACCCTTCATCCCGCTCTCGATCGCAACCTTTGTCGAGCCCGAGGACATGTATGACGAGCCTTACGCGGCCCCTTACGTCGAGCCGGAACCGCAGCCCGCAGCCTGGCGCGGCAAGGCCAAGACACCCTGGCCGACGATCGATATCGGCGCGCCCGAGGCATCGCAGCCGGCGTCAAGCCCAGCGCCATTTCCGGCTGACATGCCGATCGATGAAGAAATCGTTGCGATTGCGCCGCCAGAAGACCTGTCAGAGCCGGAATATGGCGAGCTGAGCTTCGACGCGTCGGTGCTCGACCTGACCTACCCATCTGCCCCGGTACGCGATCCGAACGCGCGCATCGAGCCGGTATTGTTCGAGCCGGAGCGCAAGGAGCCGACGTTCGTCGAGCCCTTGTTCGTGGAGCCGCACTTTGCCGAGCCGACATTCGCGGAGCCGCGCTTTGCCGAACCAGTTTTCGCGCAAGCTGCCCCGGCCGAAGCGCCGTCAGCGCCTATCGTAGCCGGGCCGCCTGCCGCGGAACCGGTATTTATCGCGCCTGCGCCAGTTGAACCGGCGCCGGTCGCGCCCACGTTTGTCGAGCCAGTGCGCGGCGAGCCAGCTCAGTTCGAAATGCCGCCGATCGAACCCGCGTTCGAGAAGCCAGTCCGCGTCGAACCGGCCCCGTTCGAACTGCCTCCGATCGAGCCCGCGTTCGACGAACCGGTCCATGCCGAACCCGAAGTCCCTGAGCCGGCCCGGTTCCTGCCGCCGCTGGTCGAGCCTGCATTCGACGAGCCGGTTCATGCCGAACCCGAAGTCGCCGAGCCGGCCCAGTTCCTGCCGCCGCTGGTCGAGCCTGCGTTCGACGAGCCGATCCACGTTGAACCAGCCGTGCCTGAGCCAGCCCAATTCCAGCGACCGCACGTTGAGCCGGCCTTCGACGAACCGGTCCACGTCGAACCACGCGTTGCCAAGCCAGCCAGGTTCGAGCCGCAGGTGGTCGAGCACGCGTATGACGAGCCGGGGCACACCGTGCTGGTGCTTTCCTACGCCGAAGAAACCACGCCGCACGACGACCAGGCGCACAGCGATGCATTGCTGAACCCAAACACCGAGCCGCTCGTGCGCGACCTGGAGCATGCCCCGCTGCCGCTGCTGCGCCAGTCGTCGGGCGAGAATCCGGCGCAAAAGCCGGCGAAAAAGGCGGCGAAGAAGCCGGCCAAGACGCCGGTCGCGCCACCGCCGCCTCCCGCGCCGGTTGCCGCCGAGCCGGACCACGACGAGCCCGATTTCCTGCGCCGTAGCCGCGAACTGGAAGAAAAGCAAGGCTCGCGCCGCATCGCGATGCTGCTCGGCACGGTCTTGCTGGCCATCCTGCTGGTGGGCCAGGGCGTCACCACCTTCCGCAACATCCTTGTGGCAAAGTTCCCTGTCATCAAGCCCGTGCTGGTCTCGGCCTGCGCGACGCTTGGCTGCAAACTCGAACTGCCGGCCCAGATCGACAGCCTGAGCATCGAAACGGGCGAGCTGCAATCGCTCGGCGCCAACGCCTTCACGCTGTCGACCCTGCTGCGCAACCAGAGCGACCTGACCCAGGCATGGCCGAACATCGAACTGGCGCTGACCGATGGCAACGACAAGACCCTGCTGCGGCGCGTGGTGGTGCCGTCCGAATACTTGCCCAAGGGCACGGTCACGGCCAAAGGCTTCGCGGCGCGTTCCGAACAGGCTGTCAAACTGACTTTTGAAGTAAAACAGATCAAGGCGTCCGGCTACCGCATCGCCATCTTCTATCCATAAGGCACATCATGACCAAGACCACATTGATCTGCGGATCGCTCGCATTCGACAAGATCATGCAATACAACGGCCGTTTCGGCGAAACGCTGCTGGCCGACCAACTGCACAAGGTCAACGTTTCCTTCCTGGTACCGACCTTGCGCACCGAATTTGGTGGCTGCTCGGCCAACATTGCCTATAACCTCAAGATGCTGGGCGGCGAGCCCCTGATCATGGCCGCGATCGGCCAGGATGGCGGCGAGTACCTGGAACGCTTCGACAAGCTCGGCATCGAGACGCGCGCGATTCGCAAGATCACCCACTCGTACACCGCGCAATGCTTCGTCACGGCCGACCTCGACAACAACCAGATTAACGCCTTCCACCCGGGCGCGATGGAATTCGCGCATGAAAACAATGTCGGCGACCAGGGCGAGCTGCGCGTGGCCATTATCGCGCCGGACGGGCGTGGCGGCATGATCAAGCACGCGCGCGACTGCGCGGCGCTGAAAGTACCGTTCATGTTCGACCCGGGCCAGCAATTGCCGATGTTCAGCGGCGACGAATTGATCGAATTCATCAACCAGGCGACCTATGTAGCCGCCAACGACTACGAATTCGAGATGCTGATGGACCGCACCGGCCTGACCCTGGCCGACATCGCCGGCCGCCTGGAAGCGCTGATCGTCACGCGCGGCGAGAAGGGTTCGGAGATTTACACCGGCGGCAAGCGCCACGAGATTCCCTGCGTGCAAGCGGCGGCGGTGGTCGATCCGACCGGCTGCGGCGACGCCTACCGCGCCGGGCTGCTGTTCGGCATCACGAACGAGCTCGACTGGCCAACCACGGGCCGCCTGGCCAGCCTGATGGGCGCGATCAAGATTGCGCACCAGGGTGGACAGAACCACGTCGTCACGGCCGCCCAGATCGCCGACAAGTTCGAAGCCGAGTTCGGCTACCGCTTCTAAGTTGCAAAACCGGGGTCAGAGCTCTAAATAGAAATCTTTCTAGTTAGAGCTCTGACCCCGGTTGTAGGACACGGCTGCATTTACTTTAGGAGTATCTGCGCTGCCTGCTCCGGCGTCAGGGTCGCCGACACCACTTCGACCAGCTTGCGCTTGCTGGTCAGCCCGTGCGTGATCGTGAGCGCGCTTTTCGGCACGCCCAATTCTCCCGATAAATATTTGATCAAGGCCTCGTTGGCCTTGCCTTCGATCGGCTGCGCCTGCAGCTTGAGCTTGAGCGCGTCGTCGAGCACGCCGATCACCTCGGTCTTCCTGGCGTTCGGGGTGATCTGCACCGCCAGCCGCAATGCGCCCGGCAACGCCGAACACCAGGCCCGGCTCACCGCAGGCCGAACATCATCTGCACCAGGATGTGCACGATCTTGAGCAGGATCATCGCCACCATCACCGACAGGTCGATCCCGCCGATCGGCGGCACCACTTTGCGCAGCGGACGCAGCAAGGGGTCGTTGAGGGCCTGCACGAAAGGCGCCATGGGCGCCTGCGGGTTGACCCAGCTCAAAATGACTTCGATGAACAGCAAGCCGATGAAGCCATACAGGATCCAGGTCAGGAAGGCGTACAGGGCCATGATGGCCACTATCTCGAACGAGGCGCCAAAGAACAGGATCACGGACGTCGCCAGCGCCACCACCAGAAAGGCGCCGACCAGGCTGGCCCAGTCGTAGCCACCCACGCCGGGAATGATGCGCCGCATCGGCAGCACCATCCAGTCCGACAGGGCGTAGATAAATTGCCCGAGCTGCGACGGCGGACGCACGCGGATCGCCTGCATCCAGAACCGCAGTAACAGGACCCCACCAAGAATGGTGGCGATGGTGTCGACGATCAACTGAACAATACTGTACACGTGCTCTCCTTAAAAAAAAACCGCTGTGTGATACGAGTCACACAGCGGTATTTTGCCTGATCCAGGCCCAACAACCTGTTACGGACGGCTGCTGGTCGGGAAAGGCCATGCTGCTGCCGGAGCCAACACAGTTTTCGCCGCTGGCGCCGGAGCCGGTGCTGCCGCTGCTGCTGGTGCAGGAGCTGCTGCTGGCTTCGATGCTGCGTCGGCTTTCGGTGCAGCTGCCTTCTTCGGCGCTGGTGCTTTCTTTATAACCGGCTTGGCTGCCGGAGCGGCTGGAGCCGCTGGCGCCGCTGCTGGCTTGGCTGCTGGCTTCGCCGCAGCCTTAACCGGCTTTTTTGCTGCTGGCTTAGCCGCCACCTTTTTTGCTGCTGGCTTTGCTGCTGCTTTCGCTGCTGGCTTTGCTGCTGCTTTAGTTACTGCTGGTTTTTTGGCGGTCGACGTCGCTGCTGCTTTTTTGGCGGCTGGCTTGGCTGCGGCTTTGCTGGCTGCTGGCTTCGCTGCTGCTTTTTTAGCGGCTGGCTTGGCGGCCGATTTGGCTGCGGCTTTCTTCGCTACCGGCTTGGCTGCTGGCTTCGCTGCCGACTTGGCTGCTGGCTTGGCCGACGACTTCGCTGCGGCTTTTTTCGCTGCCGGCTTCGCTGCTGCCTTCTTCGCTACTGGCTTGGCCGTGGCTTTTGCCTTGGCTGCTGGCTTGGCTGCTGCTTTTTTGGCGGCTGGCTTTGCTGCTGCTTTTTTAGCGACTGGCTTGGCGGCCGACTTGGCTGCTGCCTTTTTCGCTACTGGCTTGGCTGCCGGCTTGGCTGCCGACTTGGCTGCTGGCTTGGCGCTGGTTTTTGCTGCGGCTTTTTTCGCTACTGGCTTCGCTGCTGGCTTGGCTGCGGCTTTTTTCGCTGCTGGCTTTGCTGCTGGCTTGGCTGCGGTTTTCGCTGCGGCCTTTTTCGCTGCCGGCTTGGCTGCAGGTTTGGCTGCGGCTTTCGTGGCTGGCTTGGCTGCGGCTGCTTTCGCGGCGACTTTCTTCGCTGGTTTCTCGGCAGCGGCTTTTGCGGCTGGTTTCTTTACTGCGGGTTTCTTAGCGGCTGTTGCCATTTGGGTTCTCCTTCATCTGCGATGGAAAAAAATCACGCTACAAGATTTAAAACCCGTCCGACCCGTAACTGGAGGTCAGGCGAATTATTCATCGGCACAAACGTGATCGTGTTTATGCTAATGAATTCGGCACCAGCTGAACTGCTGCAACTCCTCAAGTTTGCAGCGCTTCAGCTATAGTCGTTTCTGAAAACAGAGACGACGGATACGGTGTTCATGGTTCGCTGTCCACATCCAAAAGCCCACAACCGTAAAAGAAAAAGCCGCCATGCCTGAACCGGATCAGGCAGTGCGGCTTTGTCTTTTGCAGAAGTTTAAGCACATATCTGTTGAATCAGCGTCCCATTTTGATCGATGATTTTGTCGTCGCGCGCGGCTTGCATCTTCGCGTTCACGTTTTGACAAATTCAATCACGTAAAGTACACGAAAACCTTGTCAGTGCGCAACCAGCACACTGCGTTTCGCTTACTTTTTTTTTCGACGGCGCGCGCGCCATGCGCGCGGCGCGTTTTGAAAATCGTTTATTCGCAGTTCAATGCGCCGCCGGTTTGGTATCTGGCCACGCGCGTCCCGACAACGTGGCGCTCCTTTTTCGGCTCGATCATCGCGCTCATCGACGGGCCCGGATTTTCTTCTCGCGCGAACAGCGCGCCGGGTCCGAACCGCTGCGCGCGGCGGTGCGCGATGAAGCACAGGCAAGCGTTGAACATGGCCGCGTCGGGGCCGGCACACTGCGCGCCATGATGCCGCCGGCGTGCGCATATTCGCGCTCGGCCGATTGCAGATTCAACGCTTGATCTCTTCGCCGAAAGCCGCCCCCCACGGCAGCGGATTTTCCATCGCGATCGCACCGATCGCGTCGGGCGCAAAATTGCAATGCATTGATTCGTCACGCAAAATGCTCCGATAGCGCTCCGCCGCACCCATCAATTTGTTGTGCCGCGCGAGCGTAGGAATCAGTGGAAAGCCGACGCAAAAGAACACTCCTTCGATCAGACAGGCGAACGCAATGGGCGACTTCGACAGCGCCCAATCGTCCTCCACGGCACCCGTGGCGAAGGCCGGATCGGTCGGGCGATTGATGAACGGAATGAGGAATTCTGCCTTGGCGCGGATCGCTTCGGCCTCGTTGCAGGCGTTGAAAACCTGCCCTTCATCGCGGCCCGGGACTGCATGATGTACTGGCAGATGGGCGAGTCAATCGCGACATCGCAGGCTTTCTGCGGCAGGTATTGGCGGCATTCGGGCGCGTGATGTGGTGCTCGGTTGCGAGCACGATGTCGTTCGCGGCGGGCGAATCGACGCCCGCAACGACGCCTGGATTTCTTTTTACGAGACGTCGCCCGTCATCGTCAAACCGTTGGGATTTTTCCACAACTCTGCCGCGCTGCATGACGCGCTCGCGCAGTTCGCGTTGCGCATGCCACACCGTTCGATGCGCTGACGCTCACGCCGTTGGCCGTGTTCATGTCGTGGCGCCGCGCGCGCCTGCTTGTCTGCTCCCGCGCATGCTGTCGGAGGCCGGCGGCATGAAAGCGCTGAAAGCAGACATCGCGGCATCGAGATTGGCGAGCTGTCCTTGCGCCGGTTTCAAGATAGAGATAGCGGTAGCGGTGGCGAGCATGCCCCGGCCGCGGCACCACATCGTGGAGTGGGCGTGAGGTCCAACTTGCAGTCGCTGCAAGATGGCGCAGAACCTGAGAGAGAGTACGGCCAGGATCGGCGTACCGTAAACGGACTCGGGCGAACATGGAAGTTCGCCCGAAGCTTGAAAGACAATCAATTGAGCAGAATCCTTCCTCAGCTCAATTCTCTGGGCTTACTCCCAGTTCAATGCACCACCGGTCTGATATTCGGTCACGCGCGTCTCGAAGAAGTTGCGCTCCTTCTTCAGGTCGATCATTTCGCTCATCCAAGGGAATGGATTTTCCTCTTGGGCGAACAGCGCATCCAGGCCGATCTGCTGCGCACGGCGGTTCGCGATGAAGCGCAGGTAACCCTTGAACATGGTCGCGTTCAGGCCGAGCACGCCGCGCGGCATGGTGTCTTCGGCGTACGCATACTCCAGGTCGACCGCTTCCAGGAACAGTGCCTTGATCTCTTCGCGGAAAGCCGGCGTCCACAGCAGCGGGTTTTCCATCTTGATCGTGTTGATCAAGTCGATCCCGAAGTTGCAATGCATCGATTCGTCGCGCAGGATGTATTGATATTGCTCCGCCGCACCCATCATCTTGTTCTGGCGTCCGAGCGCCAGGATCTGGGTAAAGCCGACGTAGAAGAACAGCCCTTCCATCAGGCAAGCAAACACGATCAGCGACTTGAGCAGCTTCTGGTCGTTCTCCACGGTACCCGTGGTGAAGGCCGGATCGGTCAGGGTATTGATGAACGGAATCAGGAATTCATCCTTGTCGCGGATCGACTTGACCTCGTTGTAGGCGTTGAAAATCTCCGCTTCATCCAGGCCCAGCGACTCCACGATGTACTGGTACGCGTGGGTATGGATCGCTTCCTCGAACGCCTGGCGCAGCAGGTACTGGCGGCATTCCGGCGCCGTGATGTGGCGGTAGGTGCCCAGCACGATGTTGTTGGCGGCCAGCGAATCGGCGGTCACGAAGAAGCCCAGGTTGCGTTTGACGAGACGACGCTCGTCATCGGTCAAACCGTTGGGATTTTTCCACAACTCGATGTCGCGCTGCATGTTGACCTCTTGCGGCATCCAGTGATTGGCGCAACCGGCCAGGTATTTGTCCCACGCCCATTTGTATTTGAACGGGACCAGCTGGTTCACATCGGTCTTGCCGTTGATGATGCGCTTGTCGTCGGCGTGCACGCGCTTGGCGACCGATGCGGCATCGGCGTCCGTTACGGCTGCGGGTTCGGTCCCCGCTACGGTACCCGCTACGGCGGCGCTTGGCGCCACGGGGCGCGCGGCTGGCGCGCTGGCTGTTTCATCGTCCCAGGACAACATGGTCATTTCCTCTTTTCGTCTGTCTTCAATTCGGTATTGCGCGCAGCGCCGTGGCGCTGCGCCTGTTTGCCGGGGATGACTCCGGCGATGACGCTATTACTGGCAGGCTTCGCATTCCTCGAAGCCATCGTCGCCCGGACGCAGGTAGCACGCCGCGCCGTCTTCCTCGGCCGCCGCCGCGGCTGCCGTCGCGGCCGCTGCGCTCGCAGCCACCTTGGCCGCCGTATCGGCCGCCGCACCCATTGCGTGGGCCGACATGCCGCCATCGACCGCCACCGCGTTCAGCGCGCCGGTCTTGGAAGTGGACTTCTCCATGTGGGTCGCCGCAATGGTGCGCAGGTAGTAGGTGGTCTTCAGGCCGCGCAGCCAGGCCAGCTTGTAGGTCTCGTCGAGCTTCTTGCCCGACGCGCCAGCCATGTAGATGTTCAGCGACTGGGCCTGGTCGATCCACTTCTGGCGGCGCGATGCCGCTTCCACCAGCCAGCTCGGCGAGACCTCGAACGCCGTTGCGTAAATGTCACGCAAGTCTTGCGGGATGCGGTCGATCTTGGCCAGCGAACCGTCGAAGTATTTCAGGTCGGCGATCATGACTTCATCCCACAGGTCGCGCGCCTTGAGGTCGCGCACCAGGTAAGAATTGATCTCGGTAAATTCGCCGGACAGGTTCGACTTCACGTACAGGTTCTGGAAGGTCGGTTCGATGCAGGCCGACACGCCGATGATGTTCGAGATCGTCGCGGTCGGGGCGATCGCCACGCAGTTCGAGTTGCGCATGCCGAACTGCTTGATGCGTTCGCGCACCACGGTCCAGTCCATGGACGAGGACATGTCCACTTCCAGGTAGCCGCCGCGTTCCTCGGCCAGCAGCTTGATCGAATCCTGCGGCAGGATGCCGCGGTCCCACAGCGAGCCGCTGTACGACTCGTAGCGGCCGCGCTCTTCGGCCAGCTCGGTCGAGGCCAGGTAGGCGTAGTAGCACACCGCTTCCATCGAGGAATCGGCGAATTGAACCGCCTGGTTCGACGAATACGGCACGCGCATCATGTGCAGGCAATCCTGGAAGCCCATGATACCCATTCCCACCGGACGGTGGCGCATGTTCGAGTTGCGCGCTTTTTCGACGGCGTAGTAATTGATATCGATGACGTTGTCGAGCATGCGCATCGCGGTGCGGACGGTTTTCTGCAGCTTGACCGGGTCGAGCTTGCCTTCTTTCATGTGCGCCGGCAAGTTCACGGAACCCAGGTTGCAGACGGCGATTTCCGACTCGTTGGTGTTGAGGGTAATCTCGGTGCACAGGTTCGAGCTGTGGACCACGCCGACGTGTTGCTGTGGCGAACGGATGTTGCATGGATCCTTGAAGGTGATCCATGGGTGGCCGGTTTCGAACAGCATCGAGAGCATCTTGCGCCACAGGTCGAGCGCGGCGATCTTCTTGAACACGCGGATTTCGCCGGCGGCCGCTTTGGCTTCGTAGCCGGTGTAGGCCAATTCAAACGCCTTGCCGACCTTGTCGTGCAGGTCAGGCGTTTCCGATGGCGAGAACAGGGTCCAGTCGCCCTTTTCCATCACGCGCTTCATGAACAGGTCGGGAATCCAGTTGGCCGTGTTCATGTCGTGGGTGCGGCGGCGGTCATCGCCCGTGTTCTTGCGCAGGTCGAGGAATTCTTCCACGTCCATGTGCCAGGTTTCCAGATAGGCGCACACCGCGCCCTTGCGCTTGCCGCCCTGGTTGACCGCCACGGCGGTGTCGTTGACCACTTTCAGGAACGGCACCACGCCTTGCGACTTGCCGTTGGTACCCTTGATGTGGGCGCCCAGGGCGCGCACCGGCGTCCAGTCGTTGCCCAGGCCGCCGGCGAACTTGGCCAGCAGCGCGTTTTCCTTGATCGCGTCGTAGATGCCTTCCAGGTCGTCCGAGACGGTGGTCAGGTAGCACGACGAGAGCTGCGAGCGCAGGGTGCCGGAATTGAACAGGGTCGGGGTCGAGCTCATGAAGTCGAACGACGACAGCAGGTTGTAGAACTCGACGGCGCGCGCTTCGCGGTTTTCTTCGCGCAGCGACAAGCCCATGGCAACGCGCATGTAGAACGCCTGCGGCATTTCGATGCGCACGTCGCGCACGTGCAGGAAGTAGCGGTCGTACAGGGTTTGCAGGCCGATGTAGCCGAACTGCAAGTCACGGTCGGCGACCAGGGCGCGGGCCAGCTTGGCCAGGTCGAAGGTGGCCAGGACCGGGTCCAGCAACTCGTTCTCGATGCCCTTGGCGATGTATTTCGGGAAGTACTCTATATAGTGTGCCGCCGCTTTCGCTTGCGGCACTTCTTCGCAGAACACTTCCTTGCGGATGGTGTGCAGCAGGATGCGGGCGGTCACTTGCGAGTAAGCCGGGTCCTTTTCCATCAGCGCGCGCGCAGCCAGGATGGCGGACTTGTGCAGCTCTTCGACCGGTACGCCGTCGTACAGGTTCTTGACCGTTTCAGCCAGGATGGCGTCGGCGTCGACGTGTTTTTCCAGGCCCACGCAGGCGGCGGCGATCAGGTCGCGCACCTGGTTCATGTCGAGCAGGCGGCGCTGGCCGTTTTCAGTCACGTGGATTTGCGGCGCGGCCAGTTGCGCGGAGGCACCTTGTGCCTCCTTCTGCAGGCGGCGCTCTTCCATGTGCTTGGCGCGGTACAGCACGTAGGCACGCGCCACGTCGTGCTCGCCCGAGCGCATCAGCGACAGTTCGACCTGGTCCTGCACGTCTTCGATGTGGAAAGTGCCGCCCGATGGCTGGCGGCGGATCAGGGCGGAAACGACGTTCTCGGTCAGTTGCTCGACCAGTTCGCGCACGCGCGCGGAGCCGGCGCTCTGGCCACCGTTAACGGCCAAAAAGGCCTTGGTGACGGCGATCGAGATCTTGGAGGGTTCAAAGGCGACGACAGCGCCGTTGCGGCGGATGATGCGGTAGTCGCCGCGGGCGGCGACGGCGGCGGCACTGGTCGGTGCTGGCTGGCCTGCTGCTCCAGGTGTGATGTGCAATTGGTTGATCGAAGAATCTTGGGATGTTTGCATTGAACCTCCTGGAGCGGCGGGCTTTGGTCTGCCGCCGGTTGTTATCAAGTGGACGGCGTCAATCAACCGTCCCCAACAAATATAAAAACAAAAAAACTACCCCCGCCAGCCTGGAATATCGAGGCCGGCGCCGTAAGGCGATGGTGGGTGGATTGCGTTAAAAACTAGGCTTGCCGTGCTGCGTTATGGATGCTGAGTTATCGGTGGCAGAGCTTCAAAAACCACTATATCTAGTCGATTCATCAAATGTGGGACTAATTGTAGTACCTCACCCGGGGAGTGGCAATAGAATTAAGTAGCAATATTTTCATGTGCGTCGCTTGACTTTTTTGACTCAGGCCGCATGAAGGACTGCCCGGTTAGCACATACTAACGGGTGCCCTTTTTTGAAGCAGCCGCCAGCGCGCGCCTGCCGTTTTTGCGTCGCGGGCAGCATTATAAACCGTGGGGGGAGCGGGCGTTGGAATGGGTTCCGCCGCGACCGCGCGCGCGCCGTCTTGCGCCCCCCGGCGTCGCCCCGCGCAAGGCGGCCCTCGGCCGGGGAGACCGATGCAGGTTCGCAGGAAGATGGGGAACTGGCGCGACGCCAACAGCGCCGGACCTTCAGAGAAGCGGGCCGGCACCGGGCACCCTAGCCCTCCGGCTCCTGGATATCGAGCTTCTGCATCTGGTACCGCAGCTGCCGGAAACTGATCCCCAGCAGCAGGGCCGCCTGGGTGCGGTTGAACTGGGTCTGGGTCAGCGCGCGCAAGATGATCTCGCGCTCGACCTGTTCCAGATAATCGGGCAGGCTGCTCGGCAACTCCGCCGGCCCGCTTGCGCTCACCGGCGCGGCCGCCACCGGCGTTGGCGCCGGTGGCGCCTCGGCCGCCGGCGCCGGCCGCTCGGCCACCCGCGCGCCCTTGAGCGAGAGGTCGCCCACTTCGATCACGCCATCGTTGGCGAACGCCAGCGCCCGTTCCAGCACATTCTCCAGCTCGCGTACATTGCCCGGGAACGAATACGTGCTCAAGGTTTCCAGCACCTGCGGCCCGAGCGCGGCTTTCTGCCCCGGTCCGGCCAGGCGCGCCAGCATGCCATCGACCAGCACCCCCAGGTCGTCGAGCCGCTCACGCAATGGCGGCACGCTCAATTCGATCACATTCAGGCGGTAAAACAGATCCTGGCGGAACTTGCCGGTCTCGACGCACTGTGCCAGATTCTGGTGCGTGGCGCTGATGATGCGCACATCGACCGGCTCCTCGCTGGTGGCGCCGATCTTGCGCACGCGCCGTTCCTGGATTGCGCGCAGCAGCTTGACCTGCATCGCCAGCGGCAGATCGGCCACTTCATCGAGCATCAGGGTGCCGCCGTTGGCCGCATGGAAAAACCCGTCGCGCTCGTCGGCCGCGCCCGTAAACGCGCCCTTGCGGTAGCCGAAAAACTCGGCTTCCATCAGCGCTTCGGGAATCGCGCCGCAGTTCACGGCAATGAAGGGCTTGCCCGCGCGCGAACTGCGGGCGTGGATTTCGCGCGCCACCAGTTCCTTGCCGCTGCCCGACTCGCCCGTAATCGCAATCGGCGCCATCGAGCGCGCCAGCCGTTCGATCTGATTGCGCAGCGACTGCATCACGGCCGATTCGCCGATCAGGCGCGAGGCCGTGCCGGCGGCGGCCGGGCTGCCGGTCTGCGCGGACGGGGCCGACAGGCGCAGGGCCGACTGCACCATCACGCGCAAATCGTCCAGCACCACCGGCTTGGACACGTAATCGAAGGCGCCCGCTTTCAAGGCCACCACCGCGTTTTCGGCGCTGCCGTAAGCGGTCACGACCGCGATCGGGGTCGATTTATTGGAAGCGTTCACTTCCTGCACCAGTTCCAGGCCCAGGCCGTCGGGCAGGCGCATGTCGGTCAGGATCAGGCCATACTCGTTCTGCGCCAGGAAAGCGCGCGCCTCGCGCAGCGTTTCGGCGCTGTCCACATCGAGCCCCATCCTGACCAGCGTGATTTCCAGCAGTTCGCGTAAATCCGCCTCGTCATCGACGACCAGTACGCGGGGTGATGTCATGTTGTTGCCTTTCTGTTACTAGTGGCGCCGCGCGCTCCCAGCGGCTGCGCGAACGAAATCACAAACCGGCCGCTGGCCTTGCGCACCCCGAAGCCGCTGGCATCGAAGCGATACTCGTAATCGAGCATCGCCGCGTTGTTCAGGCACAGCTCGCGCGCCAGGTACAGCCCCAGCCCGGTGCCCTTGCTCGAGGTCGTATAAAACGGTTCGAACAGGTGAGCCCGCACATCGGGCGTGATGCCCGGCCCGTCGTCCTGCACGTGCAGCTCCATGCCGCCGGCCGCATCGGTGACGACGTACACGCGGATACTGCCCTCCCCGCCGCTGGCGTAGCGCAGCGCATTGGTCAGCAGGTTGATCAGCACTTCGCGCAGGTGCAGCGCGTCGAAACGCACCGGCACGGCTCCAGTGTTGCCCAACCACACTATATCATTGGCGACCCCTTGGGTTTCGTCAAATTCGGCTTTCAGCTCATTCAAAAAGGGGCCGAGCAACAACGGATCGCCGTTGGGCTGGACCTTGCGCGACAATTGCAGTATGTCTTCGACCATGCGGTTCACCCGCGCCACATTGTCGCCGACGATCTTGAGCAGGCGCGCCTGGCCCGGCTCGTGCAAGTCTTCCGCCAGCAGCGCGGTGGCGTGGCCGATGGCCGAGAGCGGATTGCGTACCTCGTGCGCGATGCTGGCGGTCAGGCGTCCCATCGAGGCCAGTTTCAGTTCCTGGGCCTGGTTTTCGATGGCGGTGACGTCCTGCAAAAAAATGACGCAGCGCTCGGACGCCTCGTCGACCGTGTCGACCCGCGCGAAACGCAGCTTGAGGTGGGCCGCCAGGTCGCGCCGGCCGCTCCAGGCGGCCGTGCCGGCGTCGCCGCCGCCGCTGTCGCGGTACGGCTTGACGGTCACGAAAGCGGCGCGCGGCCCGCCCGCGGCCGGTCCGACCTGCCGCTGCCACTCCGAAAACGCATGCGCGACCGGTTCCAGCGCAGGTACCCCGGACAGGGCGAAGCCGCTGTCGCCGTTGGCCAGCCCCAGCATGTGCTGGGCGGCCGGGTTGCCGGCGAAAATGTGCCCGTCGCGGTCGACCACGAGGATGCCGTCATCGACGTCGGCGATGATGATCTGGTTGATCGCCTGCTGGATTTTCAGGTCGGCCCCGTGGCGCGCGGCCAGTTCTTCCTGCCGGATCAGCTTGGCGGCAAGGCGGCTGACCACCATCACGATGGCGAAGAAGGCGGCCCCGTACAGCCCGGCCTGGGTGAGCGGCATGCCGGCCATACCCAGGAACACCTGGTACAGGGAATCGATCAGCAGGAACAGGGTAACCAGCGCGGCCGAAAACAGGGCCAGCAGGCGCGGCGCCAGGATCGCCGCGCCCGCCAGCGGGAACAGGTACAGGATCACCAGGCTGCCGCGGCTCGCTTCCGCGGCCATGAACAGTACCGAAATGACCGCGATGTCGACCGCGATCTGCACCACCACCTGCATCAGGAAGTGCTTGCGCACGTACACGCTGGCCAGCACGAACGCGCCGGCCAGCGCCAGGTAGGCAATGCAGGTTTCGGTATACAGATGGTGGCCGGCGCGGGCCACGCCTTTCTGGTCGAACGCCAGATACGCCAGCAGCACCAGCGAAATGACGATGCGGGTGGCGGTCAGCGCCTGCAGCGAGCGCCAGAATGTTTCGCGCGACTCTGCCGACAGCGCGCTCCAGAAGGACATCACTCAGGCGGGTGGCAAACGGGCGTGGTCCGGGCTGCAATACTCCCGGCCGTCGGCCTTGACCGCTTCCGACTCGGGGAAGTACACGTGGCAGTGGGCGCAGGCGATCATGGTTTCGGCCTCGCGCGCCGGCGCTTGGCGCGGAGCGGCGCCCTGCCCGGGCGGCGGCGCCATGCCGCGCAGCTTGCTGCGGATGGCCGCGATCACCAGCGCCACCAGCGCGATCCAGAACAGAATGCGTGTCATGCCAGTCCCCGGTGCAAAACGACTTCAAGTACGAAACGGCTGCCGACATAGGCCAGCACCAGGGTGGCGAAACCGGCCAGGGTGAAACGCAGCGCGGTCTTGCCGCGCCAGCCGCGCCAGCGCCGTCCGGCCAGCAGCGCGGCGAACAGAAACCACGACAGCAAGGTGAAGACGCTCTTGTGATCCCACTTGAGCACGGTGCCGAACACTTGCTCCGAAAACACGATCCCCGACAGCACGGTCAGGCTGAGCAGCACGAAGCCGATCCAGATCAGGCGAAACAGCAGTTTTTCCATGGTCAGCAGGGCCGGCAGCTGGTCGAGCGCCGTGGCCAGCCAGCCCGCTTGCGGGTTGCGCGCATGCAGGCGCGTTTCCTGCAGCGCCATCAGGACCGCATGGAAGGCGGCAATCGTCAGCGTGCTGTAGGCCAGGATGGCCACCGAGATATGCCAGCCGAAGGCCGGGGCGCGCCCTTCGAGCTGCAGCACGCTGCCCGGGAACACGGCCGGCAGCAGCGCGGCGGCGGCGGCGCAGGGCATGACCAGGCGGCGCAGGCCGTCGAGCGCGAAATTGCGGTTTTCGATCCAGTAGGCCGCCACCGAGATCCACAGCGCGGCGGAAATCATCAGCGCGAAGCCGATCCGCACGCTGCCGGGCGCCATCATGTCGAGCCACAGGGCGGCGCCGTGCAGCAGCCAGGCCCCGGCCGTGACGGCGGAAATGAGCGTGCCCCGGGCCGTGGGGAGAATGGCGCACAGCGCGTACAGCAGCGCCGCTGCGATAAGTAAGTAAGTCTGCATGCTGCAAGTTTACACTATCGGCGCGTGCCGGCGGGGACGGCGTGAGGGCACCGCCGCCAGCCCCGCCGCCGGCGCCCTGCCCGCCTCCCTAATCGACTGCCGCCATGCGCAACTCGTCGTTGTGATGGCGCTGCTGCTCTTCCATGACCAGCTGCCCCAGCTCGCGCTTGAGCGCATTGAACTCGGGCGCGGCCGGGTCGCGCAGGCGCGGCAGGTCGACCATGACGTCGCGCTTGACCGTGCCCGGACGGTAGGTCATCACCACGATGCGGTCGGCCAGGTAGATCGCTTCCTCGATGCTGTGGGTGACGAAAATGATGGTCTTGCCGGTGGCGGCCCAGATGCGCAGCAGCTCGTCCTGCAGGTTGCGCCGGGTCAGCGCGTCGAGCGCGCCGAACGGCTCGTCCATCAGCAGGATCGGCGAGTCCAGCGCCAGCACGCGCGCAATCGCCACGCGCTGGCGCATGCCGCCCGACAAATCCTTGGGGAAACGCTGGCGGAAGTCGCTCAGCGACAGCATCTCGAGCAGACGGGCGACGGTGGCGTTGATGGCACCCTTGTCCACGCCCTTGATTTCCAGGCCGAAGGCGACGTTCTGCTCGACCGTCATCCAGGGAAACAGCGCGTACTCCTGGAACACCATGCCGCGGTCCGGCCCCGGCCCCGTCACCGGATGGCCGCCGGTGCGGATGGTGCCGCGCGTGGGCAGCGCAAAGCCGGCCACGGCGTTGAGCAGGGTCGACTTGCCGCAGCCCGACGGTCCGAGCAGGCAGGTGAATTGCCCGGCCGGGATGTCCAGGTTGATATCCTTGAGCGCGACCAGCTCGCCCCCGGCGCTGCTGAATGTCTTGTCGACGCCTTCGATACGGATCGGTGATGCAGTCATGTCAGTTCTCCAGGCCGCGGTGCCAGCGCAGCAGGTAATTGTTCAGGCGGTTCATGCCGACGTCGATCGCCAGCCCCAGCATGCCGATGGTGATCATGCCGGCCATGATCTTGTCGGACCAAAAATATTCGCGCGCTTCCAGGATGCGGAAACCCAGGCCATTATTGACCGCGATCATTTCCGAGACAATCACGACGATGAAGGCGGTGCCGATCCCGATCCGCACGCCCGACAAAATATAGGGCACGGCGGCCGGCAGGATCACGCGCACGAACATGGTGCGCTGGCTGGCGCCCAGGTTGCGCGCCGCGCGCAGGTAAATGCCGTCCACCTGGCGCACCCCGGCGATGGTATTGATCAGCACCGGAAAGAAGGCCCCCAGCGCGATCAGGAACACGGCCGGCGGATTGCCCAGCCCGAACCACAGGATCGCCAGCGGAATGTAGGCGATCGGCGGAATCGGCCGCAGCAGCTGTACCAGCGGATTGAGCCAGGCGTACACGCGCGCATTGGCGCCCATGGCCAGCCCGAGCGGCAGCGCCAGCCCGGCGCCGATGGCAAAGCCGAGCAGCACCCGGTACATGCTGGTGAGCGAGTCGACCATCAGTTCGCCCGACACAGCCCAGGCCAGCCAGCTGCCGTCCGCGTGCGGCTGCAGCGGCAGCAGGTACTCGATCCATTTGTGCAGCACCGCCAGCGGCGACGGCAATACCTGGGGATTGACCAGGCCCTGCGCCGCCGCCAGCTGCCACAAGGCGATCACCACGGCCGGCACCACCAGGCCGATTCCCACTTCACGCAACTGTCTGCTGTTCATGCCACCTCCGGAAACGTTGTTTTCATGCTGTTGACCCTGTCGGGTTGTCGAACGGGGGACCTGTTCACCTTACCCCCAGGCTTTTCTTGGCCGCGTCGAGCAGATCGGTCCTGACCCAGTCCCTGGCCAGGGGCGGGCGCACCATGCGGCCCACGCCGGTCTTGACCATGGTGTCGGTGGTGATCTGGATATGCTCGGCCGTCACGTCCAGGGAATACGGCGAATTGCTGATCGCATCCTCGAAGTCGTCCCTGGTGATCTGGCCCTTGTAGATCACTTCGCGCACGTATTTCTCGGCGATGGACGGATGGGCCATGAAGGTGCGGGTCGCTTCGACGAAGCAGCGCATGAACTTGTCGGCCAGTACCCGCTTGCCGTTGTAGAAGGCTTCGGTCATCACCATGGTGCGCACCGGCTCGCCGATCGGCGTGTCGTAGGGTTTCATCACCTCCATCCCGAAACCCTTGTTGATGGCCTGCGACGATTGCGGCTCGGACTGCATCATGGCGTCGATGTTCCTGCCCATCAGCGCCTGGTTCAGGTCGGCGAACGGCAGGTAAATCACGTGCACATCCTTGCCGGGCGCGCTGTCGGCGCTCATGCCGAATTTTTTCAGCTGGGCCATCAGCAGCACTTCCTGGATGCCGCCGCGCGTCACCCCGACCTTCCTGCCTTTCAATTCCCGAATGCCCCTGATGCCGAGATCGGGCCGCGCCACCAGGCGCGCGCCGCCCTTGGCGAAACCGGCCACCACGAAGATCGGCGCCCCGCTGGCGCGGCCCGAAATGGCCGCCTCGGATGCGGTCGCGCCGACATCGAGCTCACCGGCGATGATCGCTTGCATCACATCGAGCCCCTTGGCGAAAATCCTTTCCTCGACCTTGATGCCGCACTTGGGTGCGATTTCCTTGATGTACGAAACGGCGCCGAAATGCGCGAACTTCAGGTTGCCAAGACGGATCACATCCTGGGCGTGGCTGTTGCTGGCGGCGAACAGCGCCGCCAGTACGATGGTCTTGCCGATGAACTTCCCTGTCATGCCTGTCTCCGTTGGATGGTGCAGAGTCGATGAGGTACCGCGCGTGTTGTCATGCATGCGAATAAGACGCAACCGGTCTCCGTTTGCCGGGCCGTTGCCGCATTTATTCATGCTTGCCCCAGAGAAAGATAGCCCGGAGAGAAATCAATGTCTAACGACTGGCGCAAGCTTTGCGCTGATAAGATGACGCCCCCCCAGTGAAAGAAATCAATGAAACCCATTTTGCATAAGCGTGCCGGCGCACCGTTGTTTTTCATGATGGTCGGCCTGGCCGCCATGACGACGGCGCAGGCCGGCGAGCGCCGCTGCACCTTTTATGAAGACCCGTCGGCCGACGGCAACGTGTTCGAGCCGCCGCGCTGGCCGGGCAGCCTGACGCCGGGCATGTTCGCCCAGCCCGGCATCGTGCGCGCCGGGCGCGACGACTTCTATCAGTTCATCGCCTGGCGCGCGCTGGCCGGCATGCCGCTCGACGCCGCCGCCCAGGATCGCCTGCGCCCTTTCGACCCCTGCTGGCTGAACGAAACAAGCGAGCGGGGCGGCCACAATCCGCATAACGACCCCGCACTCAAGCGCGCGCTGGAAGGGTGGCAAACCGAGCGCGCGCGCGCCGGCGGGCCCAAGCTCGCCGCGCTCGCCATCACCGGCAAGGACGCTTCCGTGCTGAACTGCCCGGCGGACGCGTTTCGCAACGCTACCCGCACCCTGGCTATCCGCCTGGCCAGCTACGGCAACGACGCCACCTTGCGCGACTGGATCGTGGGCCAGGATGCCGTGTTCGCCAACTGCGCCGCGCCCACCGCGATGCCGGCCGAGGCCCCAGCCGGCGCGCCCCACTGGCTGCGCATGGACCGCGCCTACCAGCAGGCAGCCGCCCACTTTTACCGCGCCGCCTACCCCGAGGCGGCCGTGCGCTTCGACGCCATCGCGCAGGATGCGGCATCGCCCTGGCACAGCATCGCGCCCTACCTGGCCGCGCGCGCCGACGTGCGCGCCGCCACCGCCGTCGGCTACGACACGGTCGATGCGGCGCTCATGGCGAGCGCCTTGAAGCGCCTGGAGCCGCTGGCCGACGCCGCCACCGACACGCCGCTGCGGGCCGACGCGCGCCGCCTGCGCCAGCTGGTCTTGCTGCGCACCGCGCCGGCGCAGGTACTGGCCCGGCTCGACGCCGAACTGGGCAGCGCCGCGCCGTCCGCCACGATCGGACAGGACGTGCGCGACTACAGCTATGCCTGGCGCACCACCGCGCCGGCAGAACGCGGTCAACTGGCGTATGGCGCCTGGCTGGCGGCGATGCGCAGCGCGCGCGCCGCCAGCGCCTCCCCGGCCGAAGCGCTGCGCCAGTGGGAAACGACGCAACAGTTGCCGTGGCTGGTGGCGGCGCTCACACTCGCCACGCCGCAGGCGCCGGCGCCTGCGGCGCTGCTGGCGGCCGCGCAAGCGCTGGAGCCCGACTCGCCGGCCTACCTGACGGCGCGCTACCACCTGGCCCGCCTGGCCGCGAGCGACGCCGAGGCGGTTGCCATCGTCGACGCGGCGCTGGCGCTGCGCCCGGCGATCGGCGCGGACGACGCCAACGCCTTCAAGCGCATCGGCCTGGCCCGCGCGCGCAACCTGGCCGACGCCGGCCGCTTCATCGTGCGCAGCAGCGTGCTGCCGGTACAGGGAGAAGCGCCGGTCGCCGCCATGGACGTGGCCACCTTCCTCAACACCGGCCTGCCGCTGGACATGCTGGTCACCCTGGCGCAGCAAAAAACCCTGCTGCCCAAGCTGCGCGCCGAGCTGGAAACGGTGGCCTGGACGCGCGCCCTGCCGCTGGGACGGCCCGACGTGGCCACCCGCCTGGCACCGGCGATCAAGGCGCGCTTTGCCGGTTCGGGGCCGCTGGTGGACCAGATGCTGGCCGAGACCGATCCGGCGCTGCGGCGCGGCATCAGCGCCATGCTGCTGGCGCGCTATCCGGGCATGGTCGGCAACGTCAGCCCGTTCATCCGCTACCAGACAGACCCCGCCGGGTTCGCCTCCCCGGCCATGCGTGCCAGCAACGACCTCGAACGATCGCGCGAGAACTGGTGGAGCGTCTTCGCCGGCGGCACTCCCACGTACGGCAAGCGCGTCGCGGTGAGCGCCATGCCCTCATTTTTGCCGGCCGGGGCGGCGGCCAGCTTGCGCGCCGAACGCGCCACCCTGGCGGCTTTGCCGAGCGGCACCGACTACCTGGCCGGCCTGGTCATGGAGCACGCCACGCGCGAGCCGCGCGATGCGCGCCTGCCGCAGGCACTGTCGATGCTGATCCGCGCCCATGGCGGCGACGCCAGGGGGCAATACACGGTCCCCATGTTCAAGCACCTGCACGCGCACTTCGCGCGTAACGAATGGGCCAAACGCACGCCCACCCACCGCTGACGGCCGCGGCAAGCGCCCACGGCGTTTTCCTGATACACAACATTACATATAAATAATAGTTTCAGCATACACTCGTCAAAACTAACCAGGAGTCAACAATGAATTCACGCTCGTTTCAGCTGCGCCGCATGACCCTCCAGATCGGCGCCGCGGCGTTCCTGACCGCGTGCGGCGGCGGCGATGGACCGACGCCGACGCCGACGCCAACCCCAACGCCGACCCCGACACCCACGCCGACCCCGACGCCCACACCGACACCAACGCCAACGCCGACCTACCCCGGCCCCGTGCTGCCGGCGGGACTGACCCTGATCGCCGGCGACACCGGCAGTATGGTCACGGCGGACGGCACCGGCGTCGACGCCCGCTTCGGCTACATCCGCGATGCGCTGATCGACAGCAAAGGCACGGTGTACATCAGCGAGACCAGAATGGACAACCGTGGCATCTTCGTGGGAACCGGCCCGACGATCCGTGCGTTCGGACGGGACGGCGTGGTTCGTACCGTATTGTCCGCCCCGGTGCCCGCCGATGAAAATCACGAGTCCCTCGATCCCACAGGCGCCGACCTGTCCTTTGACGGCGACGAGCAGATACGGGCAAGTGTGGGGCGCACGACTTACCTGATCCGGAAAGACGGCAGCACGACCCAGGTGCCGACCGAGCTCAACCCTACCTATCCCGACCAGTCCTTCATCGTCGGCAACGCGGCCGGCGTGCGTTACCGCATCAACTATGGCAGCGAGGGAGGGGGTATCTCGATCGCGCGCATCGGCGCCGACGGCAGCCTGACTGCGTTGGCGGGGAGCACCGTGCGCTCTTCGGAGCCGCGCGACGGCCAGGGCGCCGCGGCCCGCTTCGCCGCCATCCGCACAGATGGCGTGGTGGTCGACCCGGCCGGCAATCTGTATCTGATCGACGCGAATACGATACGCCGGGTCACGCCGGGCGGCCTGGTGACCACCTTGGCCGGCGTCGCCAATTCCACATTGCCGGCCCAGGATGGCAGCGGCAGTGGCGCGTACTTCGACGACCCCCGATCGATCGTCATGCATGATGGCCAGCTGCTGGTGCTCGACAAGACAGGGCTGCGCCACGTCAGCACCGGCGGCGTGGTCACAAGCGTCGGCCCCAAGCTGACGGACACGCAGCGCCTGCTGTCCGACGGCAAGGGAAACGTCTACGCCATCCACCGAAACCATGTTTCCCTGATTGTGCCCGATGGCGGCGCGTCTCTGTTTGTCGGCAAGCCCGACCTGTCCAGGTTGCCGGTGGACGGCAGCGGCGCCGCCGCCCGCCTGGTGCGCCCGAAGTTCATGACGGCCGACAGCGCGGGCAACCTGTTCGCCATCGAACAGCAACACATCGGCTACCGCTACGCCGGCTATGAGGAGGCCGGGGTGTACCTGCGCAAGGTGGCGCCGGACGGCACTACGACCAGCACCGTGACGTACGGAGGTTATCCGAGCGGCATCGCGGCGGACAGGGCGGGGAATGTGTATGTCTCGACCTTGTATTACATTGCAGTAGTCCATGGAGCGAGCCGGGGTGGCGCGGTCATACACAAGGTGGGCAGCGACGGCGTCTGGAGCGTGTTCGCGGGCGCCGACGGCGAACGCGGCAAGCAGGATGGCATCGGCGCCGCCGCCCGCTTCAACGCACCGTCGATTCTGGGCTTCGACAATGCGGGCGATCTGTATGTGCAGGACGAGGGCAACGGCTACCGCCGCATCAGCCCGGCCGGCGCCGTGACCACGGTTGCCGCCGTGCCGCCGGAAGTGGGCCAGATCACTGACGACGCCGGCAACCGCTACGTCGCCGACAGCGAGCACAGCACGATCTCGCGGATCAGCGCGGCGGGCGTCTCCAGTATCGTGGCGGGCATTCCGGATCGCGCCGCCACGGTGCTCGGCCCCCTGCCCGGCAGCATCGAACATCCGCGCGGACTGGTGCGGATCGGCATCAACAGCTATGCCTTCATCTCTGGCAGCGCCATCGTCAGGCCGGCGCTGCCGTAAACGGCGTAGCGGCCCGCATCCAAGACCGGCCCGGCGCCGGTCTTTTTCGTTAACTAATCAAGCTGACGATTCCCCCATGCCTGGCTGGTGATTCATCGCCCCCGAATACGCTCGCCAGGAAAATGGCTGAAGAGTAAGCACGCTTGCCCGATACACAACCTTACAATTTAAAAAATATTTCAACAGTACAATCATCGAAACCTAACTGGAGCCAACAATGACTGCACGCTCGTTTCAACTACGCCGGATGACGATCCAAATGGGCGCTGCCGCCTTCCTGACCGCCTGCGGCGGAGGCGACGGACCGACCCCAACACCCACGCCGACGCCGACGCCCACCCCGCCCCCAACGCCCACCCCGACGCCGACACCGGCCTACCCGGGCCCGGTGCTGCCGGCCGGCCTGACCCTGATCGCCGGCGACACCGGCAGCGCGCTGCGCACCGACGGGCTGCGGCAGGACGCCCGCTTCGAAGCCATCGCCGACGCCGAGATCGACAGCAAGGGCACCCTGTACGTCAGCGATCAAAAGCGCGACAACACCGGTGGCTACTATTTTTTTGGCTATGCGATCCGCAGCGTGGGACGCGATGGCACGGTGCGCACCGTGTACACCCACCCGTTCGACAACAATCCCGGCGCCACGCTCACCCCTGGCGACGCCAGGGTGTCGATCGACGCCCGCGACCAGGTGTTTTTCACCAACCTGAGCCAGACCCATGTTCTGGGCCAGGATGGCACGGCGACGCCGCTGCCCTTCGGCCAGGGCGGCGACCGCGTCGTCACCAGCGCTGCCGGCATCAGTTACCGCATCACCTACAGCACCATCTCGCGCATCGAGGCCGACGGCAGCGTCACCTTGCTCGCTGGCGCCGAAATCACGATACCCCTGGCCAGCAGCGATCCCGCCTTCTCCGGTCCGGTCGACGGCCCGGGCCGCAACGCCCGCTTCAAGTTCATCCGCCCCGAGACCGTCGTGCTCGACCCGGCCGGCAACCTGTACCTGGCCGACGCATCGATGATCCGCAAGGTCACGCCGCAAGGCGTGGTCAGCACCCTGGCCGGCGCCGACGATACCGCGGTCGCGCGCGACGGCACGGGCCATGCCGCCCGCTTCAGCGATCCGACCGGCATGGCGTACCACGGCGGCCAGCTGCTGGTGATCGACAATGGCGTGCTGCGCCGCGTGAGCCTGGACGGCGTCGTCACCACCACCCCGACCAGGCTGCCGAAGGCGCGCGTCCTGCGGGCCGACCGCGACGGCACCGTGTATGCGGTCTTCCCCGACCACATCGCCACCCTAGGCGCGGATGGCCAGCTGACCTTATTCGCCGGCAAACCCAATCTGTCGGAAACATCCGTCGACGGCATCGGCGCGGCGGCCCGCCTGCGCGGCCCGCAATGGCTGACGGCCGATCCGTCCGGCAACCTGTACGCCATCGAACAGCAAACGCTCAGCCACCGCAGCACCGGCCCGTATATCGACAGCGGCGTCAACCTGCGCAAGATCGCGCCCGACGGCAGCGTCACCACGCGCTTCCTCGCCGCCGGCCTGCCCAGCGGCATGGCGGCCGACAAGGCCGGCAATGTGTATGTCTCGACCCGATGGTACACCTCGGTCAACCCGGGCGCCGCGCGGGCCGGACGCGCCATTCACAAGCTCAGCCCGGATGGTCAATGGACCGTGTTTGCCGGCCTCGATGGCGGCCCGGATGAGAAAACCGACGGCACCGGCGCCGCCGCCAGGTTCAGCTCGCCGGTCATTCTCGGCTTCGACAAGGGCGGCAACCTGTACGTACACGATGCCGGCCCGGTCTACCGCCGCATCACGCCGGAGGCGGTGGTCACCACGGTCGGCACCGTGCCGGGCTACGTGGGAGAGGTATTCGACGACGCCGGCAACTACTACGACACCGATACCGCGCACAGCACGATCCTGAAATTCACCCCGGCTGACGTCAAGAGCATCATCGCCGGCACGCCGGACCGTGCGGCGACGGTGCCCGGCCCCCTGCCCGGCGGCGTCGAACACCCGAAGGGCCTGGTGCGGATCGGCATCAACAGCTACGCGTTTATTTCTGGCAACGCCATCGTCAGGCTGGCGCTGCCGTAATCGGGCGCGCGCGGCCATGAGGAGACCGGCCCGGCGCCGGTCTTTTTCGTTGTGACTAGGGTAAAATGACGCCACAACCGGCACGTGCCGGCATCGCCCTATATATTAGTCAGGTCTGCCATGCTAGATAACTTAACCCAACGCCTTGCCAAGGTCGTCAAGACCATGCGCGGTGAGGCGCGTCTGACCGAATCGAATACCGCCGAGATGCTGCGCGAAGTGCGCCTGGCCCTGCTCGAAGCCGACGTGGCCCTGCCCGCCGTGCGCGAGTTCATCAGCCGCGTCAAGGAAAAAGCCCTCGGCGAAGAAGTCATGGCCTCGCTCAGCCCGGGCCAGGCCCTGGTCGGCGTGGTCCAGCGCGAGCTGGGCGCGCTGATGGGCGCGGACCTCGGTCCCGAAGCGTCGCAGCTCAGTTTTGCGCAGCAGCCGCCGGCGATCATCCTGATGGCGGGTCTGCAGGGTGTGGGCAAGACCACCACCGTCGGCAAGCTGGCCAAGTACCTCAAGGAAGAGAAAAAGAAAAAGGTCCTGACCGTCTCGGCCGACGTCTACCGTCCGGCCGCGATCGCCCAGCTCGAATCGGTGACCAAACAGGTCGGCGCCGACTTCTTCCCCTCCGCCGCCACCGACAAGCCGGTCGACATCGCCCTGGCCGCGCTGGACTGGGCGCGCAAGCACTACCACGACGTCCTGATCATCGATACCGCCGGCCGCCTGGGTATCGACGAAGCGATGATGCAGGAAATCTCGGCCGTGCACGCGGCGGTCAACCCGATCGAAACGCTGTTCGTGGTCGACGCCATGCTGGGACAGGATGCGATCAACACGGCCAAGGCGTTCAACGACGCGCTGCCGCTGACCGGCATCGTGCTCACCAAGCTCGACGGCGACTCGCGCGGCGGCGCCGCGCTGTCGGTGCGTCACATCACGGGCAAGCCGATCAAGTTTGCCGGCGTATCCGAAAAACTCGACGGCCTGGAAGCGTTCGACGCCCAGCGCATGGCCAACCGCATTCTGGGCATGGGCGACATCCTGGCGCTGGTGGAAGAAGCGCGCAAGGGCGTCGACAGCAAGGCCGCGGCCGACCTGGCCAACAAGATCAAGGTCGGCGGACGCTTCGACATGAACGACTTCAAGTCGCAGCTGGGGCAGATGAAGAAGATGGGCGGCATGTCGAGCCTGATCGACAAATTGCCGGCGCAGTTCCAGCAGGCGGCGGGCGGCGCCAACATGGACCAGGCCGACAAGCAGGTGCGGCGCATGGTCGGCATCATCGATTCGATGACGCCGCAGGAACGCGCCAAGCCGGAACTGATCAAGGCCACGCGCAAGCGCCGCATTGCCGCCGGTGCCGGCGTGCAGGTGCAGGAAGTGAACCGCATGCTGGCCCAGTACGACCAGATGCAGGCCATGATGAAGAAATTCAAAGGCGGCGGCATGATGAAAATGATGCGCTCGATGAAGGGCATGATGCCGGGCGGGATGCGCTAGAAAGCGCAGTCGTTACAGCTTGATCCGTCGCCCCGCCGCAGAGTGCCGCCTTGGCGCGGGGGCGACGGCTACAGAAAAATCGCCTTCCGGGCCTTAGTTCTGGCTTTTCCCTATGAAAACGCCGAAAAATTCTTGAAAAACACTTGCGTCATCGGTAAATCCCCACCAATATAAGCCGTGCGATGAATTGCGCAATTTCCCATGTGTTCGTTAAGGAGGCTTGAAGATGGCAACAGCCAAAAAAACCCCAGCAGCAGCGCCAGCAAAAAAGGCCGCCGCAGCTAAGCCAGCCGCAGCGGCAAAGCCGGCAGCAGCGAAGAAAGCCGCTCCAGCAAAAGCTGCGGCAGCACCAAAAGCAGCAGCCGCAAAAAAACCTGCAGCAGCCCCACGCAAGCCGAACGCCGCCTTCATGAAGGCGATGACTCCGTCCGCCGTCCTGGCAGCCGTGGTTGGCGCAACGCCGCTGCCACGCACCGAAGTCACCAAAAAAGTCTGGGATTACATCAAGAAGCTCGATCTGCAAGACGCGGCCAACCGCCGCATGATCAATGCCGACGACAAGCTCAAAGCAGTCTTCGGCGGCAAAGCACAGGTATCGATGTTTGAAATGACCAAACTCATTTCCGACCATCTGAAATAAAAAACAGATTGCTCGTCCAAGCCTGATTACAAAAAGCCCCGGTTTCACAACCGGGGCTTTTTGTTTTCCAGCCAGTGCAATGGCAGCGGGCGCCGGACCCGATGTCCGGCGCCCGTCACGTTACGCCAGGCGCGGCGTCAGATCCTGCAAGGCGCTACCGGCCTGCAAGTTCTGGACTGCCGCGCCGAACGGCGCCGCCGCCAGCAAGGCCCCGGCCGGCGCCAGCGACAAGGCCGACAGATTGCCATTTTTGGCGTACTGGTAAGCCAGGTCGCCGCCGATGGCCGCCGTATCGCTGCCGCCCAGGTGGAAGCCCAGCAGCGAGGACGACAAGGCCCAGCTGGTCAAGGCCGGATTGGCGGTGCGCGCCTGGTCGAAGGCCGTTGCCAGCCCATCGAAATTGAAGCGCTCGACCTTCCTGTTGTTGATCGCATTGGGCGAGGCCGCGTTGTAGTCGCTGCCGCCTTCGATCACCACTTGCAGATTGGCCACGTTGCGGTTGTTGGCGCTGAGGTACCAATCCTTGAAGGTCAGCTGCTCGCTGACCCCGGTGACGAGCACCAGATCGTTGCCGGCCTTCTTGAACAGCAAGTCCGCATACGTGACGCCCTTGCCCAGCGACACCGTATTGTCCTTGCCGATACTGGCCGCGACCGTATCCTGGCCATCGCCGCGGTTAAACGCAATGATGTCGGCGCCGGTGGAGGTGACGATGCTGTCGTTGCCCGTGCCGCCGATGAACAGCTCGTTGCCCGCGCCGCCGGTCAGGGTATCGATGCCCGCGCCGCCATCGAAGACGTTCTTCCCGGCCGTGTCGTTCAAGGTATCTGCGCCCGCCCCGCCCTGCAGGATATCGTTGCCATCGGCGCCAGCGAGCACATTGTTGGCGCCATTTCCGATGAGCAGGTTGTCGAGCAGGTTGCCGCTGCCATTGATGAGCAGGGTGCCGGTCAAGGTCAGCGCTTCGACGTTGGCGCCGAGCGCATGGGTCACGCCGGAGAGCACCTGGTCGACGCCTTCGGCCGCGTTCTCGGCCACCGTGTCGGCACTGCTGTCGAGTACGTACACATCATTGCCCTGGCCGCCGGTCAGCTTGTCCGCCCCCGCGCCACCGTCGAGCCGGTCGTTGCCGGCCGCGCCGTTGAGGGTGTCGTTGCCGCCCATGCCACTCAAGGTGTCGTTACCGGCGCCGCCGTTGAGAAGGTCCGCATTGGCCGTGCCGTTCAATACCAGGTTGGCCACGCCAACCACCACGTCGAAGACATCCGAGACAGCCAGGCTGCCGCTGTCGGTGGCCGTCACGCGCACGCTGGCGGTACCGGTCGCCGTCGGCGTGCCGCCAAAGGTGCGCGTGGCCGGGTTGAACGTCAGCCAGGCCGGCAAAGGCGCGCCATCGGCCAGCGTCGCCTTGTAGCTGAGTTTGTCGCCCGTGTCCGGATCGGTGAAGGCCGCCGCCGCCACCGTGTAGGCGAACGGGGTACCCGGCGCCGCTTTCTGGTCGGGCAGCGCCGTGGCCAGCACCGGCGCGCGGTTGGCCGCGCCGACCACCAGGTTGACGCCTTGCCCGGCGCCGTTGCCGCCACTGTCGGTGCCCCACAGCTGGAACTGGAGCGTGCCGATATTGCCGGCCGCCGGGGTGCCCGACAACACCCGCGTGACCGGGTCGAACGTCAGCCAGGCCGGCAGCGCCGCGCCGCCCGCCATCTTGACGCTGTAGGTGACCGTATCCCACACATCCGGGTCGGTCACGGTATCGACCGGCACCGTGTAGCTGAACAAGGCATTGGCCTTGGCCTGCAGGGTCGGCAGATAGCTTTTGACCGTCGGCGGGCTGTTGTGGTTGGCGCGATCGATCACCGTCTGCAATTTGGCCTGGTCCCACACCGCGCCGCTGGCGAACTCGATCCTGTCGATCTTGCCGTCCGTGGCCGCCCCTTCCTCCGTCTGGCCGCCGGCAAAATAATCCTTGAAGGCGATCTGGTCGGTCCCACCCCTGAGCATCAGGAACACATCGGTGCCCTGCTGCATTGCCGAGACATCGGTCTCGAGGATGCCGGCGCCGAAGCGCAGGATATCGATGGCTTGCGCGATATCGGTATTGTCGATGGTGTCCTTGCCGTCGCCCTTCTCGAAGACATACACATCGTCGCCGGCGCCGCCCTCGATGTAATCGCTACCCTTGGCGCCGGTCAGCACATTGTTGCCCGCGTTGCCCCACAGGCCGTTGGCGAGCGCGTTACCGGTGGCGTAGAGTGCCTCGTCGCCGTTCAGTGCCAGGCGCTCGAGGTTCTCGCCCAGGGTCCAGCTGATATTGGCGCGCACGAAGTCGTCGCCCTGGCCGGCAGCTTCCTCGATGCGGTCGCCCGCATCGTCGACTTCGTAATAATCGTCGCCAGCGCCGCCGACCAGCAAGTCCAGCCCTTCGCGCCCGAACATGGCATCCTTGCCCAGGCCGCCGACCAGCGTATCGTTGCCTTCCAGTCCCAGCAGGTTGTTGTCGGCGTCGTTGCCGGTGATGAGGTTATCGAGTTCATTACCGTTGCCGCGCACCGCCTCGCCCACCAGCGTGAGGTTGTCGACGCCGCTGGCGAGGATATACGTGGTGTCGTAGCTGCGGATGATGGTGTCGCGGCCCTCGTCGGCCATTTCATTGACCTCGTCGCTTTCGCTGTCGGTCAGGTAAATATCGTCGCCACGCCCACCGTTCAAGGTGTCGGCGCCGGCGCCGCCGTCGAGCCGGTTATTGCCCTCGTTACCGGTGAGTGCATTGTCGGCATCGTTGCCGGTGCCATCGACATCGGCGCTGCCGGTCAGCGACAGGCCTTCGAGTTCGCTGGCCAGGGTGTACGTCAGGCCCGTTTCAACGGTATCGAAGCCAGCCTCGCCCGCCTCGATGATCTGGTCGGCCAGGGTATCGACCACGTAATAGTCGTTGCCCTGGCCGCCATCGAGCGTGTCGGCCCCGGCGCCGCCATCGAGGTTGTCGCCACCGTCACCCCCGGCAAGCGCGTCGGCGTCGGCACCGCCCATGAGCGTGTCGGTGCCGGCACCGCCATCGAGCGTATCGGCGCCGGCGCCGCCGTCAAGACGGTTGTCGTAGTTGTTGCCGGTGAGCCGGTTGGCGAGCGCATTGCCGCTGCCGTCGAAGGCACCGGTGTTTTCCAGCACCAGCGTTTCGATGTTGTCCGACAGCGCATACGTGGCGCTGGCCCTGACCGTGTCGTGGCCCTCGTCCGCGCCTTCGGCCACCCGGTCGGTGCTGGCGTCGACGATGAAGACATCGTTGCCCGCACCGCCAACGAGCACATCGCTGCCGGCCCCGCCGTCGAGCCAGTCGTCGCCGGCGCCGCCATCGAGGCCATTGGCCGAGGCATTGCCAAGCAGGCGGTTGGCGAGCGCGTTGCCGATGCCATCGGCGGCGCCGGCGAGCGCGTCGAGCTCCAGGTTCTCGACGTTCGCAGACAGGGTCGTGCTGGCCGAGGCGCGCACCGTGTCCACGCCTTCGCCGGGCAGTTCGACCACCACGTCGGCCGTGCTTTGCACCAGGTACAGGTCGTCGCCGGCGCCGCCGCTGGCGCTGTCGTCGCCCACGCCGCCATCGAGCGTGTCGCTGCCGGCGTCGCCGCGCAGCTGGTCGTCGCCCGCCTGGCCCAGCAGCACATCATGGCCGGCGCCGCCGCCGAGCGTATCGGCGCCATCGCCGCCATCGATGCGGTCGTCGCCGCCGCCGCCATTGATGCTGTCAGCCTTGGTGTAGCCGGCGATGAGGTCATTGCCCTCGGTCGGCAGCAACGCCTGTTCGAGTATCGCAGCCAGGTCCCACAAGGTGCCGTCGTGGAAGGCGATCTGCTCGATCCGGTGTCCGGTGCTGGCCTCGTCCTTGAAAAATCCCGGCACCAGCAGACTGTCGCCGCTGCCTTTCAACTGCAGCCGCAAGTCGTCAGTGACGCGGGCGATGCGCACGCCGGCGGGGCTGACCCCGGCGCCGAGGCGGATCGTATCGGTCTTGCCTGGCGTGCCATCGAACTCCTGGATCAGGTCCTGGCCGCCGCCGGCGCCGAACAGGAACACGTCATTGCCCGCCCCGCCGGTCAGGCTGTCGTTGCCGGCGCCACCATCGAGGGTATCGTCGCCATCGCTGCCGAGCAGCTGATCGTCGCCGCTGCCGCCGTCGAGCGCATCGGCGCCGCCATAGCCGCTCAGCGTATCGTTGCCGCCCGCGCCAGCGAGCTGGTCGGCCGTCTCGTAACCCGTGAGGGCATCGCTGCCGGCGCCGCCCAGCAGCACGCGGCGCTTGACCTCGGCCACGTCCCACACCTCGCCGGCGGCAAATTCGATCCGCTCGACCCGCTGGCGCTGACCGTAGAAATAGCCCTCGATGGTCACCGAGTCGGCGCCGCCGGCCACGCTGAGCACCAGCGCATCGCCGACCCGCTGGGCGGTGGTGTTGGCCACCGTCACATTGGCGCCGAAACGCAGCACATCGACCTCGCCCTCCTTGCCTTCCAGCTCGCGCAGCACATCCTTGCCGTCGCCGCCTGCGAACTGGTACAGATCGGCGCCGCCATGGCCTTCGAGAAGATCGTCGCCCGCGCCGCCGACCAGGACATCGTCGCCGGTGCCGCCCGACAGGCTGTCGTTGCCGGCGCCGCCATTGAGGCTGTCGCGGCCGGCCTCGCCCACCAGGGTGTCGTTGCCGCCGGCGCCGCCGATGCTGTCGTCGCCGGGAAAACCGGCCAGCAGGTCGGCCTGTTCGGTCGGCGCCAGGACCCGTTGCTTGAGCTCGGCCACGTCCCACACCACCCCGTCGCTGAATTCAATCCGTTCGAGCTGGGTGACCAACTGCGTGTCGTAGGTGAAGAAGCCGGCGACCGTAACGCTGTCGCCGGCGCCGAAATCGAGCAGCAGATCCTTGCCGACGTGGCGCGCGAGCGTCGTGGACGCGCTGATGCCGCTGCCCAGGCGCAGCACGTCGACCATGCCGGCGGCATCCCAGCCGTTGTTATCGGTGATGGTATCGCGCCCATCGCCGCGCTTGAAGAGATACACGTCATTGCCGAAACTGCCGTCGAGCACATCGTCACCGCGGCCGCCTTCGAGGGTATCGTCGCCGGCGTAAGCGAAGATGGTGTCGTTGCCGGCAAGGCCGGCGATGGCATCGTTCACCTCGTAGCCATAGATGGCGTCGGCCTGTTCGGTGGCGATGCCGACCAGGGTCTTGACCTTGGCCACCGTCCACACGGTCTGGTCGGCGAACACGATCTGGTCGACCTCGTTGCCGCCGGCACCGTCGCGGTAAAAGTAATCCTTGATCGTCACATGATCGGTGCCCCCGAAGGACAGCACCAGATTGGCGACATCGCGCCGCACCACGGTGCCCGCCGGGGTCAGGCCGGCGCCCAGGCGCAGCGTGACCAGCTTGCCGGCGTCACGCTCGTAGGTGTGGATCGCGTCGCTGCCGTCGCCGCGGTTGAACAGGAACACATCGTTGCCGCCACTGCCTTCGAGCATGTCGTCGCCCGTCCCGCCATGCAAGGTATCGTGGCCGCCGCGGCCATCGAGCGTATCGTTGCCGGCCAGCCCGCTCAGGACGTCGTTGCTGGCGGCATAGCCATACAGCGCCTCGTCGCCCGCGGTAGCCACCTGCACCATGGCCTTGATCTTGTCGATCTCCCACAGGGTGCCATCCTGGAACTCGATGCGCTCGATCTGCAGATAGCCCAAGGCATCGTTATGGAAGTACTGGCGCACGGTGACCGACTCGCTCTCGCCGAAGCGCAGCACCAAATCGCTGCCGACCCGGCGCGCCTGGGTGGCGCCCGGCGTGAAACCGGCACCCACGCGCAGCGTGTCAATCGTCTGGTCGCCAGCGTCATGGTCATGAATGATTTCGTGGCCATCGCCTTTTTCGTACAGATACACATCGGCGCCCGCGCCACCTTCGAGCAGATCGTCGCCGGCGCCGCCGTGCAGCACGTCCTTGCCACCGAGGCCGCTCAAGGTATCGTTGCCGGCGCCGCCATCGATCCAGTCGTCGCGCTGGGCTTCACCCTGCAGCACATTATTGCCGCGGTTGCCCAGAATCATGCCGCCGTCGAGCGCATGGCCCACCGGCGCCGGATACGGCAGTTGCGCGCCGATCGCGCGCAGGCGGTCAAGTTCGAGCGGCACGCCGTCCGCTTTCAGGCGCGCCAGCAGGCGCGCCATCGCCACGGTGTCGTCGTAGCTGGTGCTTTGCCCGAGTTTCGCCGCCAGGCTGTTGTTCACGCGCGCCGGATCGAAGGCATCGAAGCGGTCCTGGTCGACCGAGTAGAACACGCCGTCGAGCCAGCCCTTGTCGAAGGCCTGGGTGGACAGGCTGAGCGCCGCGCGGTCGGCGATGAAGCCGAACCGTTCGGCGATGTAACTTTCATCGAAGGTGGTGCGCGACATCGCATAGAAGGAATTGCCTTCGATGAATTTCTTGCTCATTTCGACGCCCGCCAGCGATTCGAGCATCCACACCTTGTCCATCGTGGTCAGTTCGCCGCTGCGCACCCGGCCAACGCGGACATAGGCCGCGTCCAGGCCGGTCCATCGGGCCATGAACTGGTCGATCTCGTCGCTGACGGCGCTCTTGCCGCGCCCGATCAGTGCGCTGACATAGGCGCGCAAGTCCAGGTTGTCCTGGAGCGCGTACGACAGGTCGCGCACGGTGCCGAAGCCGCGCAGGCGCGGCAGCATCGCCACCTCGCCGTCGAGTTCGAGCTGCTCGTCCAGATGGCGGGCCGGATTCGAATCGGTCAGCGCAAAGTTGACGGCCAGCTCGATATCGGCCACCAGCCGGGTCTGGCCATCCTGCACGAATTCGCCCTCGGCGATGATGCGGTTGTCGTTGCTGGCGATGGTGACCTTGGCCGACTGCGTGCCGATCGAGGTGATGCCCAGCTGGTCGAGCGTTTTCAGCTCGCCCGCCTGCGAAATGCCATCCTGGTTGGCGTCCTGCCACACCAGCAGTTCGCTGAACTTGGCGTCGCGGCGGTCGATCACGCCATCGAGGTTGCCGTCGAAACGGCGCTTCAGGCTGCTGAAGCCATCTTCCTGGGCATTGCCGAACAGCTCGGACAGATTGTCGACGAAGCGATTCTTGTTCTCGTCCGAGACCAGAATGCCGTCGGCGGGACTGATCCAGCCGGTGCGTTCGGCGATCGCATCGCCATTGAAGTCGAAGTACACGCTCGACTGGTCGGAGCCGACCGAATTGATCAGGCCATCGTGGTTCAGGTCCAGCACCAGCGGATCGATGCGGGCGCGGGTGCGGTTCGGATCGAACGGCGGCTTGGTCGGCACTTCCTTGTCGGTTTCCGACAGATGGATCTCGAGCTGGCCGTTGGTCCAGTTTTCGATGGTCAGCGCGCCCTCCGGTCCGTTCACCAGCAGGGTCGAGCCCTGGACGGTGTAGGAGATCTTTTTATCCCACGAATAGTAGACCGTCTCGCCCTTCTTGCGCCAGGCGCCATCGATATAGCGGCGCACGAAGCGCACCGTGCCCTGGCCATCGCTGTCGCGGATGGTGTCGCCCCCGGCCGACTGGTAAAAGTCGAAGCCGGCGCCGCCTTCGAGCGTGTCCGAACCCTGGGTGTCCCACTTGTCGGTGGCGCCCTTCAACACATCGTTGCCGATACCGCCTTGCAGGGAATCGTTGTCGGCCTGGCCGTCGAGGGTATCGTTGCCGTCGCCCCCGATCAGGGTATCCTTGCCCTTGCCGCCCAGCAGCTTGTCGTTATCGCCGCCGCCGTCGAGCGTGTCGGCGCCGATGCCGCCGTCGAGCGTGTCGTTGCCCTCGCTGCCGGAAAGATGGTCGTCGCCGCTGCCGCCTTCCATGTAATCCTTGCCCTTGCCGCCCGTCAATACATCCTTGCCGCCCATGCCGTACAGGTGGTCCTCGCCCTCGCTATAGCCGGGCGCATCGCCCGCAGCGGCGCCGAAGATGGTCTTGTGATCGAGGAAAAATGGGGTGAGGCGGCGGTCGGTCTTCAGATCGAGGAACAGGCGGTTGCCGCCCGGCGAGTCCGCACCGTCGGTTTTGTTATCGGCGAGCACGGCCACCAGCATTGCCGCCCGGTCTTTCAGGTAATTCTCGGTCAGCTGGCCGTCGCCGGTCTCTTCGTTGAAAACGTCGAGCTCACCGTTAGGATTGAATGGCGCATAGTTGGCGCCCACCACGGCGAACGGCAGCATTTCGCGCAGCGCGTAGCGGATCGCGATGGCCTCGCCGCTCGAACCGGGCACATTGGCGCGCGCGGCGATCGCTTCGCTGCTCAGGCCAACCAGATTGACCAGTTTCAGCGAGCCGTTGAGCTTGGCGCGCACTTCATTGATCGCCGTTTGCATGGCCGCGTTGTTACCGTACACCAGGTCGGGAGGCGTGGGCGCGACTTCGGCGCCGGCCAGGATGGTGCGCAAGCTGTCCACCACTTTTTCCAGCGATTCGAGCGGCTTGTGCGAGGCCGCTTCGAGCATTTTACGCGCGTCGACCAGGGTCAGCGCCGGGTCTATCCGCTCCAGCAATTCGGCCACGCCCAGCGCCTGATTGAGCAAGTCGAGACTATGATTCGATAATGTCTGGTTCTCGATAAAGACCGGCAGCTGCTGTCCGGGGGCGGTCGTGAATACACCGCCCGCACCGGAAATGATCTCGACGCCGGCGTCGCCGAACACATGGGTGATTTTCGCGCCCACGGTGGCCGTCGTATTTCCATGGAGCAGGATGTAAGGCACATTGATGCCTGGCGCTTCGAAGATGATTGCCTTGTTGACGCTCTCCAGGTGGCTGGCGGTAAACGCCGTAGCCAGGTGGCCGCCGAGCGAATCGCCGGTGACGTCGAAGGTGGTGCCGGCGGGCAGTTTGGCGCCGTCGGCCGCGAACAGCTTGTCATAAAAGGTGTTGAGCGCGAGGATCTGCAGGCCGGCCAGGCCGGTCTTGTAGATGGCGACATCGGCGGCGATATCGCGCAAATCGCCCGAAGTCGCACTGGCCAGTTCGGTGCCGCGGAAGGCGATTACCAGCTTGCCGCTATCCTTGGCCCGGAACACCGAGGCGGCAAAGCCGGAGTCATCCGAATAATGGTAGACCAGGGAATAATTGGCCGTCACTTCCTTGGCGTGCTCGTCGCTTGCAAACTGGAAGACAATATGATTGCTGTTGCTTTGCAGATCAGCTTCGGACATGCTCGATCCCGCGAATTCGGTATAGGCGGCGCGGGACAACATGGAAAACTGATAGGTCTCTTTGATATTCACTGTCTACCTTTACTGGTTAAAATAGCTTCGATAAGTCCCTGGGCGCCGGAAGCGAAGCGGCTGCCGCAGTAGTCATAGGGTGTGTTGCTGTCGTACGGCGCCGGCGCATCGGGAAACGCGGCCCGGCTGCGCCATCCGCCCGTATACGCGTACGTCACCGCGCGCGCCACCAGGGCTCCCGTGGCGCGCTCGGTCATGCTCCAGCGCATGGCGCACAGGCGAAACGTGGCCGCCGGTACGCTGCACGGTTCCATGCGGTGCTCGAGCAGATACGTGCTGGTGAGGGCATCGATGCGGTAGGCGCGAAAGCAGGCGCGCGGCAGCGGCAAGGCGGGGCCGGGCGCACTGCTGCACAGATTATCGACCCGGTAATAACCCGGCGCGGCCGGCTGGCCGTCGAGCGTCAGGCGCCGCGGCGCATTGCGCCCGCTGAAAGGCCCGCCATCGACAGTGGCCGCGACGCTTGCCGAATCGAATTGAAACTCCACATAGGCCAGATGCTTGCCCACATGGTTGGCGGTGTAGGTGGCGGCGATATCGGCAATGTCGCCGCTGCCGCCGATGCCGACCGGGTGCACGGCCAGAGTGTCGAGCCGGTCGATATGCCGGGCAATGTGGTCGCCGCCATCGGCGCGGCAGGCTGGCCTGAAATAGCGCCATTCGCCGTACCAGCGGTCGATATTCACCAGCCAGAAAGCGGCAAAAGGCGCGCCCAGCATGCCCGCCGCAGCCAGGGTGCGCGCCAGCGCCCCCGCACGCCCGCGCGCGGCGCGCCGGATGGCGAACCACAGGACGAGCGTGACGGCGCCGTAGCAAAGCAAGCCGATCAGCGGATCATGACCAAAAAATGGCTTCATGCCCGGCGCCCGGACGCGCGCGGCGCGGTCCAGGCGCGCGGCAAGGATGCCTGGCTATAGGGAGCGGCCGGTTGCTGCTGCGGGAATTCGGGAGAAACAGCTTGTGGGCGCGGTGTGCAAACTCCTTGCCACACCCTGAAAAACGTTTGCTTGCGACTTGCTTGTGGGTTCATGCGGATGAAGGCCTCGGCCGATTGGCAATATCGGCTGATATTTACGTGAAAATATAGCTCAAAAGCTACAATTTCGCTATGGAATTATTGATCATTCCATACATATATCAATTTCCCCACAGCATCGGGATAAAAAAAGCCCCGCTCTCACGAGCGGGGCCTGGATCGGAGGTGCGATTCAGAAGCCGAAGGCCGCTTTCATCAGATGAAACACCCTGGTGTTTTCCATCGTTCCCTTGAACACGCCCGACCCGGCGCCGGTGGCGAACAGCTTCACGTCGCCGCCGCCATGGGTCTCGCTGGTCAGGCGCACGCCGGTCTCCTGATGGTAGCCGTCGGCCAGCGCATGCGCGCTGTCGACGTCGGCCCGCTGATGGGAACGGTTCGGACCATTGCCGAACACCAGCGCCGTGTACGTCTTGCCATCGGCATCGCGCGCCGGCGCGCCATCGCCCACATTGCGCACGATATCGAGGATCGGGTTACCGCGCCTGGCGTAGCCGTTCATCACGATGGTGTGGTCGTGGTCCGCGGTGACCACCAGCAGCGTATTGCGCAGGCCAGGATCGAGCGCCTCCATCTTGTCGAGCGCCGTCTTGATGGCGTCATCGAAGTCGATCGTCTCGGCCAGGGCATTCTTCACGTTCGTGTCGTGCAGCGCGTGATCGATCTTGCCGCCTTCGACCATCAGGAAGAAACCCTTGGGGTTGGCGGCGAGCAGGTCGATCGCCTTGGACGTCATCTGCGCCAGCGCCGGCTGGCCGGCACGCCGGGCCAGGGCGTAATCGAGGTGGCTTACATCGCTGTAGATGCCGACGAATTTCTTACCCTGCGGCGCGGCATGCATCTGGCTTGCATTGGCCGCCACCGTGTAGCCGCGCGCCGCGAATTCGGCCATCATGTCGCGCCCGTCGGCGCGGCCCTTCGGATTGCGCGCCGCCTCGAACGGCGTGAAGTGATTGCGCCCGCCGCCCATCAGCACATCGACGCCGTCTTTTAACGACGGGTTGTAGCCGGCGCCGCCCGGCACCACCTGCGCCGCGATCTGATAGGCCATGTCGCGGTCGCACACATGCGAAAAGGTCGATGCCGGCGTGGCGTGGGTCAGTTCGGTGGTCGTGATCGCGCCCACCGACTTGCCGGCAGCCTTGGCCAATTCGAGGATGGTGGCGGCCGCGCGCCCGTTGCCAGGCGGGCAGGCATCGATGCTGGCATTGCCGTTGGCGTCCTTTTTGGGGCCGAACGGCTTGGCGTCGGCCATCGAGATCACATCGTTGTTGATCTTGATGCCGGTCATGTACGACCCCATCGACGGTGCGCTGTCGGTGGTCTGGGCATCGTTCGAGTACGTCTTGATGCGCGCCGAGCGCTCCATCCGCTCGAAATGCAGCAAGCCCTCCTCCTTGTAGCGGTGGATGCGCGCGGCGGTGATGGTGGTCGGGCCCATGCCGTCGCCGAGGAAGAAGATGATATTTTTCGCTGGTGGTGGCGCTGCGGCAGCGAAGGAAGGCGCCAGCGCGCACGAAGCGGCCAGCAGGAGCACGGGAAAGCGGGATGGCATCATGGTAGGTCTCATAAATGGGGCGCGGCTTACCAGCCGGCGGCCGCCTTGATCAGTTCAAACACGCGGGTGTTATCGATGGTGCCGCCGAAGCGCCCGGCGCCGGCGCCGATGGCGCCCAAGTACACATCGGTGCCGCTGTGGGTCTCGTAACCGGGCTCGGTGCGCACCACCGCCTCCTGGCGGTAATCGTCGGCGCTCACCTGGGCGCTGGTCAGGTGCGGGACCGCGCCGCGGCTGCCCTGCACCCGTTTTTCGCCGCTGCCGAAGCCGATGATGGTAAATGGCGCGCCATCGGCATCGAGCTTGATCTCGTTGTTATCGACGCGGCGCATCAGTCCCAGCACGCCCGGTTCGGACGGCGTGGTCTTGCCGGTGCGGCGCGAGTAGCCGTTCAGGAGCAGCGAATGATCGTGATCGGCGGTGGCCACGATCAGCGTGTTTTTCAGGTCCGGATCGATGGTGCGCATCTGCGCGATGGCCGCCTTGAGGGTATTGTCGAAAACGACCGTCTCCTGCAGGGCGCGGCGCGCGTTCGAATTATGCAGGGCCAGATCGATCATGCCGCCCTCGACGACCAGGAAGAAGCCTTTCGGATTATTCGCCAGGATGCCGATGGCCTTGCCGGCCATCTCGGGCAGGCCTGGTTCTTTGGCGGCATCGCGCATCGAATCGAAGCTCATGTCGTGCGCAGCGAACAGGCCGACCAGCGGCGCGCTGGAGGTGGTGTCGACCGCGTTGAGCTGGGCGCTGTCGGCGACCGAGCGAACGCCCTGCGCGGCCAGTTCGGCCAGCAGATCGCGCCCGTCGCTGCGCTTGCCGCCCTTGGCCGTGGTGGTGAAATGGGCGCTGCCGCCGCCGAGCAGCACATCGAGCCCGCGCGCGCCGAGGGCCGCGTTGTAGCCGGCGCCGCCGGGAACGAGGGCGGCGGCGATATCGTTCTCCATGCCGCGATGGCACACGTGCGAAAAGACCGCGCCCGGAGTGGCATCGGTGACGCGGGTGGTGGTGACGACGCCGACCGACATGCCGCGCTGTTTGGCCAGTTCGGCCAGGGTGGCGACGGGGCGGCCGCTGTTGCAGCGGCCAGCCAGCTTGTTGCCGGCGGCGTCCGGGGCGGGAGCGGCGGCGAGCGTATCGGTGCTCATCGACAGCACATTGTTATTGACCTTCACGCCGGTCATATAGGCCGACATCGACGCGGCGCTGTCGGTGACCTGGGCGTCGTTGGAAAAGGTCTTGATGAACGCCGATTCGGGCAGGGTATCGAGGGTCAGGTTCCCGTCTTCGCCGACGGCATAAATACGGGCGGCGGTCAGGGTATTGATGCCCATGCCATCGCCGAGGAAGAAGATGATGTTTTTGGCTGGCGCGTGGTTGGTGGCTTGGGACGGCGGCTGGACGCTGGCGCATCCCGACAAGACCGCCAGCGCGGACGCTGCGGCAAGAAGAGTCAATCGCATGTGCACTTTCGTGAGCTCTGAGAAAAAAAGCAGTCTACACCGCCGGCCGTCGCCGTGGTGCCGGACTTCAGCAGCTACTCACCTGCACGATTCGATAGTTACCTAACCAAATAGTTTCCTAACCGGGGTCAGAGCTCTGATTCGAAATACTTGCCTGCTTACCTAACCGGGGTCAGAGCTCTAATTCGAAATATTTCCGTGCCTCAGGGGTAAGAAAGTGCGCGTGGTAAAGACATTGAGCAGCTCATTTGCGCATCGACTTATACAGCAGCCGTTTTTTCAGCGCCGCGCGTTCGTGCGGGCTGGCGTTGCGGCCCTTGCGCTGAGCGGCCCAAGCGGCCGAGTCGATCTGATCCTTCAAGGGATGGTAAGCACGGCCATCCTTCCCCATTGCCCACACATTACTGACCTGGCGTTCCAGTACGGGCAGGTGCGATTCCAGCGCCTCGGGCGATGCGGCCACCAGCGCCTGGCGTTCGCGGGGACGAAAGCGACCATGCCAGTCCTTCTTGTCCCACCGCTCACTGCGGCAAATGGCGATTCCCCAAATGGGGTTGCGACGACGGCTACGGCTCAAGACAGGCGGTCCTTTACAAATTGCGGGCAGGCAAACCGGGGCTGGCTACGATATGCCAGCCGCCGGTTTTGCAATCAATTTCGAATCAGAGCTCTGACCCCGGTTGTGGGGGTCGTCCGCATTTTTAGGTAGGAAATTTCCACTTTTCCCAGGCGGCCAGGACGGCGTTCGGGTAGGCGGGCTTGCCGCGGCTGCCGTTGTAGCGGCCCAGCGCCAGGTACAGATTGCCATTTTCGATGTCGATGTACATCCGCAAGATCGAGCAGCCGTAGCGCAGGTTCGTTTGCATGTGGAACAGCTTGCTGCGGTCGCTGTCGCCGATCGCATTGGTCCAGAATGGCATCACCTGCATGTACCCGCGCGCGCCCACCATCGAGACGGCGTACTTGCGGTACGCCGATTCAACCTGGATCAGCCCCAGCACCAACCCCGTATCGAGCCCGGCACGGTTCGATTCGTACCAGACCGATTGCAGGAATTCGAGCCGCACCTGGTCGTCCGGCAGCTTGCGCTTGAGCCGGTCCGACATCGCCGCGAGCCATTGCTGGTAACGCACCCGCCCCGCCTCGTCGCGAAACACAGGCTGCGGCGGACGCGTGTCCTTGATCGCGTTCGACAGCGCCAGCCGCACCGAGTCGGCCATCGCTTCCTCTTTCTGGTTGCCGGCCCACGCAGTCCAGGAACACAGCAGCCCCGCCGCCAGCACCACCTGTGCCAGCGTGTTCACCATGACCGAAGCGCTCACTGGCTCAATTTGCCTTTGATGAACTCGACCATGCCGGCCACCGGCACGGCGGTCGCCTCGGCATCGCGCCGTCCCTGGTATTCGAGGTTGCCTTCCTTCAGGCCACGCTCGCCGATCACCACGCGGTGCGGCACGCCGATCAGTTCCCAGTCGGCGAACATGGCGCCCGGACGCAGCCCGCGGTCGTCGACGATGACGTCCACGCCCGCCGCCTGCAGCGCCGCATACAAGCTCTCGACTTCGGTCTTGACCGTCTCGCTGCGGTCCATCCCCATCGGGCACAGAACCACTTCGAACGGCGCGATCGCAGCCGGCCAGATGATGCCCTTGTCGTCGAAATTCTGCTCGATCGCCGCGCCCAGGATACGCGTCACGCCAATCCCGTAGCAGCCCATCTGCAGCGGCGCAGGTTTGCCGTTTTCGTCCAGAAAAGTAGCTTTCATGCTTTCGGAGTACGAGGTCCCGAGCTGGAACACGTGACCGACTTCGATCCCGCGCTCGATCGCCAGCACGCCCTTGCCGTCCGGCGAAGCGTCGCCTTCGACGACGTTGCGCAGGTCGGCGACGATTGCTTCCGGCAGGTCGCGCACCCAGTTGGCGCCCGTGTAGTGGAAGCCTTCTTCGTTGGCGCCGCAGACGAAATCGGCCATGTTGGCGACCGTGCGGTCGGCCACGATGGTGACCGGCTGCCTGGTGCCGATCGGGCCCAGGTAGCCGGGAATGCTGCCGTAGCAGGCCAGGATCTCGGCTTCGGTGGCAAAGCGGTGGGCGGCCAGGCCAGGTACTTTGCCGACCTTGATTTCGTTAAGTTCATGGTCGCCGCGCAGCAGCAGCATCCAGTTTTCCAGCACCTGCTTGCCGGCGACTTCCTTTTCCACCGTCAGGGCGATGGTCTTGACGGTCTGCGACAGCGGCAGCTTGAGCAGCTCGGCCACGGTTTCGCATTTGGTGGTGCCTGGCGTGGCGGTTTTGGTCAGGGGCGCAGTGGCGGCGGCGCGCGCGGCGGCCAGCGGCAGCGCTTCGGCCGCTTCCATGTTGGCCGCGTAGTCGGACGTCGGGCAGTAGACGATGGCGTCTTCGCCGGTGCTGGCGATGACGTGGAATTCGTGCGAGCCGGAGCCGCCGATGGCGCCGTTGTCGGCCGCCACCGCGCGGAATTTCAAGCCGAAGCGGTTGAAGATCGCCGTGTAGGCGTCGTACATGATCTTGTAAGAGACCTTCATGCTCGCTTCGTCGCGGTCGAACGAGTAGGCATCCTTCATCGTGAATTCACGCCCGCGCATGAGGCCAAAACGCGGACGGCGCTCGTCGCGGAACTTGGTCTGGATATGATAAAAATTGAGCGGCAGCTGGCGGTAGGACTTGATTTCGGAGCGCACCACGTCGGTGATGACTTCTTCCGACGTCGGCTGGATCGCGTACTCGCGGCCGTGACGGTCTTTCACGCGCATCAGTTCCGGACCCATCTTTTCCCAGCGGCCGGTTTCCTGCCACAGCTCGGCTGGCTGCACGAGCGGCATCAGCATTTCGATGCCGCCCGCCTTGTTCATTTCTTCACGGATAATCGCTTCGACCTTGCGGATCACGCGCAAGCCGGTCGGCATGTAAGTGTAGATGCCGGAGCCGAGGCGCTTGATCATTCCTGCGCGCATCATCAGCTGGTGACTGACGATTTCAGCGTCGGACGGTGCTTCTTTTAAAGTTGAAATAAAAAAACGGGAGGCACGCATATCGGTGAATTCTTTTTAAAAAGAGAGGGTTATAATCAACCTAATTTTAAAGGATTAGCTGGCTGATGCGTCCAATCTTTATACAAATGGGCCCGTTTGACGCGGTTCCCGCCGTTTTCGTACCCCGAAAGCCTGGCGGGGGCCAGAATTTGTGGGTAAATATGTAAGAAGGCGCGCGCTGGCAGAAAGTTTCGAGGTGCACTATGCTCGACCGTGAAGGGTTTCGGCCCAACGTCGGCATCATCCTGCTGAACGCCCATAACGAGGTGTGGTGGGGCAAGCGGGTGCGCGAGCACTCGTGGCAGTTCCCGCAAGGGGGCATTAAATACGGTGAGACACCGGAACAGGCAATGTATCGCGAACTGGAGGAAGAGATTGGGTTGCGCCAGGAGCATGTGAAGATTGTGGGACGCACCCGCGACTGGCTGCGCTATGAAGTGCCCGACCATTTTATCAAGCGCGAGATTCGCGGCCACTACCGGGGCCAAAAGCAGATCTGGTTCCTGTTGCGCATGTGTGCGCGCGATAACGACGTGAACCTGCGCCTGACCGACCATCCGGAGTTCGACGCCTGGCGCTGGCACGATTACTGGGTGCCGCTCGATGTGGTGATCGAGTTCAAGCGCGATGTCTACCAGCGCGCCCTGCAGGAATTATCGCGTTTCCTGACCTGGCCGGCCAATGGCGGCCATACGCACGAACGGCGCCACACGGCCCGTTACCTGCGCCAGCCGCATGCGCCGCGCCAGCCGGCACCGGAACAGCCCTGCGCTCCGGAACCGCAGCTGATACTGGTGCCGAGCAAGGAATAGCAGGACCCGACACACCCAACGGCGCTTCACGGCGCCGTTTTTTCGCCCTCGAAGTTGCACATCAGGCAAGTTAACGCGTTCGTATCCCACCCCTGGCCGGCGCGGGCGCTCGGGCCGTCCGGGACGGCGGCGCAGTGATGGCGGTACAATGCGGCTTACCTCATTTGCCTGCCCCGCCAACCATGTTCACCCCTTCTTCCGACGATGTGCGCCGTTTTTTCTGTGAAGCCTACCGCAAGCAGCGCAGCGGCGGGATTCTCAGCCCGATGGACGCCATCGCCGCCGACTGGATCGTCCAGCACCCCGAATACGCCGATGTGCTCTCCGACGCCGAGGCGGCCCTGGCGCGCGACTACTCGGTCGAGGGCGGACAGGCCAATCCGTTCCTGCACCTGTCGATGCACCTGTCGATCGCCGAGCAGGTGTCGATCGACCAGCCGCCGGGCATCCGCGCCGCCTGCAATGCGCTGACCCAGCGCCTCGGCGCGCACGATGCCCATCACGAAATCATGGAATGCCTGGGCCAGATGATCTGGACCTCGCAGCGCAACGGCGTGCCGCCTGACAGCGTCGCCTACGTCGAGTGCGTCCGCGCGCGCTGCGCTTGAACCGTCATTCCCGCGCAGGCGGGAATGACGGTTTGAGGGATAACGATTTTTAGATGCTGTATCGGGCTTGAACAGCTCTATTTATAGTCGGCCGCCAGCGCCTCCCTCGCCGTCTGCTGCCCACGCACCCACACCGTCACCACGCTGTCATACGCGCTCACGTCGTCCAGCGGCGAGGTTTTCATCAGCAGCAGGTTGGCCGCCTTGCCCACTTCGATCGACCCGAGTTCGGCATCGAGCCTGAAAGTGCGCGCATTATTGATGGTGGCCGCCTTGAAGATCTGCGCCAGCGACATGCCGGCTGCGTGCAGCTGCTGCATCTCGCGGTAGCCGTTCAGGCCAGGCAGATTGCCGTATGTCGGCGACGATGGCGTGTCCGAGCCGAACACGAAATTGGCGTCGCGGCTGGCCAGGTAGGCCACCACGGCGCGCTGGCGCCGCAGCGGCCCTTCCATGCCTTGCATGACCGCCGCGTCGTCCTCGCCATCGGTCACTTCGGGCTTGAACCACTGCCCTTGGGGCGTGGAAAACCAGGCCAGCAGCGAAGCCGGCACCACCTTGCGCAGGGCCGGATCGTTCAGGTAGCCCGGCTCCACATAGGCGCGCAGTCCGTACAGCACCTGCATGGTCGGCTGAAAACCGGTGCGCTGGTCGGCGATCTTGTCGAGCAGCGCCTTGATGTCGTTCGGCAGGCCGGCCTGGCCGTTCAGAGCCCCCCAGTGCCACATGCCGTGCGCCAGTACGTCGGCACGGCCAGCCACCGCGAACGACTGCGCCTCGAACGAATTGGCATGCGTGACCAGCACCTTGCCCGCCCGCGTGACGGCGGCGCGCACTTCGGCAAATTTGGCGCCGCTCATCACCGGCAGGTTGCGATCCTTGCCGAAACCGCGCTCGAAATGGGTCTTCACGCAGATGCCGCCGGCCTTGTCCACGCGCGCCACGCCCGCCGCCACGGTGTGGGCCGATGGCGCAAAGTGGGCCGGCACCGCGGTCGGCATGGCCGGATCGAACAGATAGTTACCGAAGCTCTGGAAGCGCGTTTCGGGCGTAAAGAACGACATCGGGTAGCCGTTGGCCAGCACCAGCGCTTCGCCGCAGTGAAATACGTCCGGATGCAGCGGCTCCTTGCGCAAGCGCTCGATCACGCCGTAATCCGACACCGCCAGGTCGATCACGGTGGTAAAGCCGTGATACAGGAAGGAACGCGGCATCTGGCGGAAGTAGTTTTGCGCCAGGCTCTCGCCGGACGCGCCCTGCTCCATGCTCATTCCCGGCACGACGTGCAGGTGCACATGGGAGTCGATCAGGCCCGGCGTGAGGTAGTAACCCTTGCCGTCGACGACTTTGGCGCCGACTGGCGCGGCCGTCGATGGCCCGCGTTCGACCCGGGCGATGCGCCCGCCGTCGATCAGCACACTGCCCGTTTCGATGCGGTCGAGCTTTTCGGGCGAGACCAGTTTGACGTTCGAAATCCAGATCCGGTCGGCGCCGAGGGCCGCGTTGCACAACATCAGGGTGGCCAGGCAGGCCGGCAACAGGGTACGTTTCATGAAAACTCCATGGCTGTGAGTGAAGGGGCGAATGGACCCATTTTCACGATTTAGCCCGGGCGAGTCGTCCCAGATGATGATTCGGCACCTGTTTCCACGCCAGCGCCGGCCCCGCTGCGGCGAAATTCGGACGGGGTCAGGCCGGTCTGCTTCTTGAATGCGCGGTTCAGGGTGGTCTTGCTATTAAAGCCACATGCAAGCGCCAGGTCGAGGATGCTGACGCTGGCCTGGTCGGGCGCATGCAGCGCCAGTTTGAGCGCGTCGACCCGGTAGCGGTTCAGGTATTCCTGCAGGTTGACGCCGCAGGCATCGTTAATCAGCTGCGACAGTTCGTGCGGCGTCATGGCCAGCAGCGCGGCCAGTTCGTCCAGCGTCAGTTCGCCGTTGCGGTAAACCTGGTCGACTTCCATGCACCGTTTCAGTGCATCGAGAAAGCTGGCGCGGTCCGGCTCGGACAGGCGCTTGTTGGCATAGCGCGGCGCCGGTTCCGGCAAAGGCACAGGCACGGGCGCCGCTGCGGGCAGGTGCGCGCGGTAGCCAAGCGGCAGGCGGATTGCCAGGAACGCGGTCGCATACACAAAACACGCCAGCGCGATGGCGCCCAGCGCGTCCGACGACAACGGCAGCTCCATGTCGAGAAATTCGATGCCGAAGGCGGCCACGCTGCCGGCCGCGCCAAGCACCCATATTTTGGTCAGGCGCGCCAGGCCGGCGGCCAACGGGCCGCTTGCCGCGCCGCGCATCAGGCGGTAGCAGGCCGCGACATACCAGATGAACAGCAGCGTTTTGACGAGCACGGACACGCCGACATACCACGGCAGCACCGGACGGCTCTGCATCCAGGCCAGCTTGGCCGCCGCGCTTTGCAGGTAAAACGGCAGCATGGCGGCCGTCGCCAGCAAAAATGGTGCCCCATGGAGCCAGTCGCGCGCGCGCAGGCGCTGCCCGGTCAGGGCGCTGCGCAGATATAAATACAGCAGCGGCCCGCTCAGCAAACCGATGGTGGCGATCGCCATGGCGCTGTGCGGATAGCTTGTATACAGGCGGTTGATGCCCAGCCAGGCATGGCCGATGACGGCCACGCTCCCCAGCAGCAGGGCGGCCAGCAGCCGGTTGGCCCCGTGCAGCTCGGCCTGGCGCGCCGCCAGCAGGGCAATCGCCAGGAACACGCCCTGCCCCATTGCCAGCAGCAGGAGTATGGAGAGCGCGCCCTGGGTCATGGATTCAGGCCAGTTTGTCGTCGGCGATGCGGTAGCGCGGATCCTCGGCCAGATTCACCTCGATCATGTCGCGCGCGTTTTCCAGCAGCTCGCGGCAGTCGGGGCTCAGGTGGCGCAGGTGCAGGTGCTTCCCGGCCTGGCGGTAGCGCAGCGCCAGCGCGTCGATGGCCTGGATGGCCGAATGGTCGACCACGCGCGCGCGCGCAAAATCGATCACCACCTCCTGCGGATCGTCCTTTGGCGCGAACAACTGGTTAAATTGCGCAACCGAGGCAAAAAACAGGGTGCCTTCCAGTGCGTACACGCGCGCGCCCTGCGGGTTGACATGGATGCTGACGCCGATCCGCTTGGCGTGCTCCCACGCGAACGCCAGCGCCGAGACGATCACGCCGGCGACAACCGCAATGGCCAGGTCGAAGATCAAGGTGAGCACCGCCACCAGCAGGCCGACCGCGATATCGGCGCGCGGCACCTTGCCGAACAGGCGGAAACTGCCCCAGGCGAAGGTCTTCTGGCACACCACGAACATGACCCCGATCAGGGCGGCCAGCGGAATGCGCTCGATCCATTCGGACGCGAACAGGATGAACGAGAGCAGGAACACGGCGGTGGCGATGCCCGACAGGCGCCCGGTGGCGCCATTGTTCACATTGATCATGCTCTGGCCGATCATGGCGCAGCCGCCCATGCCGCCAAAAAGGCCCGTGACCACATTGGCCACGCCCTGGGCCATGCTTTCGCGATTGGGCTGGCCGCGCGTGTCGGTGATGTCGTCAATCAGCGTGAGCGTGAGCAGCGATTCGATCAGTCCGACGGCAGCGAGCACCAGCGCATACGGGAAGATGATGCGCAGGGTCGCCCAATCAAGAGGCACGTCGGGCAGGTGAAAGACCGGCAGGCCGCCCTTGATCGAGGCCAGGTCGCCCACCGTCCTGGTATCGATGCCCAGGGTAGCGACCAGCACCGACACCAGCAAGATGCCGGCCAGGGTGGAGGGAATGGCGCGCGTCACGCGCGGCAGCAGGTAGATCACGGCCATGGTCAGCGCCGCCAGGGCGAGCATCGTGTACAGCGGCGCTCCCACCATCCAGTGCTGCGCGCCGTCGCGGCCCGTGACCTTGAAGTGGCCGAACTGCGCCATGAAGATCACCATCGCCAGGCCATTCACGAACCCGAGCATCACCGGATACGGCACCATGCGGATGAATTTACCCAGCCGGGCGGCGGCGAACAGCAGCTGCAGCACCCCCATCAGCACCACCGTGGCGAACAGGTATTCGACGCCATGCGAAACCACCAGCGCCACCATCACCACGGCCAGCGCGCCGGTCGCGCCCGAAATCATGCCCGGGCGCCCGCCGATGGCCGACGTAATCAGGGACACCATGAAGGCGGCGTACAAACCGGTCAGCGGCGACACATGCGCCACCAGCGCGAACGCGATCGCCTCCGGCACCATGGCCAGCGCCACGGTCAGGCCGCTGAGCAGGTTGGACTTGAGGTACTGGGGCGATAAAGTCGGCAAGGCGGCTCCGTGAACGAAAAACAGGGGGACAAAAACAAGGCGCCTTCCACCTTCCCGGCGAAGAGAAGATGGAAGGCGCCTTGATGACAGCGTCCGTATTGCCTGGGGCGGTTTAACGCTTCAGCGCCAGGTCCGAAGGAAGGCTGTGCAGGTAAGCGGCGATGTCGGCCATGTCCTGGTTGGACAGGTCCTTGACGAAAGCGCCCATGATCGGATTGTTACGCCCGTTCGGGCCATCGCCACGCTTGTAGGCGACCAGCGCGTGCTTGAGGTAGTCGGCGTGCTGGCCAGCCAGGCGTGGGTAGCTCGGGTCGGTCGGCTTGTTGAAGTCGGCGCCGTGGCAGGTTGCGCAGGTGCGCTTCTTGACCAGGGCTTCGCCGTTGGCGATGTTGCCGCCGGCGGTGGCGCTCAGGGAAACAGCGCCGCAGAACAGGGCGATAATCAGTTTTTTCATGGCTCTGTCCTTATTTTTTCTGCTGCGAATAGTAGGCAGCGGCGTCGGCGATGTCCTGGTCGGACATGCTGCCGGCGATACCACGCATCGAAGGGTGCTTGCGCTCGCCCTTCTTGTAAGCGATCAGCGCGTTTTCGATGTACTTGGCCGACTGGCCGCCAATCATCGGCACCGAATAGACTTCAGGGAAAGTCGCTTTGTAACCGGGGATGCCGTGGCAGCCGATACATTGTTCAACTTTTGCAGCCTTGGCGTTTCCAACGATGTCCGCTGCGGCGGACACGTTCGCGACGCAGGCGAGCACGAGGAGTGCGATGAATTTTTTCATGGTGGCGAGGGTAAGTGATAATCGGGTATCGCACGTGCAAAATTATTATGTTTTGCACTATCAACCTGAGATTTTAACCGAAGTGAAGTGCCCCGTCCACTTTCACTGTGTTGCAGTGCCACCCTTCCGGTTCTGGCTTATACTCCAAATAATTCCACTTTTGACCACACACGCACATGCACGCATCGCATTCGCAGGCGCACCGCTTCCAGGGTTCAAGCAGTTATGTCGCCACCGCCGACCTGAAACTGGCGGTCAACGCCGCCCTCACCTTGCAGCGTCCCCTGCTGATCAAGGGCGAGCCGGGTACCGGCAAAACCATGCTGGCCGAAGAAGTCGCCGCCGCGCTGAACATGCCGCTGATGCAGTGGCATATCAAGTCCACCACCAAGGCGCAGCAAGGCCTGTACGAATACGACGCCGTATCGCGCTTGCGCGACTCCCAGCTCGGCGACGAGCGTGTGCGCGACATCCACAACTACATCGTCAAGGGCGTGCTGTGGCAAGCCTTTACCGCGCCCGAGCCGGTGGTGCTGCTGATCGACGAAATCGACAAGGCCGACATCGAGTTCCCCAACGACCTGCTGCGCGAACTTGACCGCATGGAGTTCTACGTCTACGAGACGCGCGAAATGGTCGTGGCCAAGCACCGCCCCCTGGTCATCATCACCTCGAACAACGAAAAAGAGCTGCCGGACGCGTTTTTGCGGCGCTGCTTCTTCCATTACATCAAATTCCCCGACAAGGACACGATGGAGCAGATCGTCAAGGTGCACTACCCCACCTTGAAACAGGACCTGCTGGCGCAGGCGCTGCAAAGCTTCTACGAAGTGCGCGACGTGCCGGGCCTGAAGAAAAAGCCTTCGACCTCCGAATTTCTCGACTGGCTCAAGCTGCTGCTGGCCGAAGACATCCCGGCCGAAGCGCTGCGCAGCCAGGACGCCAAGGCCATCGTGCCGCCGCTGCACGGGGCCCTGCTCAAGAACGAACAGGACGTGCACCTGTTCGAGCGCCTGGTCTATATGTCGCGGACCAACCGCTGATGATCCAGGTCGACGCCCTCACCCTCGAATTTAACGGTGTGCGCCTCGAGCCGCTGTCGCTCGCGCACGCCGACGGCCTGCGCGCGGCCGCCAGCGACGGCGAACTGTGGAACATCCGTGTCACGTCGGTGCCGGAACCGCAGGACGCGGAGCAGTACATCCGCCATGCGCTCGATATGCCCGACCGCCTGGCGTTCGCCGTGATCGACGCCTCCAGCGGCGCGGTGATGGGCACCACCAGCTACCACGACATTCTGCCCAAGGTCGACCGCGTGGAAATCGGCTGGACCTGGTACGCCAAAAGCCGCCAGCGCAGCCACGTCAACACCAGCTGCAAATTACTGCTGCTCTCGCACGCCTTCGATACGCTCGGCTGCGCGGTGGTGGGCCTGCGCACCGATAACTTCAATCACGCTTCGCAGGCGGCCATCGAGCGCCTCGGGGCGAAGAAGGATGGCGTGATCCGCCACAGCGCCCTGCGGCGCGACGGCACCGTGCGCGACACGGTCATGTACAGCATCCTGCGCGGCGAATGGCCCGAAATCAAATCGCAGCTGCACTACAATCTGCAGCGGGCGGGGGCGAGGGGGGAGAGCATAAGGTGCTGATCGACTTCTTCTTTTCGCTCAAGGACGCCAAGATCCCGGTCACGATCAAGGAATTCCTCACGCTCCTCGAAGCGATGGAGCGCAACGTCGTCGGCGCGTCGATGGACGACTTCTATTATGTGTCGCGCCTCACCCTGGTCAAGGATGAAGCGCACTACGACAAGTTCGACCGCGCCTTTGCCCAGTACTTCAAGGGCATCAACGCCGCTTTCGAGACGAATGCCGCCATTCCGCTCGACTGGCTGGTCAAGCGCATGGAGCGCGAACTGTCGGACGAACAGAAACGCCAGCTAGAAAAATTCGGCTACGACAAGCTGATGGACCGCCTGAACGAACTGCTCAAGGAACAGAAGGAGCGCCACGAAGGCGGCAGCAAGTGGATCGGCACCGGCGGCACCTCGCCGTTCGGGAACGGCGGCACCAATCCGGAGGGTGTGCGCATCGGCGGCAAAGGCGGCAACCGTACCGCGGTCAAGGTGTGGGAACAGCGCGCCTACCGCGACTACGACGCCGAACGCGAACTGGGCACGCGCAACATCAAGGTCGCGCTGCGGCGCCTGCGCAAGTTCGCGCGCGAAGGCGCCGAAGACGAACTGGCGCTCGACGCCACCATTCACGCCACCGCCAATAATGCCGGCTACCTCGATATCAGGATGCGGCCGGAGCGCCGCAACAAAGTCAAGGTGCTGATGCTGCTCGATGTGGGCGGCTCGATGGACGACCATATCGAACGCACCGAGGAACTGTTCTCGGCGGCGAAGACCGAATTCAAGAACATGGAGTTCTTCTACTTCCATAACTGCGTCTACGACTACCTGTGGAAGAACAACCGGCGCCGCAATGCCGAGCGCTTTCCGACCTGGGACATCCTGCGCAAGTACCCGGCCGACACCAAGCTCATTTTCGTCGGCGACGCCACCATGAGCCCTTATGAAGTGCTCCATCCTGGCGGCTCGGTCGAATACAACAACGAAGAAGCCGGCGCCGCCTGGCTGGCGCGCTTTTGCAATGCCTTCCCCAAATTCGCCTGGCTCAATCCGGAGCCGGAAGGCGTGTGGCAGTACCGCCAGTCGATCTCCGTGATCCGCCAGATCATGAGTAACCGCATGTTCCCGCTGACGATCGAAGGCCTCGAGCGTGCCATGCGCACCCTGAGCAAATAAGGCGCGCGCCAGTCCTTGCGGCGCTACCCAAGTCGCATGATTGTGATTTGGCTAACATTTTTCGTTATGCGGAATCGTGCGCGCGGCACGGTCTTGTAGAATCTTGGCGCACCCATCGACCCGATGGAACGAAAGGAATACATGCCCGATCTGCTGACGATTCTCACCAATCTCGCCTGGCCCGTTGCGATCTGTCTCGCATGGCTGGCCGGCGAATTCGGCAAGCGCTGGACCGGCCTGCCGCGCATCAGTTTTTACGGCATCGTCGGCTTCGCCCTGGCCAGCACCCAGATCGGCGTGCTGCCGCCATCTGGCGCCGGCCCTGTGCTGGTGATGGCCGATATCGCCTTCGGCCTGATTCTGTTTGAACTGGGCTACCGCATCAACCTGCGCTGGCTGCGCACCAATCCCTGGTTCGGCATGGCCGCGCTGGTCGAAGCGCTGGGCACCTTTGTCGCCGTCTACTTCGTCGCCATGTGGTTCGGCGTCACCACCATGACCGCGCTGATGCTCGCCTCGCTGGCCATGTCCACCTCGCCCGCCACGGTGGTGCGCATCATCAATGAACAGCGCAGCTCCGGCCAGGTTACCGAGCGGGTACTGCACCTGTCAGCGATCAACTGCGTGCTCTCGGTGTTTACGTTTAACGTCATCGTCGGCTTCTGGATCTTTCACAGTTCGTCCGACATCGGCGACGCCACGATCAACAGCCTGGTCGCGCTCCTGATGTCGGGCGTGGTCGGCGCCGTGTTCGGCGTGGTGGTGCCGGCGCTGCTGCGCCACCTGGGCAACCTGGCGCAGGACGCCACGGTGGGTTTCGCACTGGCCGTCATCCTGCTCGTCTCGATCACCTACACCACGCATCTTTCGCCAGTGGTGGCCACGCTCGCCTTCGGCCTGACGGCGCGGCACCGGCGCGTGGCGTTCAGCCAGGCGCAGCGCAACTTCGGCGCGCTCGGCGAGCTGCTCACCGTGCTGTTGTTCGTGTATGCCGCATCGACCCTGGAATGGCGCGAAGTGATCGCCGGCGGTGCGCTGGCCGTGACGGTGGTGATCGTGCGCCTGGCCACCAAGACGCTGGGTGTGACGATATTCTCGCAGCTGTCCGGCATCTCCTGGCGCAAGGGCGCGCTGACGGGCCTCGCGCTGGCGCCCGTATCGGTGTTCGTGATTTTGCTGCTTGAGCATGCGCGTTTGCGCGGCATCGACATACAGGAACTGCGCTCGATGGCCGCGGTGACCATGCTGCTCGAAGTATTCGGCCCCATTATCATCCAGCGCGCCCTGATCTGGGCCCGCGAAACCACGGAGGCCTGAGATGGCGCTTGAACCGTTTGCCACTTCCAAGGCACTGACCTTTGGCGTCGAACTGGAGCTGCAGTTAGTCAGCCTGTCCGACTTCGACCTGACCGCCGCCAGCCCTGACCTGCTGCACCTGCTGGCGCAAAAGCCGTTCCCGGGTAATGTCACGCCCGAAATCGCCGAGAGCATGATCGAGATTAATTCGAGCGTGCACTCGAGCCACCTGCCGCTGCTGGCCGAACTGCTGGAAATCCGCGACATCCTAGTGGCGGCGGGCGACCGCCTCAATATCGGTTTGTGCGGGGGCGGCACGCATCCGTTCCAGCACTGGTCGGAGCAGAAAATCTATGCCAAGCAGCGCTTCCAGGAACTGTCGTCACTGTATGGCTACCTGGCCAAGCAGTTCACGGTATTCGGCCAGCACGTGCACATCGGCTGCGCCTCGGGCGACGATGCGATGTTCTTGCTGCACTCGCTGAACCGGTATATTCCGCACTTTATTGCGCTGTCGGCGTCGTCGCCGTTCGTGCAGGGGCACGACAGCCTGTTCGATTCTGCACGGCTCAACTCCGTGTTTGCGTTTCCGATGAGCGGACGCGCGCCGTTCACATTGAGCTGGGACGAATTTGCGAATGTGTATTTCGCGAAGATGGAAGGCACCGGCATCATCAAGAGCATGAAGGATTTTTACTGGGATGTGCGGCCCAAGCCGGAATACGGGACCATCGAGCTGCGCGTGTGCGACACGCCGCTGACGGTGGAACGGGCGGCGGCGCTGGCCGGGTATCTGCAAGCCTTGTGCCGGCATCTGCTGGAGCGGCGCGAGGAGCCGCCCGTGGAAGATGACTACCTGGTATATAACTTCAACCGCTTCCAGGCATGCCGGTTCGGGCTCGATGGGGCGATTACGCACCCCAAGACCTACGAAACCATGTCGCTGCGCGAAGATATTCTGACGACGCTACGCAAGATGGAGCCGCATGGCGAGGCGCTCGGAAGCCTGGGCGCGCTGCGGCATTTGTCGACGGCGGCGCAGGAGGCCAGCGACGCGACGTATTTACGCCAGCAGTACGAGGAACAGGGAAGCGCGGAGGGGATGGTCAATGCGGCGATCCGGCGCTTCAGGGGGAAGCGTTAGCCATTGCTCCGTCGTCTCCGGCATTGCCGGAACCGACTTCCCGCGCAGGCGGGAACGACGGGGCTAGAGCCGCGTCTCGCGCGCGGCGCGCAGGAATTCATCGAGAATCGGCGTGCAATCCAACAGGTCCTCCCCGCCGGCCCGGTGAAACTCCGGGTGCCACTGCAATCCCATGACAAAATTGGCGCGCTGATAGCGAATCGCTTCGATGATCCCGTCCGGGTCCGACATCGCCTCGACCAGCACATCGCGTCCCAGGTCCTTGACCGCCTGGTGGTGAATCGAATTGACCACCGGCCGGCGCACATCCGGGAACATGCGCCCGAGCGAGGACCCGGACGGAAAAATCACCTTGTGCCGGTGCGCGTCGTAATCGCTGTGCACGTGCGCATGCGCCGCCGGCACGTTGGTCGCCACGTCCTGGTACAAGGTGCCCCCGAACGCCACGTTGATCAGCTGGCACCCGCGGCAAATGCCCAGCACCGGCTTGCCGGCATCGACGAATTCGTGCAGCAGCTCGAGTTCGTACACGTCGCGCGCGCGGTCGCCGCTCCACTCGGGGCGCGTCGGGCTCTCCGAATACGTCTGTGGCGACACGTCGGCGCCGCCCTGCAGCACCAGCCCATCCAGATGGCGCGCATAGTGGCGCAAGGTGATGTTACTCGGATGAAGAAGCCCGTTGGTATTGACCGTCGGGATCATGAACACCAGCACATCGCGCGACATGACCCACTGCGCGATCGACTCTTCCAGATACTGCAGGTTCTTGCTGCGCAGTCCCGTCGACCCGGGCTCCGGATGAAAAATCCGCGCCGATACGCCAATGCGCAGGGTGCGGCGCATGAAATCGCGCCCGATCCGTTCGCGCAGGTTGCGCCAGCGCGAGGCCAGCACGCGGCGCGCCAACGCCAGCGGCGTATCGCTGTCCTTCTGGTAGCGCGGCAGCGCGTCGGCGCGGCGGTCGGGTACGCGCGGTGCATGAACGCCGCCATCCTTGTCCTGTTCGGACTGCGGAACAGGAACAGGATCAGGAACAGCAATAGGTGGCAAGGGCTTGTCGGTATCGGGCATGCCTTAAATATAGCGCTCCCATGCAAGCGCACGATTCAAAGTTGTAACAAAATTGTGACCGCCGCGTAATCAGGGCGGCAGCGACAGCAGCTTTTTGAGCGCCCCTACCAGATGGCGGTCGGCCATCGGCTTGTCGAGCAGCCCGCGTACGCCGGCCGTGCGCGCACGCGCCGTGTCATAGCCGGAAGCCTGGTTCACCAGCAGCACCACGGCGATGCGGTCGGCACGTTCCTGCTGTTTGATCTCGCTGCACAGCGCATACGGATCGATGCCGGGGGTCGAGGTATTGATCATCACCACCGATACCGGCGTCTCCGCGCACAGGCGCACGGCCGCCGCCGCGCTCTCGGTCCACTCCACCGACACCTGGTGCGCCGACAGCAGCCGCGCCACATGGTCGCGCAGCGCGCCGCGCTTGTCGACGATCAGCACCGCGCCGTTGGGCGCGTGGCGCCGCATCTTCACGAAATCGGCCGGATCGGTGGTGTCGAGATCGAGGCGAATGCGGCGGCGCCGCTCGTGCACGGGTGGCGCCTCGGGCGCCAGCATGCCGGTGAGCGCATCGGCGCGTTTGCGCGCCATCTCGGTGAGCAGCTTGAACATCTGGAACATGTCCAGCGGACGCGCCAGCTGCGCGCAGGGAAACTCCATCCCGGCCGAGCCGATCACCAGAGCGGGACGGGTCAGGTCCGGCTGCCACGCCAGCAAGGCGGCCAGCGCGCTCAGATCGTCGCCATTGGCAATGACCAGGTCCGGTTCTTGCAAACTATCGCCCAGCAAGCAAGAATACGATGGCCCGTCGCGCGGGGGATGCGCCAGCGCCGTGCCCAGCTCGGCCCCCTCGCCGGAAGGAAAGCCCAACAGGCGAACACTGAGTAACTGCCTCTTTGATTGCATTTTTTCTAACTTATGGAATGTTTTTATACACACTTCTTGGTGTGCGTACAAATCTAACCACAATCGCCCGGGCTGGCAAGCACATTCATCCAAGTCAATTTATCTCCTTTTCCGTCCGACAAGATAGAATGCGCAGGCATCCGCATAAAGAATTTAGATATGGCCACCAAAAAACCTGCATCCGACTACAGCGAATCCTCCATCCGGGTCCTCAAGGGACTCGAACCCGTCAAACAGCGTCCGGGCATGTACACCCGCACGGAAAATCCGCTGCACATCATCCAGGAAGTGATCGACAACGCCTCCGATGAAGCGCTGGGCGGGCATTGCAAGAACATCGGCGTGACGGTCAATGTGGACGGCTCGATCACGGTCGAAGACGACGGCCGCGGCATCCCGGTCGGCCTGCATCCCGAAGAAAACGTGCCGACGGTGGAAATCGTCTTTACGCGCCTGCACGCGGGCGGCAAGTTCGACAAGGGTTCGGGCGGCGCCTACGCCTTCTCGGGCGGCCTGCACGGGGTCGGCGTATCGGTCACCAATGCGCTCTCCTCGCGCCTGGAAATCACGGTCTGGCGCAAGGAAGACAACGGCAACGGCCTGCACAAGATGACGTTTGCCGACGGCGAAGTGATCGAGCCGCTGACGTCGATCCCGGCGCCGCGCGACGGCAAGAAGAGCGGCACCCGCGTGACCGCCTGGCCGAACCCCAAGTATTTCGACTCGCCCGCGATCTCGCAGGTCGAGCTGCAACGCCTGCTGCGCTCCAAGGCCGTGCTGCTGCCCGGCGTGACAGTGACCCTCACCCTCGCCAAAACCGGCGACGTGACGACCTGGAAGTACGACGAAGGCCTGCGCGGCTACCTCAATGAAATGCTCGCGCAAGGCACCAGCGGCGAGACCCTCATTCCCGTCTTTGAAGGCGCCCAGTACTCGAACGGCGAAACCGACGGCTTTGCCGAAGGCGAAGGCGCGGCCTGGGTGGTGGCATGGACCGAAGAAGGCGCGGTCGTGCGCGAATCCTACGTCAACCTGATTCCCACCTCGAACGGCGGCACCCACGAATCGGGCCTGCGCGACGGCCTGTATGGCGCGGTCAAGAGTTTTGTGGAGATGCACTCGCTGCTGCCGAAAGGCGTGAAGCTGCTGCCGGAAGACGTGTTCGCGCGCGTGTCCTTCGTGCTGTCGGCCAAAGTGCTCGACCCGCAGTTCCAGGGCCAGATCAAGGAACGCCTGAACTCGCGCGATGCGGTGCGGCTGGTATCGACCTTCGCCAAGCCGCCGCTCGAACTGTGGCTCAACCAGCACGTCGAATACGGCCGCAAGCTGGCCGAACTGGTGATCCGCCAGGCCCAGTCGCGCCTGCGTTCGCTGCAAAAAGTCGAAAAGAAAAAGTCGTCCGGCGTGGCAGTGCTGCCAGGCAAGCTGACCGATTGCGAATCGAGCGACATCGCCCGCAACGAACTGTTCCTGGTTGAGGGCGACTCGGCGGGCGGCTCGGCCAAGATGGGGCGCGACAAGGAATTCCAGGCCATCCTGCCCCTGCGCGGCAAGGTGCTCAACTCCTGGGAAACCGACCGCGACCGCCTGTTCGCCAACAATGAAATCCACGACATCGCGGTGGCGATCGGAGTCGACCCGCACAGCGTCGGCGACACGCCCGACCTGTCGGGCCTGCGCTACGGCAAGATCTGCATCCTCTCGGACGCGGACGTGGACGGCTCGCACATCCAGGTACTGCTGCTCACTTTGTTCTTCAAGCACTTCCCGGCCCTGTTCGCGCCCGGCCACATTTGCGTGGCGCGCCCGCCGCTGTACCGGGTCGACGCCCCGGCGCGCGGCAAGAAGCCGATCCAGAAGCTGTACGCGCTCGACGATGGCGAACTGGTGGCGATCCAGGACAAGCTGCTCAAAGAAGGCTTAAAGGAAGGCAGCTGGAGCATTTCGCGCTTCAAGGGCCTCGGTGAGATGAACGCGGAACAACTGTGGGAAACTACGATGAACCCGGACACGCGGCGTTTGCTGCCGGTATCGCTGGGCGACTTCAGCCACGTCGATGCCTCGGCGCGCTTCAACATGCTGATGGGCAAAGGCGAAGCCGCCGCCCGCCGCGCCTGGATCGAAGAACACGGCAACGAAACCGAAGCCGACATCTGATTCAATTTTTTGTGTGTTGAACAACCGCGGACACTGAACCATGATTATCGGAATCGACCTCGGCACCACCAACAGTCTCGTGGCGGTATGGCGCGACGGCAAGGCGCAACTCATCCCCAACGCACTGGGCAGCTTTCTCACGCCTTCCTGCGTCGGCATGGATGACGACGGCACCGTGCTGACCGGCGAAGCGGCGCGCGCGCGCCTGCAGACCCATCCCCACATGACGGCGGCCATGTTCAAGCGCTACATGGGCAGCGAACGCGAAACCCAGCTCGGGGCGCGCAAGTTCCGCCCCGAGGAGCTGTCGTCGATGGTGCTGCGCGCGCTCAAGGAAGACGCCGAAGTCTGGCTCGGCGAAAAGGTCGAGGAAGCCATCATCACCGTGCCCGCCTACTTCAGCGACGCCCAGCGCAAGGCGACCCGGGTGGCCGGCCAGCTGGCCGGGCTGCGCGTCGAGCGCCTGCTCAACGAACCGACCGCCGCGGCGCTGGCCTACGGCATCCAGGATACCAAGCGCGAAACCAAATTCCTCGTCTTCGACCTGGGCGGCGGCACCTTCGACGTCTCCATCCTCGAACTGTTCGAAGGCGTGATGGAAGTGCGCGCGACCGCCGGCGACAATTTCCTCGGCGGCGAAGATTTCGTCAGTGTGCTGGTGGACGCCTTCCTCTCGCGCAGCGGCATGGCCAAGGCCATGGACGGCACCGAGCTGACCGGCACCCAGCGCCAGCGCCTGCGCGCGGAAGCCGAACGCGCCAAGCGCGCCCTGTCGGACAGCTTGAGCACGCGCATGGCCTACCAGTTGGGCGGCCAGGAATACAGCTGGGAGCTGACCGAGGACTTGTTCGTGCTGCTGTGCGACCACCTGATCGCCCGCCTGCGCACCCCGGTCGAACGCGCACTGCGCGACGCCACCATCAAGGCCTCCGAACTCGATACGGTGGTGCTGGCCGGCGGCGCCACCCGCATGCCGCTGGTGCGCAAGCTGGCCGCGCGCATGTTCGGGCGCTTCCCGTCGATCAGTCTCGATCCCGATCAGGCGATCGCCCTCGGCGCGGCGGTGCAGGCGGGCCTGATGGCGCGCGATGCCGCCCTGTCCGAAGTGGTGATGACCGACGTGGCGCCCTACTCGCTCGGCATTTCGGTGGCGCGCGAAATCGGCCCGAACAAATACGAAGGCGGCCACTACCTGCCGATCATCGAGCGCAATTCGACGGTGCCGGTATCGCGCGTGGAAAATATCACCACCATCAACGACTACCAGAAGGAACTGGTGGTGCACGTGTACCAGGGCGAGTCGCGCAGGGTGTCGGATAACGTTTTCCTCGGCAAGCTCAATTTCCCGATCGAGTCGAAACGGGCCGGCGAAGTAAGCGCCGACGTGCGCTTCACCTACGATATCAGCGGCGTGCTGGAAGCGGAGATCACGGTGCTGCCGACCCAGGAAAAGCATACCCTGGTCATCACCGAGAACGCCGGCGTGATGACCCAGGCCGAAGTGGCAAAGCGCCTGGCCGAATTGAGCGAACTGAAAATCCACCCGCGCGACAAGATCGAAAACCGCACCCTGGTGGCGCAGGCCGACCGCCTCTACGAGCAATTGCTGGGCCACGAGCGCGAATACCTGGCGCAGCACATCGCAGCCTTCACGGCGGTACTGAACTCGCAGCAGCCATCGGCCATGCGGCGCGCGCACGAGACGCTGACCCAGGTCATGCGTGAGCTGGGCGGGAGTTCCTTCCTATGAACGTCTGGAGCGTGCTGGGAATGAAAGCCAGCCGCGACGAGCGCGCCATCAAGCGTGCCTACGCGGCCAAGCTGAAAGTGACCCGTCCGGAAGACGATCCGGTCGCCTTCCAGCTGCTCAACGACGCCTATCAGGCCGCGCTGCAGCTGGCGCGCCAGGCGCATGACATGGACTGGCCGGACGAGGAAGCGGCTCCGCGCGAGCAGGAGCGCAGGCAAGAGCCGGAGCAAGAGCAGCCGGTCTACATGGCGGCCTACGAATTCGATCCGGAGCCGGCGCGGACGCAAACCCAGGAGGAAGCGCCAATCTACACCGCCTTCTATGAATTCGATCCGTCGCTGCCGCAGCCCGAACCCAAGCAATATCGCCTGCCGCCGGCCTTGCCAGTCCCCATTCCCGGGACCGGCCCCGAGTCGCCCGTGATGGAAGCGCGCCGCATCTGGGCCGCATTCCTGACGCGCGCGCACCAGAACACGCGCGAGCGGCTCGAACAGCTGTTCGCCGGCGAGGAGCTGCTCAATATCGAGGTGCGCGACTGCTTCGAGGAGTGCGCGGTCCAGTACTGCGCCGGCGAAGGCTGCGAGGATGACTTCCGCGAAGCGATGGCCGGGCACTTCGGCTGGGCCGACGATGCCAGCTTCATGGGCCGCCAGATGCCCGACGAAACCGGCATGATGCTGGCACGCCTGCGCGCCCAGCGCTCGTACGCGCACTTTTGCCAGCTGGCCCTGGAGGACGAGGTGGTGCGGGCGCTGCTCGACGGCGACCCGCGCGGCGTCATCGGCAGGTATCCCGATGCCGCGTTCACGCAGCGTATGCGCGAACTGCTTGAGCATGTCCACTGCTACCATGGCGAGATGCTCGACCTCAGGCTCGATGCCGATATCGTCGAACGATGGGAAGCCGTCGTCCACGGCAGGGGATGGTCGCGCTGAGCACCGCCTCTGCAGCGCGCGGGATCAACCGTCGCGCCCCAAACAAACACACTCAATTTTCATAAGCACCTACGTACATGTCCTCACAATCGAATCTGTTTGATCCACCTCCACCGCCGCCGCCGCCGGAAGACGGCGAAACGCTGACGCTGTCGACCTTCGCCGAGCGCGCCTATCTCGATTACGCCGTGTCGGTCGTCAAGGGCCGCGCCCTGCCCGACGTGTGCGACGGCCAGAAGCCGGTGCAGCGCCGCATTTTGTACCGCATGAATGAACTGGGACTGAGCGCGACCGCCAAGCCAAGCAAGTCGGCCGCCGTGGTCGGCGACGTCATGGGAAAACTGCACCCGCACGGCGACCAGTCGATTTACGACGCGCTGGTGCGCATGGCGCAGGACTTCTCACTGCGCTATCCGCTGATCGACGGCCAGGGTAACTTCGGCTCGCGCGACGGCGACGGCGCGGCGGCGATGCGCTACACGGAAGCGCGCCTGACGCCCATCGGCAAGCTGCTGCTCGAAGAAATCGATGAAGGCACGGTCGACTTCCAGCCCAACTACGACGGCGAACACGCCGAACCGAAAGCCCTGCCGGCGCGCCTGCCGATGGTGCTGTTGAACGGCGCCTCCGGCATCGCGGTCGGCCTGGCCACCGAAATCGCCTCGCACAACCTGTCCGAAGTGGCACGCGCCACCGTGGCCATGATCCGCAATCCCAAGATCACCCACGCCGAACTGATGACGCTCATTCCGGGGCCGGATTTCCCGGGCGGCGGCCAGATCATCACGCCGCCGGCGCAGATCTCCGACATGTACGCCAGCGGACGCGGATCGATGAAGGTGCGCGCGCGCTGGAAGATCGAAGAACTGGCGCGCGGCCAGTGGCAGGCGGTGGTGTCGGAACTGCCGCCGGGAGTGTCGTCGCAGAAGGTGCTCGAAGAGATCGAGGAGCTGACCAATCCCAAGATCAAGCTGGGAAAAAAGGCGCTCTCGCCCGAGCAGCTGGCCCTCAAGCAGACCATTCTGGGCTCGCTCGATACGATTCGCGACGAATCGGGCCGCATCGCCCCGGTGCGCCTGGTGTTCGAGCCGAAATCGAAGAACCAGGATCAGACCGAATTCATGCTGATGCTGCTGGCGCATACCTCGCTTGAGTCGTCCAGTTCGATCAACCTGGTGATGATCGGCGGCGACGGGCGGCCGCGCCAGAAGGGGCTGACCGAAATCCTGCAGGAATGGATCGATTTCCGCTTCGTGACGGTGCGCCGCCGTACCGATTTCAGGCTGGGCAAGGTCAACGACCGCATTCACATTCTCGAAGGACGCGAAGCGGTCCTGCTCAATATCGACAAGGTGATCCAGATCATCCGCAATTCGGACGAGCCGAAGGCCGCGCTGATCGCCGAATTCCGCCTCTCCGACATCCAGGCCGAAGACATCCTGGAACTGCGCCTGCGCCAGCTGGCGCGCCTGGAGACGATCAAGATCCAGCAGGCTTTGGCAGAACTGCGCAAGGAAGAAGGCAGCCTGCGCGACATCCTCGACAACCCGTCGACGATGAAGCGCCTGATCATCCGCGAGATCGAAGGCGACGCCAAGCAGTTCGGCGATGCGCGCCGCACGCTGATCGAAGAAGCGCAGCGCGCCACCGCCGAGCAAAAGATCGTCGACGAGCCGGTCACGGTGATCGTGTCCGAAAAAGGCTGGGTGCGCGCGCGTACCGGCGTGGGCCACGACGTGGCGCAGTTCACCTTCAAGGCGGGCGACTCGCTGTATGCGGCGTTCGAGTGCCGCACCACCGACACCCTGCTCGGCTTCGGCGACAACGGCAAGGTGTATTCGGTGCCGGTGGCGGCGCTGCCGGGGGCGCGCGGAGATGGCGTGCCGATTACCACGCTGGTCGACCTGTCGGGCGGCGCGCGCATCCTGCATTATTTCGCGGGCAGTGGGCAGACCGTGCTCTTGATGGCGTCGAACGCGGGATACGGTTTCGCGGCCAAGGCGGGCGACATGGTCAGCCGCCTCAAGGGCGGCAAGTCCTTCATCACGCTTGACGACGGCGCGCAGCCGCTGCCGCCGCGCGTGATCGCGGCCAATGCCAGCGCGGTGGCCTGCCTGACCGAAAAAGGCAAGCTGCTGGTGTTCGGCATGGATGAACTCAAGACGCTGACCAACGGCGGACGTGGCGTGACCCTGATCGAGCTGGAAGACAAGGAAAAGCTGCTGGCGGTGCAGCCGATTTCGCAAAAAGGCGTCACCGTGCACGGGACCTGGGCGGGCGAGAAGCCGCGCGTGGTCGATTTGTCGGCGTCGGGCCTGGCGGTCCACTTCGGCAAGCGCGCACGCAAGGGCAAGGCGCTGGTGGCCAGGATCAAGGTGATTACGCTCACGCCGATCGGCTGATTCGCGGCGTTCCTGCCACTGGCAGGAACGCTTCGCGGGGCGGCTAAAAACAAAAACGGGGTAAGTGTTGCTTAACCGGGGTCTGACCCCGATTGAGCAATACTTACCCCGTTTTCACATCCATCACCCTGCAAGCAGGGTAATGCGATAATTACTTGGTAGCAGCTTTTTTAACGTCCGAAGCGGCTTCAACTTTAGCTTCGTGGGTTTTAGCAGCAGCGGTCGCTTTGTCGGCGCCAGCTTCTACAGCAGCTTTTTCAGCTTTTTCGTCGGCCTTGATCATTTTTTTCTCGGCTTTCAGATTGGCTTTACCGACTTTTTTCTCGGCCTTGGCTTCGGCTTTCATTTTGTCTTCCGGATCAGCCTTGGCAACGTCAGTGCTCGCTTCAGCGTGCTCTTTCACTGCTTTCGAGTGCGCTTTGGTTTTTTTCTCGGTAGCGTCGGCGGCTGCCTTGGTGGCTTTTTCGTCGGCTTTGGCGACTGCTTTGGCTTCCTTGGCTTCGGCTTTGGCGATGTCCTTGTTGGCGCTGGCTTCAGCTTTGACAACCGCTGGGGTAGCGGCTGGAGTTTGTGCGTAAACCGAAGTAGCGAACAGGCCGGCGATCAGGGTAACGAGTAATTTGTTCATGGTGTGTACCTTTAGAAGAGTGGTTGGGGTTTCTTATCCGTGGACGTTTGGGACCGAAGTCCGTTCGCCATCTATCGTTCTCAACTTTATATTTCGTCAAGGAACGGTGTCCAGAATATGTCTTACGAGACACGTGGTCTGTTCGTTAGCGCACGCAGTTTGAAGCTACCCAAAAGCAACTTACAACTAGGCGAACTGAGCATAAAAATGCCCGGATCGCCCGCCGTTGCAGGCGCTACGCCTATTTCCCCGCCCCCTTCTTTGCATACAAATCAATGATGGTGGTGATGCCGTCGTTACAGACGTTACAGAATCTTTCACTTCGATCGAACATCAAACACTGCATTTCCGGCCGATAGTAGCCGCTCGCCTCGTAATTGGCCCCCTCGAAGGCGCCCACGTCGTGCCGGTGCGCGGCCTTGGCGAACAGAGTATTGGTGTGCGTCAAGTCTTCGCGGAACAGCGCGCTCATCTCGGATTCGGGCCGGTTGGCGGCGCGCAGGGCGGCGCGCCGCTTCTGGTAGGCGCGCGCATATTCTTCGTATTGCGCCTTGGGCCAGGCGGTCGGCAGCGGCGTGCCGGCCTTGACGCGGCGCTGCCATTTCAGCTTGGCCGGGTCGCGCAGCGCGGTCACATTCGGCTCCCACGGCTCCATCCGCCCCGCGCTCGACTGGTACGCCACGGGCGAGGTGTAGTACTCGTCGGCCAGGCCGGCAAAGTGGTGGCCGAATTCGTGCACGAACAGGTAATTGGCCCAGTCGTTGCCGGCCGCCGCGGTGCTGAACTGGCCAAAGATGCCGCCGCCGCCGTAGGTATCGTTATTGACCAGGATTTCAATGAACTCGTACGGCGCATGCTGGGCGATGTCGCGCAGCGCGCGGTTATCCAGCGTGAGCACGTAACGCTCGCTGCCGAAAATATCGTAGCGCGTGCCCAGCGCCGATGCATGGTGCACGCCGGTCGACGGACGCGACACGCCGGTAGCAAAGGTCGGCACCGCAATGGCCCACACATTGAAATCGCCCGCGCGCTCCTTGAACGGCGAGACGGTAAACAGGTGATCGGCCAGGCGGCGCGCGTCGGCCTCGAATTTTTTCATCTCGCCGGCGGTGTAGCCGTCGCCCATGACCAGCAGGTCGACCTTGGCCGGCGACGCTCCGCTGACGCGGATAGGAATCGGCTTGGCGGGCGCCGGCGCCTGTTTGCGCACCACGTCCGGCGCGTCCGGGTCGACCTCGACGCTCCATGCGACCGAAAACTGATTGCGCTCGTCGCGCTTGAGCACCCGCACCCGCACCGGTTTGCCGAAGGCGGGAAAGCGCACCGATTCCTGGAAGCCGCGGCTGATGCGGTTTGCTTCCTCGGTGGTGCGCCATTCGCCGAAAATGGTCGAGAAGCCGCGCGAATAGAGCAGGTCGCCGGTCTTGGCGTCGACCACTTCGACCATGTTCTGCCCACGGTTGGTGGTGTCGACGTTTTGCGACAGGTCCCCGGGCCACGGCAGCGGTTCGATCACCACCCGTTCCAGCGCATACTGGTCTGACAGGGCATTGCCGCTGTGCTGATAGTCGACGCGGACGGTGGCGGGCGGCTGGGCGTGGGCGTGGGCGGCGGCGGCCAGCGCCAGCAGGCCGGCAACGCGGCGTATGAAACGGACGGGGGACAGCGGCATGGCGGTTTCCTTGCAAGCGTGGATCGTGCTGCATTGTAAACCCGCACTGTTGGGCGTTAAAGAGCTTAATCGGCATAGCGTTTCTGGCGCGCGCGGCGCCGTGGTAGCATGGCGCTTCCTTTGGAATCCCAGCGACGATGTACACAACGATTGAAAGCCAGGCTGAATCACTGATCCGCGACACCGGCGCGCGCCTCACCAAGCCGCGCTCGCGCGTGCTGGCGTATCTGCTGGCGCAGAACAAGCCCCTGACCCACCACGAGATCCAGGAAGGCCTGGCCGGCGCGGCGCTCGATTCGGTCACCTTGTACCGGGTGCTCGAATGGCTGACCGAGCACGAACTGGTGCACCGCATCGCCGGCGCCGACCAGGTGTGGCGCTTCAACGCGGGCGCGGGCCAGCACGGACACCAGCACGCGCACTTCCAGTGCACCCGCTGCGAAATGGTGACCTGCTTCACCGACATCGCCCTGCCCGCCCAGATCACTCTTCCGGACGGCTTTACCAGCGCCCAGGTCGACTTCCTGATCAAGGGCATTTGCCAGGTCTGTAACGCAAAAAAGTAAGGACCCGTGCCGCAGCGGCCACGCGGTTAACGCAACCCTATTGCATTAAAGAGGCATTCGACCTATTATAGCAACTCAGTTGCATTAAACCCTCCGCCTTGTCCGGCCCTTCCACGCCTGAAGAAATCCCACGCATGCACATCAAAACCGCCACCGCCGCCCTCCTTGCCAGTCTCGCGCCGCTGGCCGCCATCGCCGCGCCGGCGCCCACCGACACGGTGGTGATCGGCGGCCAGCGCGAACACTATCGCAGCCTGTCGGCCACCGGCGCGACCAAGACCGATGCCCAGCTCAAGGACCTGCCGCAAAGCGTGCGCGTGCTCACCAGCGAAGTGCTGCGCGACGCCGGCGTGAGCACGCTGGCCGGTGCGCTCGACCTGGCCAGCGGCATTTCGCGCCAGAGTGACCTGGGCGGTCTGTGGGACAGCTACGCCATGCGCGGCTTCACGGGCGACCCCAATTTCGGCTCCGACTTCCTGGTCAACGGCTTCAGTTCGAGCCGTGGCTACAACGGCCTGCGCGACACCGCCAGCACGCAGTCGATCGAAGTGCTCAAAGGCCCGTCCGCCGCCCTGTACGGGCGCGGCGAACCGGGAGGCACGGTCAACATCGTCACCAAAAAGCCGCGTTTCGTCCAGGAGCGCAGCATCAGCGCAGCGGTCGGCAGCTTCAACACCTACCGCAGCGCGCTCGACGTCACCGGTCCCGTGAGCGACACGCTGGCCTACCGCGTCAACGCCGCCTGGCAGCAAGGCGAGAGTTTCCGCGACACCGCCCGGCGCGACACGCTGCTGCTGTCGCCATCGTTCGTCTGGCTGGCGGGCGAGCACACCACGCTCTCCTACGAGATCGAAGCGACCCGGCAAAAAGCCCCGTTCGACCGCGGCGTGCCTGCGGTGAACGGCAAGCTCGGTGCGGTTCCCGTATCGCGCTTTCTGGGCGAGCCTGGCGATGGGCAGGTCAGCGTCAAGTCGCTGGGGCACCAGCTGTTCGTGCAGCACGTCCTGAACGACGACTGGTCGCTGCAATCGGGCCTGTCGTACCGCGACAGCGAACTGGCCGGTTTTTCGACGGAGGCCAACAACCTGCTGGCCGACGGGGCTACCTTGCGCCGCCAGCGCCGTCACCGCGATTTTTCAGCCACCGACACCTCCGGCCGCATCGAACTGCTCGGAAAACTGAGCACCGGCGGCTTGCGCCACAGTGTACTGTTCGGCGTCGACGCCTACCGCTTCGACGACCGCCGCGTGCAGCTGCGCCGCAATCCGTCAGCCGCCAATCCATACGCGATCGATATCTTCCAGCCGGTCTACGGCGGCGTGGCCGATCCGCTGACGCTGTCGATCGATACGCTGGAGCGCCAGCGCTCGCACGGCTTCTACGCGCAGGACCAGATTGACCTGGGCAGCCAGTGGAAAGCCCTGCTGGGCATTCGCTACGACAGCGCCGATCAAACCGTCACCAACAACCGCCTCAAGACGAGCAGTGCGCAAAGCCTGCACGCCAGCAGTCCGCGCGCGGGCCTGGTGTACCAGCCGGCCAAAACGTTGTCTCTGTACGCGACCGCGGCGCGCGCCTACCGCCCAAACAGCGGCATCAGCATCGACAACCGCGCTTTTGAAGCGGAAAAGAGCCTGTCCTATGAAGTGGGCGCGAAATTCGACGCCCTGGACGGAAAACTGAGCAGCACCGTGGCGCTGTACAAGATCGACAAGAAGAACGTCCTCACGACCAACCCCGCCAACGCCGACTTTGCGATCCCCGCCGGGGAAGTCGGCAGCCGCGGCCTGGAACTGGACGTGGCCGGCGCCGTGGCACGCGACCTGCAGCTCTCGGCCGCCTACGCCTGGACCGACGCCACCGTCACCAGGGGCGACAAGACCATCCGCACCGGCAGCCGCTTTCCGAACGTGGCGCGCCACAGCGCCAACCTGCTGCTGGTGTCGAGCTTCAAGCTGGGCGAGGCCAAGGCCAGTGTAGGGGGCGGCGCCAGCTACGTGGGCAAGCGCATGGGCGACGTGGCCGCGTCGAGCAGCTTCGAGCTGCCCGCCTACAGCACCGTCAAGCTGGTGGCGGCCTACGCGCCGGACCGCAAGCTGCGCATCGCGCTCAATATCGACAACCTGTTTAACAAGACCTGGTATGCCAGTTCGTACAGCCAGATGTGGGTAGCGCCGGGCACCGAACGCGCCGCCACGCTGACGGCCAGCTACAGCTTCTGAGGCACAGCATGACCGCCATGACCGCCAGCGCAGCCGTGCCGTCCAGGCGCATCGCCGCCATCGATGCGATGCGCGGTTTGATCATCCTGATCATGACGCTCGACCACGCGCGCGAAACCTTCTTTTTGCACCGCCAGGTCAGCGACCCGATGGACCTGGCCACTACCGAGCCGTCGCTGTTTTTCAGCCGCCTGGCGGCGCATTTCTGCGCGCCGATGTTCGTGTTCCTCACCGGCCTGTCGGCCTGGCTGTACGCCAATCCGCCCTCCGGGCCGCGCAGCCCGCGCGGCTTTTTGCTCAAGCGCGGCCTGTTCCTGATCGTGCTGGAACTGGTGTTCGTCAGTTTTGCGTGGTCGGGCCGCTTTCCCCCGCCGGTGCTGTACTTGCAGGTGATCTGGGTGATCGGCCTGTCGATGATCGCGCTGGCCCTGCTGCACAAGCTGCCGCTGCGCTGGCTGGCACTGCTCGGCGCCCTGATCGTGGCCGGCCACAATGCCTTGTCCTTCCCCGGACTGGAACTGGGAAGCCTGGCGCACGCTGCATGGACGGTGCTGGAGCAGCGCGGCTTCCTGGTGACCGAGGGCGCCACCCGCGTCAAGATCAGCTATCCGCTGCTGGCGTGGATCGGCGTGATCTTGCTCGGCTACGCGGCCGGCCCGCTGTTCTCGACAACGGTGCAGCCGCCGGCGCGGCGCCGTATCCTGCTGCTCGCGGGCGCGTCCTGTCTGCTGCTGCTTGCGCTGATGCGCGGCTTTAACATCTACGGCGAGGCGCTGCCGTGGACCGTGCAGGCAGACCTGCTGCACACAAGCATGTCGTTCCTGAACCTGACCAAATATCCGCCTTCGTTCAACTTCCTGTTGATGACGCTCGGCGTGGGGATGCTGGCACTGGCATGGATGGAAGTGGCCAATGAGCGCGTGGCGGCCTTCTGCGCCACCTTCGGCGCGGCGCCCTTGTTCTACTACCTGGCGCACCTGTACCTGCTGCTCGCGCTGCGCGGCCTGATGGCCGCCTTGTCGAACGGCGAGGCGCACCAGGCGGGCGGAATCGGGGAAGTATGGCTTTGGTCGGTGGCCGTGATCGCGGCACTGTACTACCCGTGCCGCTGGTTCGGGCACTACAAGCGCACCAGCGGCCGGGCGTGGGTGCGCTACCTGTAGCGGCTTACTTGTACTGGTACAGCGGCTGGCGGATCAGGATCGGCAGCACGTCGAGGCGGATGTTGAAGACCGAATAGGTATCCGAGATGGCCGACATGTAACCGATGCTGTCCTTGGTGCGGCTGAAGCGGAACTCGAAGCCCAGTTCCGGCTGCAGGTCGCGCGGGCTGCCGAGGGTCAGGCCGATGGCGTCGGTCTGGTCGCTGTCGATCAGGCGGTGCATCAGGTCCACCACCGTCGTGTTACCAAGAATATCGGCAAAGAACAGCGGGCCGCGATAGTAAGGCTTGGCCGAATCGAGCTTGTTGGCCAGCTTCTCGCGCGAGGGCGTAAATACTCCGCTCAACAGGTTGAAGCGGTCGCCGTTATCGAGGTAACTCAGTTTGGCGTTACTCACGTTGAAGTCGCCCGGCGTGAAGGTGGCGCCGTTCAAATCGATCACCAGAGCGCCCTTGTAGCCGAGGACCTCGACATCGCGGTTGCCGTGAATGATCATCGAGGTATTCTCGTCGATCCCCAGTCCCATCTTGTAGCCCTTGGCCAGCATGGCCGGCAGCATGCGCCCGAAGCGGCCGCGTACCAGCAAGTGCTGGTCCACGAAAACGTCCTTGCCGATGAAGCCCAGGCCCGGCGACAGTTCCATGCCGTCGGCCACGCCGCGCTTGAGGGTCGACAGCACCGAACTGGCATCGTAGAACATGGTGTCGCTCATGATCGCCGCGCCCGCGCTGGTACCGGCGATGACACCGCCGTTGCGGTACATGGCCCACAGCGCGTCGAGCATGCGGGTGCTGCTGCCGTCCTTCTTGCGCAGCGCTTCGGTGATGCGGGCCTGGTTGCCGCCGACGAAGTAGGCGCCATCCGCATGGCGCACCGCAGCGGCCAGCACCGGGTCGTTGGCCGCGACCCGGTAGTCGACGCCTTCGAGCTTGACGGCGACGGGGACGAAAAAGGCGTCGGCACCGTAGGAATTGAGTACTTCGACGTTGTTCTTGCCTGCGACATCCGGGCTGGCCGAGGCCGAGCCGAAGACGGCGATGCGCGCACCCGGACCGCCCGCCAGTTCGACGATGCGCTTCCAGACCGCCGCGTTCTCGCCGCGCAGCGCGCCGCCGATGATCACGAGCGAGCCTTTCGGTCCGCCCGGCGGCACGCTCGGCGCCGGCGCGGCCACTGCCTGCACCTGAGCTGCCGCCAGCAGAATGAGGAACAGGAACTGTAGGTATCGGCGGGCCAGGGTCAGCATCGGTGGTTCTTCCTTTATTCGGTAGGTCGGGCTGCGGGTGCGCGAGGCAGCGGCGCAGCCGATGTTATGTACAAGCAAGATGATACCCCGCTCAGAAATAATATGTCGTATTCCAGAAATGCGCCCTGGCGCATATTCGCAAACTACGCCCGCCGGGGCACGACGGCGGCAGTTTTTTATGCCACACTTCCGCCAACGTCATTTCACGGTCCCGACCATGCAAGCAAAAACCCATCGCATTTCCCTGGAGGACAGCAGCATGTCCTCGCAACTGGCCAGTTTCCATTTCGGTGCGCCCGGCGCCGGAAAAAAGGTGTATATCCAGGCCGCCCTGCACGCCGATGAAGTGCCCGGCATGCTGGTGTCCCAGTTCCTGCGCACGGAACTGCTGGCGCTGGAGGCGGCCGGCAAGATCCGGGGCGAGATCATCCTGGTCCCGGCAGCCAATCCGATCGGGCTGGCCCAGGCCATCCACGGCGCGCCCTTCGGCCGCTTCGACCTGTCGACCGGCACCAATTTCAACCGCGCCTACAAGCATGTGGCCGAGGACCTGAAAACCTCGCTCGAAGGCTTGCTCGGGCCCGATGCCGATGCCAACGTGGCCCTGATTCGCGCCCATGCGCGCGATTCGGTCGGCGCCTGGCAGCCGAAAACCGACGCCGACGCGCTCAAGAAGATCTTGCTGGGGATGGCCATCGATGCCGACATCGTGCTCGATCTGCACTGCGATAACGAGGCGGTGCTGCATATATATGCGGGCACGCCGCTGGCCGAGGCGGTGGCCCCGCTGTCGGCGCTGATGCAGGCGCATTGCGTGCTGCTGGCGCTCGAAGCGGGCGAGGAACCGTTCGACGAGGCTTGCAGCCGCCTGTGGTGGGACCTGGCGGCGCACTTCGGACCAGATTTTCCGATTCCTGCGGCCTGCCTGTCGACCACCGTGGAGCTGCGCGGCGAGATGGAAGTGAGCTACGAACTGGCCGAGCGCGACGCGCGCGCCCTGCTGCAGTTCCTGGCGCATGCGGGCGTGCTGGCCGTGGCGCCGCCCGAGCTGCCCGCGCCTCTGTGCGCAGCGACGCCGCTCGAAGGGGTGGAGCCGATCGCCGCGCCGCATGCCGGCGTGGTGGTGTTCCTCAAGCAGCTTGGCGAGAAGGTCAAAGCCGGCGACGCCATCGCCGACCTGGTCGAGCCGGTGAGCGGACGCACCACCACCCTGCGCTGCAGCGTCGATGGCGTGTTCTTTGCCCGCACCGCGCACCGCCATCTGCTGCGCGGCATGGCGGTCGGTAAAATCGCAGGACCTGTGGCTTTCCGCGCCGGAAAGCTGCTGAGCCAATGAAACTGCGCATCCCCAATACCTTCGTCCTGCTGTTCCTGATCCTGGCGATGATCGCCGTGGCCACCTGGCTGGTGCCGGGCGGCCAGTACGAGACCGTTCTGGTCGATGGCAAGCCGCGCATCGATCCCGGCTCCTTCCACTACGTGCAGAGTAATCCGCAGGGTTTCGTGGCGCTGATGATGGCGCCGATCAAAGGCTTCAAGGAAGCGGCCCAGATCATCGGCTTCGTGCTGATCGTCGGCGGCGCGTTCGCGGTGCTGCAAAAGACCGAGGCGCTCGATGCGATGATCCGCAGCGTGGCGCGCGCGCATACGCATTCGGCCTTCGTGCGGGCGATGCTCATTCCGGTGTTCGTGACCATCTTCTCTCTGGGCGGGGCCACGTTCGGCATGAGCGAGGAGTCGATTCCGTTCGTGCTCATTTTCGTGCCGCTGGCGCTCGCCCTGGGCTACGACTCGATCATCGGCGTATCGATTCCCTTTCTCAGCGCCCAAGTGGGCTTCGCGGCCGCCTTCCTCAATCCCTTCAATGTGGGTGTGGCGCAGAATATCGCCGGGATCGAGATGTTTTCGGGCGTGGGCTACCGCCTGATCGTCTGGTTCGTGGCGACCGCGATCACCATCGCGTTCCTGATGTGGTACGCGGCGCGCATCAAGCAGGACCCGACCCGCAGCCCGACCTACGCGCTCGATATCGACAAGCGCAAGGAAAGCAGCGACGCCCTCAGTAACCTCACCGGCATGACGCGCACCCACGGCACGGTGCTGCTGCTGTTCGTCGGCTTCATGGCCGCCATGGTGGTCGGCGTGATTCGCTACGGCTGGTACATCAATGAGATCGCGGCGCTGTTCCTGGTGATGGCGATCGTGGTCGGCGTCATCGGGCGGCTCGACAGCGATGCCTTCGTGGCCGCTTTCCTGCACGGCGCGCGCGACCTGGTCGGCACCGCGCTGGTCATCGCCCTCGCGCGCGGCACCATGATCCTGGCGCAGGATGCCAAGATCATCGACACTATGCTGCATTCGCTGGTGCCGCTGGTGCAGTCGTCCAATCCGGTATTCGCGGCGCAGAAGATGTTCATTATCCAGACGGTGATTAACTTCTTTATTCACTCGGGGACGGGACAGGCCGCGCTGACTATGCCGATCATGGCGCCGCTGGCGGACCTGGTGGGCATCACGCGCCAGACCGCAGTGCTGGCGTTCCAGCTCGGGGAACTGACTTTGCCGATGATTCCGACGTCGGGCGTGACGGTGGGGGTGCTGGCACTGGCGCGCATTCCGTGGCTGACCTGGGCCAAGTGGATGGTGCCGCTGCAGCTGGGGTATTTCGTGATGGCGCTGCTGTTGCTGATTCCGCCGTGTTTGATGAACTGGAGTTGATCTTCGTCGTTCCCGCGCAGGCGGGAACCCAATTTCGTTGAGCCGGTGACTGCGCTACAAACTTGGGTTCCCGCCAAGTGCCGCCCTAGCGCGGGAAGTCGTTTCTGGCAGTGCCAGGAACGACGGTTGCCTTAGCTAGCTGACGTAAATATTCGGAAAATACCGCTCCATCAGCGATTCCGGCCTTTGCGGCGGCGTGAATCCGAACTGCGCGTACAGCGCATGCGCATCGCCCGTGGCCAGCATCAGCCTGCGCAGCCCCTTCAGACTCGGATGCGCCAGCACCGTCTTCATCAGCTCCTTGCTGTAGCCGCGCCCCCGGTATTCGGGAATCACAAACACATCCACCAGGTTACCGAAAGTCGCAAAATCGGTAATCACCCGCGCAAACGCCACCTGGCACCCGTCCACATACCCCCCGAAACACAGGGAGTTTTCGATCGCGCGCTCCACTACCGGTCGCGAAATGCCGATGGCCCACGTCGACTGCTCGCTCAGGAAGCGATAAATTAACGGAACGTCGAGCTGCGAGCGGTCGGTACTGATCTGTAAATTGGACATGGCTGGGCGCATCCCTTTAAAAGAAACAATTCTACCTTCGTTCGCCGCGAGCGCAAGGGCCGCGCGTGAATTCGGAACACCTGTGCAACCCCCAACAGGAATTGCCCGCAGCCTGCTTTCCTTGTTTATAATCAGGTAACGCAAAGGAACTCTTCACATGACCGCACAACTCTCAAAGAAGGGCGAAGCCTGGTCGGCGCGCTTTTCCGAACCTGTCTCCGACCTCGTCAAACGCTACACCGCTTCCGTCTTTTTCGATAAACGCCTGGCCCTGTTCGACATCGCCGGTTCGCTCGCGCATGCCGAGATGCTGGCGGCCCAAAACATCATCAGCGCCGGCGACCGCGCCGAAATCGAGCGCGGCATGGCCCAGATCAAGGGCGAAATCGAAGCCGGCAGCTTCGAATGGCTGCTCGACCTGGAAGACGTCCACCTGAATATCGAAAAGCGCCTGACCGAACTGGTTGGCGACGCCGGCAAGCGCCTGCACACCGGGCGCTCGCGCAACGACCAGGTGGCGACCGACATCCGCCTGTACGTACGCGCCGCCATCGACGACGTCGTGGTGCTGCTGGGCGCCCTGCGCCTGGCGCTGACGGACCTGGCCGAACAGAATGCCGACACCATCATGCCCGGTTTCACCCACATGCAGGTGGCCCAGCCGATCACCTTCGGCCACCACATGCTGGCCTACGTCGAAATGTTCGGCCGCGACGTCGAACGCATGCAGGACACCCGCAAGCGGGTCAATCGCCTGCCGCTGGGCGCCGCCGCGCTGGCCGGCACCACCTTCCCGATCGACCGCGAACGGGTGGCGCGCACGCTCGGCTTCGACGACGTGTGCCACAACTCGCTCGACGCCGTCTCGGACCGCGACTTCGCGATCGAGTTCTGCGCCGCCGGCGCCCTGATCATGACGCATATCTCGCGCATGTCCGAAGAACTGGTGATCTGGATGAGCCCACGGGTCGGCTTTATCGACATCGCCGACCGCTTCTGCACCGGTTCGTCGATCATGCCGCAAAAGAAAAACCCGGACGTGCCGGAACTGGCGCGCGGTAAAACCGGCCGTGTTTACGGCCACCTGACCGGTCTCCTGACCCTGATGAAGGGCCAGCCGCTGGCCTACAACAAGGACAACCAGGAAGATAAGGAGCCGCTGTTCGACACCGTCGACACGCTGGTCGACACCCTGCGCATTTTTGCCGACATGGCCGGCGGGATCACGGTCAAGCCGGACGCGATGCGCGCCGCAGCACTGCAGGGCTACGCCACCGCGACCGATCTGGCCGACTACCTGGTCAAGAAAGGCCTGCCGTTCCGCGATGCCCACGAAGCCGTGGCGCGCGCCGTGCGTGCCTGCGACGACCTCAAATGCGACTTGTCCGACATGTCGATCGAGAAGCTGCGCGAGTTTTCCGACCTGATCGGCGACGACGTGTTCGCGGTGCTGACGCTGGAAGGCTCGGTGGCGGCGCGCGACCATGTGGGCGGCACCGCCCCGCGCCAGGTGCGCGCGGCGATTGCCCGCGTGCGCGCCCAGCTGGCCGGGTAGCCGCAGTACCATCAGTGACTGTTTATAGTCGACCGGCGCGCAAGACGCCGGCGACCGTGCTTGTTTTTGAACTTTTTGTTTGAAACTACTGGAGATACCAGCACCATGCTCATGTCACTTTTCATTGCGCTGTCGCGCGCGATCGATTCTCTCAACGAGAAGATTGCCAGCGCCGTCAGCTGGGCTCTGCTGGCCGCGGTCATCATCTGCGCCGCCAATGCCCTGATCCGCTACGCCTTCCATACCAGTTCCAATGCCTGGCTCGAAATCCAGTGGTACCTGTACGCCGCCATGTTCATGCTCGCTTCCGCGTACACGCTCAAGCGCGACGAACATGTGCGCATCGACGTCATTGTCGGCCGCTTTTCGAAACGCACCCAGGTCTGGATCGACCTGTTCGGCTTTTTGCTGTTCCTGTTGCCCGTGTCGCTGCTGATCCTCTGGTACGGCATCCCCTTCGCCCGCATCTCGATCGAAAGCGCCGAAATGTCGAGCAATGCCGGCGGCCTGATCGTCTGGCCCGCCAAGCTGATGGTGCCGGTGGCTTTTGCCCTGATTATCCTGCAGGGTATCTCCGAAATCATCAAGCGCGTCGCCTTCCTGGCCGGACGCATCGACGCGACCTCGTTTTCCAAGCAGGTCACCACGCCGCAGGACGAGATCGACGCGATCAAGGCCGCCAACAAGATCACCTAGAGCAGTTACGCAAACAGCCACTTCGGTCAGGGACACATGGAACAATTCATCATCGCCAATCTGGCGCCCATCATGTTTGGGGCGCTGGTCATCTTCTTGCTTTCCGGTTTTCCGGTCGCATTTTCGCTGGCCGCCAACGGCCTGTTTTTCGGCCTGGTCGGCATCGAACTCGGTTTGCTCAAGCCCGAACTGCTGCAGGCGCTGCCCAACCGGATCTTCGGCATCATGGCCAGCGACACCCTGCTGGCGATCCCCTTCTTTACCTTCATGGGCCTGATCCTGGAAAGGTCGGGGATGGCGGAGGACCTGCTCGACACCATCGGCCAGCTTTTCGGGCCGGTGCGCGGCGGCGTGGCGTATGCGGTCATTTTCGTCGGTGCGCTGCTGGCGGCAACGACCGGCGTGGTGGCCGCGTCGGTGATCTCGATGGGTCTCATTTCGCTGCCGGTGATGCTGCGCTACGGGTACGACAAGCGCCTCGCATCCGGCGTGATCGCGGCCTCCGGCACGCTGGCCCAGATCATCCCGCCCTCGTTGGTGCTGATCGTGATGGCCGACCAGCTGGGCAAATCGGTCGGCGACATGTACAAGGCCGCGTTCATTCCCGGCCTGATGCTGACTGCCATGTACGCCGGCTATGTGCTGGCCCTGTCGATCTTCAAGCCCCATCATGTGCCGGCGCTGCCGCTCGAAGCGCGCAACCTGGGTGAGCCGAACGGCGACAGCGGTGTGCGCTCGCTGCTCGCTCTGGTTGCCGGCACGGTGGCGGTGGCGTTCGCGTTCGCCGCGGCCTGGCGGCCAAGCCATCCGCAACTGGGCGCGGACGAACTGGGCATCTATTCCACCGCGGTCGGCATCACGCTCGCGTTTTCGTTCGCGCTGGCGAACCGTTATTTGAAACTGAACCTGCTCTCGCGCATGGCCGAGCGCGTGGTGTTCGTGCTGGTGCCGCCGCTGGCGCTGATCTTCCTGGTGCTGGGCACGATTTTCGTCGGCATCGCCACCCCGACCGAAGGCGGCGGCATGGGCGCGATGGGCGCAATCCTGCTGGCCATGATGAACGGCCGCCTGTCCTGGAGCCTGCTCAAGCAAGCCATGAATTCGACCACGCGCCTGTCGTGCTTCGTGATGTTCATCCTGATCGGGTCGACCGTGTTCGCGCTGGTGTTCCGCGGCGTGAACGGCGACCTGTGGGTCGAGCACCTGTTGACCAGCCTTCCCGGCGGGGTGATGGGCTTTCTGATCGTCGTCAACATCATGTTCTTCGTGCTGGCCTTCTTCCTCGACTTCTTCGAGCTGGCCTTCATCCTGGTGCCGCTGGTCGGGCCGGTGGCCAATAAGCTGGGCATCGACCTGGTCTGGTTCGGCGTACTGCTGGGCGTGAACATGCAGACTTCCTTCATGCACCCGCCGTTCGGCTTTGCGCTGTTCTATCTGCGCTCGGTGGCGCCGAAAGAGGTCAAGACCTCCGACATTTACTGGGGCGCCATTCCGTTCGTGGTGATCCAGGTGATCATGGTCTGCTTGATCATCGCCTTCCCGCACCTGGTCTCGGTCGAGAAAAAGGTCGACATGGAAGAGCAGCTTGAATTGAAACTCGATGCCCCGGCCGGCGAAGCGGAACCACTGACGCTGCCCGCCGCCGACGCCGACAAGAAGGATGAAGACAGTACCCCGGAACTGAACTTCTCGACCGATACCGAAACCGACCCTAAAACGAAATGAGCGCAATGAATATTGGTGGCAAAAGCATGGACGAGGCGCTGGCCGCCTTGTCCGACATGAGCGGCGGCCTTGAGCCGATCGGCAAGGAAGAACACGAGCAGCGCATCGGCAAGGCCCAGGCATTCATGCGCGCGCAGGGCATCAGCGCGGTGTTCCTGAACGCGGGCACCAACATGCGCTACTTCACGGGCACCAAGTGGTACGCCAGCGAACGCATGGTGGGCGCCATCCTGCCCGCCAGCGGCGCGCTCGAATATATCGCGCCGGTGTTCGAGGAAGGCTCGCTGACCGACTTCATGCTGGTCAAGGGCAAGGTCAATTGCTGGGAGGAGCACGAGAGCCCCTACCAGCTGTTCGTCGACGTGTTGGGCCGCATGGGCATCGCGCCCGATGCGGCCGCGCCGCCGCGTATCGGCATTTGCGAGAGCGCCGCTTTCTTCATCGCCGACGGCATTGCCCCGCTGGCGGCGGGCTATGCGCTGGAAAACGCCAAAACCGTCACGGCGTTCTGCCGCTCCCGCAAGTCGCCCGCCGAAATCGCCCTGATGCAGCGCGTGAAGGACATGACGCTCGAAGTGCACAAGGCCGCCGCCAGCATCCTGCATGAAGGGATCACCACGGTGGAGGTGAGCGACTTTATCGCGCGCGCGCACCGCAAGGTTGGTGCGCCAGGGTCGTATTTTTGCATCGTGCTGTTCGGCGAGGCGACCGCTTATCCGCACGGCGTCAGTTATGCGCAGACCCTGAAGCCGGGCGACGTGGTGCTGATCGATACCGGCTGCCAGCTGCATGGCTATATCTCGGACATCACCCGCACCTACGTTTTTGGCGAGATCAGCGAGCGCCAGCGCTTTGTGTGGAATGCGGAAAAGGCGGCGCAGCTGGCCGCGTTCGCGGCCGCGCAACTGGGCGTGCCGTGCCGCGAGGTCGATGCGGCCGCGCGTGCCTCGCTCGAGGCGAACGGCTTCGGCCCCGGCTACAAGCTGCCCGGCCTGCCGCACCGCACCGGCCACGGCATCGGCATGGATATCCACGAATGGCCTTACCTGGTCGGCAGCGACAGCACGCCGCTCGACGTCGGCATGTGCTTCTCGAATGAGCCGATGATCTGCATTCCGGGCGAATTCGGCGTGCGCCATGAAGACCACTTCTATATGACGGAGACAGGACCGAAGTGGTTCACGGAACCGGCGCACACGATCGACGATCCGTTCGGCATGGGCCGCTGAAGCCGCCCTGCCCGCGCGCCGGACGCCACAATGGCGGTCCGGCGCCACATGAAATAGTGCATTGCGGACAATACAATGTCCTTTACTGGCTGTTCAGGCTTCATCGCTTTCGACCCGCCCTGCATGAAACAGTGTTGCAAAGAAGTATAAAAACGCTGGGTTGTTACAAAATAAACAAACCTCCACGTTTATTTGTTTCCGCTAATCATCTACTATCTCTGGTTGTGGACACACCGGGATAATTTCATGCAAGAGCAACAAGTACTCGACGCAGACGTCGCGACCGACGCTGCCGTCGATCTGGACGAACACATGTCAACCATCCAGCTTGATGTTGCTGGCGATGAAGGAAGATCGGGCGTTTCCGTGGCCACGGCCACCACCGCGTTATTGTCGAGCGCGGTCCTGGCGGCCTGCGGCGGCGGCAGCTCGCCTGCGCCGGCTGCGCCGCCGATGATTCTGCCCGGATCGACCATGCCGGCCCCGAACGTGCCGATCCCGGCGCCGACACCCGTTCCGACCCCGATAGTACCAACGCCGGCCGGTCCTGCGCCGACTGTTCCGACGCCGGCTGTCCCGGCACCAACTGTTCCGACGCCGGCGGGTACGACACCGGCTGTCCCGACGCCGGCACCAAACGTTCCGACACCGACACCGACTGCGCCGACACCAACGCCGGCCGTACCGACACCGACCCAGACCGTCCCGACGCCGACCGCGCCGACGCCGACTGCCCCAGGCCCGGCCGCTCCGACACCCACGCCAACCCCGACGCCGACGCCGACGCCGACGCCAACCCCGACGCCAACAGCGACGCCAACACCAACCCCTACCCCCACGCCGGTGGAAAAAATCGGCGTCGCCGAAGCCTCGCGCTTCCTGGCGCAGGCGTCGATGGGCGCCACGCGCGAGCAAATCGCCCGGGTGCAGCAGTTGGGCTACGCCGGCTGGATCAACGAACAGATAGCCATGCCGCGGTCTCAGTCGCGCTGGGATTACCTGGTCGCAAAGAAATTGAACGGCGCCGAATCCAAGAACTCCGAAGCCGGCCACGATGCCGCTTTCTGGCGCAAGATGGTGGTCTCGCCCGACACCCTGCGCCAGCGCGTCACCCTTGCACTGTCCGAAATCCTGGTTGCGTCCCTGAGCGGTTTCAACGCAAGCTGGAGTAATTTTTCCAGCGCCGCCCACATGGACTTGCTGGAAACGCATGCCTTCGGCAACTACCGTACCTTGCTCCAGCACGTATCGCTGAGCGCACCGATGGGCGAATATCTGACCTATCGCGGCAACGTCAAGTTCAATCCGGCCACCGGCGCCCTGCCCGATGAAAACTACGCGCGCGAAGTCATGCAGCTGTTTACCATCGGCCTGGTGCAGCTGAACAACGACGGCACGCCCAAGCTCAACGGCGGCTTGCAGCAGGAAACCTATACCCTGGAAGACATCACCGGCCTGGCCCGCGTGTTCACCGGCTGGAATTACGACATGGCCGGCGCCGACAACAATTCGCCGGAATACAAGCGCCGCCCGATGATCGTGGCCGCCAACCGCCATGAAACGGGCGCCAAGAATTTCCTGGGCAGTAGCATTGCCGCCGGCACCGACGGCCTGACCAGCCTCACCCGCGCGCTCGACACCATCTTCGCCCATCCGAACGTGGGCCCGTTCATCAGCCGCCAGTTGATCCAGCGCCTGGTGTGCAGCAATCCTTCGCCCGCCTACGTGACCAGGGTCAGCGCCGTGTTCAATAGCGATAATAACGGCGTCAAGGGCAACCTGGCCAAGGTCGTGTCCGCCATCCTGCTCGACAGCGAAGCGCGCAGCGCCAGCCGGCTAAGCGACCCCAACTTCGGCAAGCTGCGCGAACCGGTGCTGCGCTTTACGGCGTGGGCGCGCGCGTTCAAGGCCAACTCGGCGACGGACGCCTGGGCGATCGGCAACACATCCGACCCCGCCACGCGTCTGGGACAAAGTCCCGGCCGCTCCGGCACGGTGTTCAATTTCTTCCGTCCGGGCTACGTACCGCCCAACAGCGCCATCGCCAATGCGCGCATGGTCGCGCCGGAGTTTCAGATCACCAATGAATCGACCGTGGTCGGCTATATCAACTATATGCAGACCGTGGTCAGCAAGGGCGTGGGCGACGTCAAGGCCGACTACAGCGCCCTGCTGCCGATGGCCGATGTGGCCGATACCCTCGTGGACGAGCTGAATCTGGTGCTGGTGGCGGGACAACTGGCGCCGGCGACAACCAACCTGATCAGGGGCGGGATCGATTCCATGCCCAAAGGAACCAACGCCGCCCGCCTGAACCGCATCTACGCCGCTCTGGTGCTGGTGCTGGCATCCCCCGAATTCATCGTCCAGAAATAGGAGCAGCCATGCAAAATAAAAATGGAACCAACGCATCGCGCCGCGCCTTTTTACAACGCGCTTCCGCGCTGTCGGTCGCCGGCGTTGCCGCGCCGTGGGCAATCAACGTCGCCGCCATGGCCGAGGCGAGTGCCGCCACGGCCACCGATTACAAGGCGCTGGTCTGCGTGTTTCTGTACGGCGGCAACGACTATGCCAATACCGTCACGCCCTACGATCCCGACAGCCACGCGAAGTATCAGTCGTTCCGCCCCAACTTCGCGCACAGCCGCGCCGCGCTGGCCGCGACTGCGCTGAACCCGACCGTGGTGCCGGTGGACTCGGCCGGCTTTCAGCACCAGTACGCCCTGGCTCCCGCCCTGGCGCCGCTGGTCCCGCTGTTTAACGACGGAAAACTGGCCGTGATGCTGAACGTGGGCAATCTGGTACAGCCGACCACCAAGCTCCAGTTCACCAACAAGTCCGGCCGCCTGCCGCCAAAACTTTTTTCGCACAACGACCAGCAATCGGTATTCCAGTCGTCGTCGCCGGAAGGGGCCACCTCCGGCTGGGGCGGCCGCATCGGTGACCTGTTCCAGGCGAGCAATACGCATTCGACCTTTACCTGCATCAATGTCTCGAACAATGCCGTGTTCTTGTCGGGTAATACGGCGGTGCAATACCAGGTATCGACCAGTGGTTCGGTGCCGCTGGCGGGACTCAAGAATCCGTTGTTCGGCTCGGCAAGTTCCTCGGCGGCACTGCGCACGTTGATGACGCAGCAGCGCACTCACATGCTGGAAAACGAATACAACCGCATCGGCAAGCGGTCGATCGAAGCCAATGAAGTGCTGACCGGTGCCCTGAGCTCGACGCCGGCGCCGAAAACGGCGTTCCCGACCGCGAACAACCTGGGCGACCAGCTGAAACTGGTTGCGCGCATGATCGCCGCCGGCCCGACCCTGGGTGCGAAACGGCAAGTGTTTTTCGTTTCCATGGGCGGCTTCGACACGCACGACGGCATGCTGACCAATCACCCGGCGCTGATGACCAAACTGGGCGACGCGATGGCGGCGTTTTACGCGGCGACGGTGGAACTGGGCGTGGCCGAGAAGGTGACCACGTTCACCGCGTCCGACTTCGGACGCACGATGGCGGGCAATGCCGACGGCTCCGATCATGGCTGGGGCAGCATGCACTTCGTGATGGGTGGCGCGGTCAAGGGCAAGCGCTTTTACGGCACCGCGCCGGTGGTGGCCAATGGCGGACCGGATGATGTCGGCCAGGGGCGTTTGCTGCCGACCACGTCGGTCGACCAGTTCGCCGCCACGATGGGCGCGTGGCTGGGGGTGTCGAACAGCGAATTGCTGGCGTTGCTGCCGAATCTGGGGAATTACAACGCCAGTACGCGTAACCTCGGGTTCGTGTAAGGCCACAAACCGCAAGTAAGTCGTTCCTGGCACTGCCAGAAAGTCGTTTCTGCCAATGGCAGGAACGACGGCTAGAGCCAATCACCCCTTCTTCATCACCAGCGTCAGAATGTCATAACTGGCCACCAGTTCGTCATTCTGATTGGTGACCTGCACATCCCACGCCACCACGCCCTGCCCCACGCCCTTGTCGTCGGTGCGGTTGCGATCCACCTTGCGCTTGCACGTCAAGCGCGCGCGGATCGTGTCGCCAATGGCCACCGGCGTGATAAAGCGCAGATTATCGAGCCCGTAGTTGGCCAGCACCGGCCCCGGTGCCGGCGACACAAACAGCCCCGCCGCCGCCGACAGCACAAAGTAGCCGTGCGCAATGCGCTTGCCGAACTGCGAATCCTTGGCCGCGATCTCGTCGAAGTGCATGTAAAAATAGTCGCCCGATATCCCGCCGAAGTTGACGATATCGGCCTCGCTCACCGTGCGCCGGTGCGTGAGCAGCGAGTCGCCCATCTGCAGTTCCTCGAAATATTTGCGGAACGGGTGCAGGGATTCCTCGCGCACGGCCGCGCCGCGCACGTACTCGCCCGTGATCGCCGCCAGCATGGTCGGCGAACCCTGTACCGCGGCGCGCTGCAGGAAGTGGCGCACCGCGCGGATGCCGCCCAGCTCCTCGCCGCCCCCGGCCCGTCCCGGACCGCCGTGCTTCAACTGCGGCAGGGGCGAACCGTGACCGGTCGAATCGACAGCCGCTTCGCGCTCCAGCACCAGCACGCGGCCGTGCGTGGCCGCCGCCACCGGCACCGCGCGCGCCGCAATGGCCGTATCCTTGGTCACCAAGGTGCTGACCAGGCTTCCCTTGCCGCGCGCGGCCAGCGCCAGCGCCTCATCCAGATCCGAATAGGTCATCATCGTGCTGACCGGGCCGAAGGCTTCGATATCGTGCACGGCATCGTTGCTCATGCCGTCACGGCACAGCAGCAGGGTCGGCGAGAAGAAGGCGCCATTGGCCGCGCCCTCGCCCACCGGATTGAAACCATCCTTGGCGCCGAACAGGATCTCGTTGCCGCGCGCGAGCATCTCGACCCGCTCGCTGACATCGCGGTGCTGGTCCATCGATGCCAGTGCGCCCATGCGCACCTCTTTCACCGACGGGTCGCCCACGACGATCTTCGCCAGGCGCTCGCGCAGGCGCTCGCCGACCGCTTCCACGTGCTGCTTGGGCACGATGATGCGGCGGATCGCGGTGCACTTCTGGCCGGCCTTGCCGGTCATTTCGCGCGCGACTTCCTTGACGAACAGGTCGAACTCCACATCGTCGGGGGTCACGTCCGGCCCCAGGATGGCGCAGTTGAGCGAATCCGCCTCGGCGGTGAACGGCACCGAATGGGCGATCAGGTTCTTGTTCACGCGCAGCTTGGCGGCGGTGTCGGCCGACCCGGTAAAGGTGACCACATCGGCGCCGGTCAGGCGGTCGAGCAGGTCGCCGGTGCTGCCGATGACCAGTTGCAGCGCGCCTTTCGGCAGCAGGCCGGAATCGTCCATCATGCGCACCACGGCTTCGGTCAGGTAGCTGGTGGCGGTGGCCGGCTTGCCGATGCACGGCATCGCCGCGAGAAAACTCGGCGCGAATTTTTCCAGCAGGCCCCAGATCGGGAAGTTGAAGGCGTTGATGTGCACCGCCAGGCCGCCACGCGGCACCAGGATGTGGGTGCCGGCGAAGCCGCCGTTCTTGCCGAGGGCGAGCGCCGGGCCTTCGTGCAGCACATTGCTCGACGGGAGTTCGCGGCTGCCCATGCTGGCGTAGGCGAACAAGGTGCCGATGCCGCCTTCGATATCGACCCAGCTGTCCGGGCGGGTGGCGCCGGTCAGGTGCGAGATGGCGTACAGCTCTTCCTTGCGCTCCATCAGATACAGCGCCAGCGATTTGAGGCAGGCGGCGCGCTTCTGGAAGTCGAGCGACATCAGGGCTGGCACGCCGGTGCTGCGCGCGTAGGTCACTGCCTCGTCGAAGTCGATTTTTTCGGCGTGGGTGTGATAAATCAGGCTGTTATTGAGTGCGCTGTGCAGCGGCACCGACGCTTCGGCGCCGAGCCAGCGCCCGCCGATCAGGCTTTGCAGGGTCGATATGGTTTGCATGGTGTCTTCTCCTAATTCTCGGTTCTGTTCTATTCTTTGGGGGCGTGCATGTCCGGGCCAAGATCGATGCGTGCGCGGTTCGGCTCGACTTCGGTCAGGGCCTCCACTTCGCGCATCGTTTCCATTGAACGCACTGCCAGGTCGTGGTACTGCTTCGTGCCGAAGCTTTTCCAGCTGATTTCCTTGTCCGTCAGTTCGCGCATGATACGCGCCGGCGTGCCCATGACCATGCTGCGCGGCGGGATCACCATGCCGGCCTTCACAAAACTCATCGCGGCGACGACCGATTCCTCGCCCACCACGGCGCGGTCCATCACGACGGCGTTCATGCCGACCATGGCGTTGCGCTTGATGCGGCAGCCGTGCAGCACGGCGCCGTGGCCGATGTGGCCATCGACTTCGACCACCGTGTCTTCGCCGGGGAAGCCGTGCATGACGCAGGTATCCTGCAGGTTCGCGCCTTCTTCGAGGATCAGCCGCCCGAAGTCGCCACGCATCGATGCCAGCGGGCCGACGTAGCAGCGCGGGCCGACGATCACGTCGCCGATCAGCACCGCGCTCGGGTGCACGTAGGCACTCGGGTGGACCACCGGCGTGACGCCATTGATTGCGTAGACCTTGACCATGGCGCGCACCTTATACTTTTTCGATGACGAGGGCAATGCCCTGCCCGACGCCGATGCACATCGTGCACAGCGCATAGCGCCCGCCCGTGCGGTGCAACTGGTTCACGGCGGCCAGCACCAGGCGCGCGCCCGAGGCGCCCAGCGGGTGGCCGATGGCGATGGCGCCGCCGTTCGGGTTCACATGCGCGGCGTCGTCGGCCAGGCCCAGGTCGCGCGTGACCGCCAGGCCCTGCGCGGCAAAAGCTTCATTGAGTTCGATCACGTCCATCTGGCCGATGGACAGGCCGGTCATTGCCAGTACCTTTTTGGTGGCCGGCGACGGCCCGAAACCCATGATGCGCGGCGCCAGACCCGCCATGGCCATGCCGACGATGCGCGCGCGCGGCGTCAGGCCAAAGCGTTCGGCGGCGCTGCCGGAGGCGATCAGGAGGGCGCAGGCGCCATCGTTGATGCCCGAGGCGTTGCCGGCGGTGACGGTGCCGCTTGGGGTGACCACGCCTTTGAGCTTGGCCAGCATCTCGATGCTGGTATCGGGACGCGGATGCTCGTCGGTGTCGAACACCCGCGCGTCGCCCTTTTTCTGGGGGATGGTGACGGGAACGATCTCATCCTTGAACACCCCGGCGGCATGGGCGGCGGCCCAGCGCTGCTGGCTGCGTAGGGCAAACGCATCCTGGTCGGCGCGGCTGATGTTAAATTCCTGCGCCACGTTTTCGGCCGTTTCGGGCATCGAATCGATGCCGTATTTTGCTTTCATGAGCGGGTTGACGAAGCGCCAGCCCATGGTCGTGTCTTCGATCCTGGCCGCGCGCGAAAACGCGCTGTCGGCCTTGCCCAGGACGAAAGGCGCGCGCGTCATGCTCTCCACCCCGCCGGCAATGATCAGGTTCGCTTCGCCGGCCTTGATGGCGCGCGCCGCAATGCCGACGGCGTCCAGGCTGGAGCCGCACAGTCGGTTGATGGTGCTGGCCGGGACTTCCGGCGGCAGATCGGCCAGCAGCGCGGCCATGCGGGCCACGTTGCGGTTGTCTTCGCCGGCCTGGTTGGCGCAGCCGAAGTACAAGTCGTCCACGGCCGTCCAGTCCACGCCGGGATTGCGCGCGATCAGGGCGGCGATCGGCAGCGCGGCCAGGTCGTCGGCGCGCACGCCGGAAAGCGATCCGCCGTAGCGGCCGAACGGGGTACGGATGGCGTCGCAGATAAAGGCGTCAGTCAGTTTGCTCACAGGTGCTCCTTGATTCAATTCGATTTCGGGCGCTGGTCGATCACGCGCCGGGCCTTGCCGGTCAGGGTGCGCTCGATGCCGTTTGCCGGCAGCAGGTTCACCCGCGTGCTCACGCCCACGTAGGTCTTGATACGGTGTTCGAGCTCGCGCGCCAGGGCCGCCACGGCATCCGGGGATGATGACCCGTCGCGCAGTTCGGCCACCACGTCGAGCTTGTCCAGATGGCCGTCGCGCGAGACCACCAGCTGGTAATGGGGAGCGAGTTGCGGCATCTGGAGGATCAGTTCTTCGATCTGGCTGGGGAATACGTTCACGCCGCGGATGATCAGCATGTCATCCGAGCGGCCCGTGATTCTGCCCATGCGGCGCATCGCGCGCGAGGTCGGCGGCAGCAGGCGCGTGAGGTCGCGCGTGCGGTAGCGGATGATCGGCAGCGCTTCCTTGGTGAGCGAGGTGAACACCAGTTCGCCCTCGGCGCCGTCGGGCAGCACTTCGCCGGTATCCGGATCGATCACCTCGGGATAGAAATGGTCTTCCCAGATCACCGGACCGTCCTTGCTCTCGATGCACTCGCTGGCCACGCCCGGCCCCATCACTTCGGACAGGCCATAGATATCGACCGCGTCGATGCCGGCGCGCCGTTCGATTTCGCCGCGCATGGCGTCGGTCCATGGCTCCGCGCCGAAAATACCGACCTTCAGCGACGACGCCGCCGGATCGAGCCCCTGGCGCGTGAATTCCTCGATGATGTTCAACATGTACGACGGCGTGACCATGATGATGTCGGGCTTGAAGTCGCAGATCAACTGCACCTGTTTTTCGGTCTGCCCGCCCGACATCGGGATCACGGTGCAGCCCAGCCGCTCGGCGCCGTAATGCGCACCCAGCCCGCCGGTGAAGAGGCCATAACCGTACGAGACATGCACCATGTCGCCCGCACGAGCGCCGGCGGCGCGGATCGAGCGCGCCACCACGTTGGCCCAGGTGTCGATGTCCTTTTGCGTGTAACCCACCACGGTCGCCTTGCCGGTGGTGCCGGACGAGGCATGGATGCGCACCACCTTCTCGCGCGGGACCGCGAACAGGCCGAAGGGATAATTGTCGCGCAGGGTTTTCTTGTCGGTGAACGGGAACCTGGCCAGGTCCGCCAGCGTGCGCAGGTCGTCCGGATGCACGCCGGCGGCGTCGAACGCGGCGCGGTAATGCGGCACGTTGTCGTAGGCGTGCCTGAGCGACCATTTCATGCGTTCGAGCTGCAGCGCTTGCAGTTCGTCGCGGCTGGCGCGTTCGATCGGCTCCAGGTCGCCGGGAGCGGGCGTGCGTTGGACCATGCTGTTCTCCTTATTGAGGAAGTTCGGCCACGTTGCCGGCCACGCGGTGCGATTTGCCGCGGAACAGGGCGACCGTGCGGCCGTCCTGGTTGGTGACCTTGATGTCATACACGCCGGTTTTACCGGCCAGCGCCTGCTCGGTCGCTTCGGCCGTCAGCAGGTCGCCTTCGCGGCCCGGGGCCAGGTAATCGATGGTGCAGCCCGCGCCCACCGTGTTCAGGTTGTGCGAATTGCAGGCGAAGGCAAAGGCGCTGTCGGCCAGCATGAAGATGTAGCCGCCGTGGCAGGTCTGGTGCCCATTGAGCATGTCGGAGCGCACCGGCATCGTCATGCGCGCGTAGCCGGGACGGATGTCGGCGAGCAGCATGCCGAGCGCCTGGCTGGCGGGATCGCGCTCGAACATCGTTTTGCCGGCCAGTTCGGCCAGCGCCTGAGGGTCAATTTGCATGGATCAGAAGCCGCTTCCATTGGCGAGTTTGCGGCGCAGCAGCGGCGAGACGCGGTAGCGGTCTTCGCCATACACGGCCGCCAGGTTGGCCAGCACGCTCACGATATGCGCGATGCCGACCGCATTGGCCCAGGCCAGCGGCCCGCGCGGGTAGTTGACGCCCTTCTGCATCGCGATGTCGACCGCCTGGACGGTGCACACGCCCTGGTTGACCGCGTCGGCCGCTTCGTTGGCGAGCATGGCGACGGTGCGCATGACCGCCATGCCCGGCACGTCGTCCAGCCGCGTAACCACGAAGCCGGCCGCCTGGAACAGGCCGACCGCCGCGTTCCAGGCTGCATCGCTGCACTGGTCGGCGCGCGCCAGGGCGATGCGGGTGGCCTTGCCGTAATCGAGCGCGAGGTCGAACAGCACCGTGTCCGGATGGCGGTTGGCGCTGGCGCGCTCGGTGGCGCTGCGACCGTCGGTGAGGAAGATGGCGGCGCCATTGCAGTGGAAAGCCGGTGCCTCGTTTTCGCCCGCATTCGGCAGCGGCTTGCGGTGGCCGACCGTGAAGCCGGCACCGGCGAGGCGCTGCTCCAGCGGATGCGTCACGGTGTCCGGCACGTCGGCGTCGATGCTGATGCTGACCACTTCCGGCCGCGCGTGCGCCGCCTCCTGGCTGGCCGCCGCCTTGGCCGCGCCCTCGCCGTACTGATAAAAGCCGCGGCCCGATTTGCGCCCGAAGAAGCCGGCGTTGACCATTTCCTGCTGCAGCACCGACGGCGTAAAGCGCGGGTCGCCGAAGTAGGCGTTGAACACCGACTGCGTGACCGAAAAATTGACGTCATGCCCGATCAGGTCCATCAGCTCGAATGGCCCCATGCGAAAGCCGCCGCAGTCGCGCATGATCGCGTCCAGGGTGGCGGCATCGGCGGCCTGCTCCTGCAACAGGCGCAGGCCTTCGGCGTAGAACGGGCGCGCCACGCGGTTGACGATGAAACCCGGCGTGGACTTGGCGTGCACCGGGTTCTTGCCCCAGGCGGCGGCGGTGGCGTACACCGTCGCGGCGACAGCCGGATCGGTGGCCAGACCGCTGATCACTTCCACCAGCGCCATCAGCGGGACCGGATTAAAGAAGTGCATGCCGACCAGGCGTTGCGGGCGGCGCAGCTGCGCGGCAATCGCCGTAACCGAAATCGACGAAGTGTTGGTCGCCAAAATGCAGTCGTCGCCGACCACGTTCTCAAGGTCGGCGAACAGCATGCGCTTCACATCCAGGTTCTCGACGATGGCTTCGACCACCAGGGCCGCGTCATCGACTTCTTTCAGGGTCGCCACGCTGTGCAGGCGCGCACGCGCCGCAATCGCCGCCTCGCCGCTCATGCGGCCTTTTTCCACCAGCGTCGTGTACACCTTGCCGATATCGGCAATCGCCTTCTCGACCGCGCCGGGGCGCGTGTCGAACAGCTTGACCGGATAGCCGGCGGCGGCTGCCACCTGCGCGATGCCGGCGCCCATGGCGCCACTGCCGATGACGGCGACGATGCTGCCTTGTTCCAGTGCTGCCATGCTCATTCCCCCATGAAGTGCGGCGTGCGCTTTTCGATGAAGGCGGTCACGCCTTCGCGGTAATCATGGCTGTAACCGAGTTCGCGCATCATCTCGCCTTCCAGCTTGAGCTGCTCGGGCAAGCTGTTGGCGTAGCTGGCCTGGATGGCGCGCTTGGTGAAAGCCAGGCCTTTGGTCGGAGCCACGGCGAAGTGTTCGGCCATGGCCATCGCATCGTCCATCAGGGCGGTGTCGGCAACGGCCTTCCAGATCAGGCCCCATTGCTCGGCCAGTTCGGCCGGGATTTTTTCACCCAGCATGGCCATGCCCATGGCGCGCGCGTGGCCAACCAGGCGCGGAAGGTGCCAGGTGCCGCCGGTGTCGGGAATGAGGCCCAGTTTGCAGAACACTTCGACGAAGCTGGCCGATTTGGCAGCCAGCACGATATCGCAGGCCAGCGCCAGGTTCGCGCCCGCGCCGGCGGCCACCCCGTTGACGGCGCAGATGACCGGCATCGGCAGCGAGCGCAGGGTCATCACCAGTGGTGCGTAGTAGGTTTCGACCGAGTGGCCCAGGTCCACGCCTTCGGCCCCCGGTTCCACCGCGCGGTCCGACAAATCCTGGCCGGCGCAGAAACCGCGCCCGGCGCCGGTCAGCAGCAGCACGCGCACCGTGGGGTCGGCCTGCACCGCGGCCAGCGCGGAACGCACCTCCAGGTGCATCGCCTGCGTGAAGCTATTGAGCTTGTCGGGGCGGTTCAGGGTCAGGGTGGCGATGCCGTGCTCGATCTGGAACTTGATGTTTTCGTAGTTCATGGCGCGTCCTGTTCTTTTGGGTTGGATTATTCGTGCTGGTCGAAATCGACGACCACTTTGTCTGTCACCGGGAAGCTCTGGCAGCTCAACACGAAACCGCGCGCGATTTCGTAGTCTTCCAGCGCGTAGTTCACGTCCATGTCGACCTTACCGTCGAGCAGCTTGCAGCGGCAGGTCGAGCACACGCCACCCTTGCACGAGTAGCGCATGTCGATGCCGGCGCGCAGGCCGGCGTCGAGGATGGATTCCTTGTCCTTGTCCATCGTGAAGCTGGTGTGGTTGCCGTCCAAAATGACGGTGACCTCGGTCTCGTTGCGCACCAGCGCGTCGAACTGGCGCGGCTTGTGCTGGTGCTTCGGAATGCTGGCGGCGAATAGCTCCACCTTGATATTCTGTTTCGGCATGCCGGCTTCCTGCAGCGCCGCCGAAACGCCGTGCATCATGTCTTCCGGGCCGCAGATGAAGGCGATGTCGATATCCTCGATGCGAATCCAGTGCTTGATGAACTGCTCGCACTTTTCCTTGGTGATGCGGCCGTTGAACAGTTCGATGTCCTGCTGCTCGCGGCTCATCACGTAGGCCAGGTTGAGGCGCTCCATGTAGCTGTCTTTGAGGTCGGTCAGTTCTTCCTTGAAGATGACGGACGACGAGGCGCGGTTCCCGTAGAAGAGCGTGAAACGGCTTTTCGGTTCGGTCAGGAGGGTGGTCTTGATGATCGACAGGATCGGCGTGATGCCGCTGCCGGCCGCAAAGGCGACGTAATGGCGCGCGTTATCCGCCGCCAGCGGCACGTTGAAGTGCCCCATCGGCGGCATCACGTCGAGCACCGCGCCGACCTTCAGGTGTTCATTGGCCCAGCTCGAAAACAGCCCGCCCTGGGTGCGCTTGATGGCCACGCGCAGCGCGCCATCCTGCACCGCCGAACAGATGGAGTAGGAGCGGCGCACGTCTTCGTCGCCGATCTGCGCGCGCAACGTCAGGTGCTGGCCCTGCTGATAGGCGAAGCTGGCGGCCAGTTCGTCCGGCACGGCGAAGGTGACGGCGATGGTGTCGCGCGTTTCGTTGCGCACCTTGGCGACGGTCAGTGGATAGAATTTGCTCATAACAGCCTTAGTGGCATTTGAAATAATCGAACGGTTCGCGGCAGTCCAGGCACTTGTAGAGCGCCTTGCACGGCGTCGAGCCGAATTGGCTGGTCAGCTCCGTATGGCTTGAACCGCAATTGGGGCAGCTGACGACCAGTTTCGGCGCCGCCACGCGCTTGACGCCCGAATGCAGGCCGCCGCGCAGTCCACTTATATCGATCGCCTGCTGCGCCGGCGGGGCAATGCCGTAGCCTTTCAGCGCGGCCTTGCCGGTGTCGCTCATCCAGTCGGTGGTCCAGGCGGGCGAAAGCTGGTTCACCAGCCGCACCTCAGGCACGCCGTGGCTGTGCAGCGCATCGCGCACCGAATCGGCGATCACCGTCATGGCCGGGCAGCCGGAGTACGTGGGCGTGATGGTGACCACGCAGGTCGCGTCTTCCCACGCGACGGCGCGCACGATGCCCAGGTCGACCACAGAGATCACCGGGATCTCCGGGTCGCTGACCTCGCCCAGCCAGGCCCAGACCTGTTCCGTGCTGGCCGGCTGCGTGCCCATTACCACTCGGCCCCGGGATAGGAGCGCTGCAGGAACTGCATTTCGGCCAGGATGTAGCCCAGGTGCTCGCTGTGGCGGCCGGTTTTGCCGCCGCGCTGCATCCACGCTGCCGGATCGGGCATCGTCAACGTGGCTTCGGCGAAGATCTCGGATACGTGTTCGATGAAGGCCGCGCGCAGGCCGTCGGCGGCGGGAGCGACGCCCTGCTCCACCATGGCCTCGTCGATGGCGTCGTAGAGGAACATCTCGCCGCTGTACATCCACAGTTCGTTGACGGCGGCCTGGGTCTTGGCGTGGCTCTCAAGCGTGCCGTCGCCGAGGCGCACGATCAGGTCGCCGCTGCGGCGCAGGTGGTAGGTGATTTCCTTGATCGATTTTTCGGCAATCTCCGCGATGCGCCCATCGACCGACTTGGTCAGCCCCTGCATCAGGAAGTAGTGCCAGGTGTCGAAGTAAAACTGGCGCACCATGGTGTCGGCGTAATTGCCGTTGGGCTGTTCGACGATCAGGCAGCAGCGCATGTCATGGGCGTCGCGCAGGAAGGCCAACTGGTCTTCGGTGCGCCCGCGCCCTTCCAGTTCGCCGGCATAGGTAAGCCACATGCGGGTCTGGCCGAGCAGGTCGAGGGCGACGTTGGTCAGCGCCATGTCTTCTTCGAGCGCCGGACCTTTGCCGCATAGTTTGGACAGCTGCTGCGACAGAATCAGGGCATTGTCGCCCTGGCGCAGCAGGTATTCGATTTTCTGATCCACAGGCACGCTCACAGGTTCTTGACTTCTTCCGGCATCGGGAAGAAGGTCGGGTGGCGATAGACTTTGCTGTTGGACGGCTCGAACAGGGCCGACTTGTCGCCCGGGCTGCTGGCGACGATGTCGGCGGCGCGCACCACCCAGATCGAGACGCCCTCGTTGCGGCGCGTGTAGACGTCGCGCGCGTTATTGACCGCCATTTCGGCGTCGGACGCGTGCAGGCTGCCCACGTGCTTGTGGGCCAGGCCGTGCTGGCTGCGGATGAAGACTTCCCACAGGGGCCATTCTTTACTCATTTTTATTCTCCGGTGCGGTTCTGTGGATGCTGTGGATCAGGCTGCGGCGCGCGCGGATTTTTTATCGGCGTAGGCCACCAGCGCATCGCGGAACCAGGCGCCGTCGTCATACGCTTTCACGCGCGTGCGCAGGCGCTCGCGGTTGCACGGGCCGTTCCCCTTCAAAACGTTCTGGAACTCGCTCCAGTCGATCTCGCCGAATTCGTAGTGGCCCGTCTCGGCGTTGAATTTGAGGTCGGGATCGGGCACCGTCAGGCCCAGGTACTCGGCCTGGGGCACGGTCTGGTCGACCATGCGCTGGCGCAGTTCGTCGTTCGAGAACAATTTGATGCGCCACTGCGCCGACTGCGCGCTGTTGACCGATTCGGCGTCGGATGGGCCGAACATCATCAAGGAAGGCCACCACCAGCGGTTCAGCGCATCCTGCGCCATCGCCTTTTGTTCGGGCGTGCCCTTGGCCAGGCTCATCATGATGTCGTAGCCCTGGCGCGCGTGGAACGATTCTTCCTTGCAGACGCGGATCATGGCGCGCGCATACGGCCCGTACGAGCAGCGGCACAGCGGGATCTGGTTGATGATGGCCGAGCCGTCGACCAGCCAGCCCACGGCGCCCATGTCGGCCCACGACAGGGTCGGGTAATTGAAGATGCTCGAATACTTGGCCTTGCCCGAATGGAGGGCGGCGAGCAGCTCGTCGCGCGAGACGCCCAGCGTTTCGGCGGCGCTGTACAGATACAGCCCGTGCCCCGCCTCGTCCTGGATCTTGGCCAGCAGAATCGACTTGCGCTTGAGCGTGGGGGCGCGCGTGACCCAGTTGCCTTCAGGCAGCTGGCCAACGATTTCGGAGTGCGCGTGCTGGGAAATCTGGCGGATCAGGGTCTTGCGGTACGCCTCGGGCATCCAGTCCTTGGCTTCGATCTTCACGCCGGCATCGATGCGCGCCTGGAACTCGCGCTCCTGCTCATCCATGTCCTCGGCGCTCTGGACTTTCTTGAGGCCGGTTTCTACGAGTTGTGCGTACATGGTGCTTCTCCCATTGCAAAGGCGATCAGGCGATAATACGATACGTAAAATCAGAAGTACACAGATTAATTGAGTCGTATTGTATATGTGTATCCGGTTAAGATGGAGGCGATGGCAAAAAAACCATGCTGCGCCGATCAGGCGGCAAAGTAAATGCCTGCTTTGCTTGACAATCACCCCTACCGCGCCAGACCATGCACCCATGAAACAACTTACCAGCACAGCATGGATCGCCGATTTTCTCGCCAGCGATCCGCCCCGTTCCAAGTCCCTTGTGATGACGATCTTCGGCGACACCATCGCCCCGCACGGCGGCACCATCTGGCTGGGCAGCCTGATCGAGTTGCTGGCGCCCTTCGGCGTGAACGACCGCCTGCTGCGCACCAGCGTGTTCCGGCTGGCGCAGGAAGGCTGGCTGGTGGCCAACCGGGACGGGCGCCGCAGTTCCTACGCGATCCTGCCGCAAGCGCTGCCCCGCTTCGAGCGCGCCAACCGGCGTATTTACGCGCCGCTGGCCGCGCACTGGGACGGCAACTGGACCCTGGTGCTGTGCGGCGCCGGCAATATCGACGCGCCCGAGCGCGCGCTGCTGCGCAAGGAATTGCTGTGGGAAGGCTACGCCATGATCGGGCCGGGTGTGTTCGGGCACCCCGCCAGCAATGCCGCCATCCTCGAAGAATTGCTCGCGCGCGTGGGCGTGAAGGACAAGCTGTTCGTGTGCCGCGCCAGCGCGCTGCCGGGCGTGTCAGGCAGGCCGCTGCAGGACCTGGTGCGCGATGGCTGGGACCTGTCGGGCGTGGTCGACGGCTACGGCCACTTCATCGCGCGCTTTTCGCCCTTGCTCGAGCTGCTGGGCACCGATGCCGCGCTCGCGCCCGAGCAGGCGTTCGTGATTCGCACCCTGCTGGTCCATGCATACCGGCGCGTGCAGCTGCACGACCCGATGCTGCCGATCGAACTGCTGCCCGATCCGTGGCCCGGCAGCAGCGCCTACGAACTGGCGCGCGCCGTGTATGCGCGTACCTACGCCGGCGCCGAAGCGCACATCGTGGCCACCCTGCGGCGCGAGGACGATGCGGTAGCGCAGGCCGACGCCGGCTTCTTCCAGCGCTTCGGCGGGCTGACCGATGGCGACGCGCTAGGCGACGCGCAAACTACGTCGCCGGCGCCGCGATAGCGACGCTACAATTACACGCAACTTTTGCGCGTACAAGCGGCTACAATTGGGCACACGTCCCTCAGCCACATTACAAAAAACTCGGAGACTGTCATGCAACGTCGTTCCTTCCTCACCAAAAGCGCGATCGGCGCCACCGCCGGCGTCGTCGCCGCGCCGGCGCTGGCGCAGATCAATCCTGAAGTCAAATGGCGCACGGCGTCAAGCTTTCCCAAGTCGCTCGATACCATCTTCGGCTCGGCCGAGGCATTCACCAGGCGCGTGGCGGAACTGACCGGCGGGCGCTTCCAGATCCGCCAGTTCGCCGCCGGCGATATCGTGCCGGGCCTGCAGGTGATGGATGCGGTACAGGCGGGTACGGTCGAAATGGGCCACACGCCGTCGTACTACTACTTCGGCAAGGACGCCACGTTTGCTTTTGATTGCGCGGTGCCGTTCGGCCTCACCTCGCGCCAGCAGACCGCCTGGTTCGACCAGGGCGGCGGGCGTGAACTGATGCGCGACTTCTTCAAGGGCTACGGCATCGTCAACTTCATGGCCGGGAACACGGGCACGCAGATGGGCGGCTGGTACCGCAAGGAGATCAAGTCGCTGGCCGACGTCAAGGGCATGAAGATCCGCATCGCCGGTTTCGCCGGCCGCGTGATGGAGCGCATGGGCGCGGTGCCGCAGCAGATTCCGGCCGGCGACGTGTATGCGGCGCTGGAAAAAGGCACGATCGACGCGGCCGAGTGGGTCGGGCCGTACGACGATGAAAAGCTCGGCCTGGCCAAGGTGGCGCCGCACTACTACGCGCCGGGCTGGTGGGAAGCCGGGCCGCAGCTGTCGTTCTACATCAATATCAAGGAATGGGAAAAGCTCCCCGCGCAGTACAAGGCGGCGGTGGAAGCGGCCAGTTTCGAGTGCCACGTGACGATGCAGGCCGAGTACGACACCAAGAATCCGCAGGCACTGGCGCGCCTGATCAAGAACGGGGCCAAGCTGCACACCTTCTCCAAGACGATCATGGACGAGGCGTACAAGATCTCGACCCAGGTCATGGAAGAGGAAGCGTCAAGGAACGCCAAGTTCAAAAAAGTGTACGATCCGTGGAAGCGGTTCCGCAACGACCAGAACATGTGGGCCTCGGTGTCGGAGCAGGTGATGCAGAACTATATGATTTCGATAGGAAGAAAGTAGCTTTAGGCTCATTTGCGCCAGGTCAAACGAATCGGCCGGCGCATTTGATACCTTCGATGCGGGCGACCCTGCCTGGGTGCGTCGCTTACCGGGGATTGACTTATGGATGGCATCTATTTTTCCTGCGCCGACGTGACGAGCCTGAGCCCGCACGGCTTCTGGCTGCAGTGTGGCGAGGAAGAGCTGTACTTGCCGTTTGTGGAGTTTCCGGTCTTCGAGCACGCGACCATTGCGCAGATCTGCCGCGTCAGGTGCGTGAGCACCGGGCGGGTGTACTGGCCGGAGCTCGATGTCGACCTGACGCTGGAGGCGATCCGCAATCCAATGGCGTATCCGCGCGATAGCATGAATTACGATTGCTGAGCTGCATTTGCCACTATCGTTTCTGCCAGGGGCAGGAACGATAGTGGCGAGCGAGCGCTACCGGACTTTATCTCATGTTTGCTGACAGCCGATATTACAGATGCCGCGTCTCCGCCGGCGTATTCCCCCAGTTATCGTTCAACCCATCCATATAATTCACCGGGGCCGCGATCAGCTCTTCCGGCGTCACGTCGTCCAGGGCGGCCACACTGATCGCTACCAACGCCCCGCCCAGCTGCTCCACATAACCGCGCCCGAACGAGTGCACGCCGCACTGCTTGCAAAACAGATGATGCCCGCTCATGGTTCCGAACTGGTAATCGCTCAGCTGCTCCTCTCCCGACAGCAAGCGGAACGCGTCCGGCTTGATCACCGCTTCCCAATTCCGCGCCTTGCGGCAGATCGAGCAATTGCACCTGCTGGTGCCCTCGCTCAGGTCGATATCGGCTTCGTAGCGCACCGCACCGCAATGGCAGCTGCCGTGATAGGTCTTTTTCATGGCCGTTCTCCTTCTCGTTGAATTCAACACTCAGGGTAAATCCCAAACAGGACAAATTCAGCCCTGTTAACGTCGATGTAAGCTGAAGGCGTATCATGGCGCCTCGCGCAGGAGCAGGAACACAAGCGGCACCTCGCCTCTCATTCACCAGCCAGGGACACACCATGTCTATCAAAATCAGCAGCCGGTTCGACGCCGGCGCCATCGATATCGTAAGCGCCACCAGCGCCTGCTCGATCGACCTGAACATCCGCAGCGACTCGCACGCGGACATCACCCAATGGTTTTATTTCCGCCTGCAGGGCGCGCAGGGCGAAGCGTGCACGATCCGCTTCCTCAACGCCGGCAAGAGCGCCTATCCGGCCGGCTGGGAAGGCTACCAGGCCATGGCCAGCTACGACCGCGTGGAGTGGTTCCGCGTGCCCACCAGCTTCGATGGCGAGGTCATGACGATCTCCCACACGCCCGAGATGGACAGCGTCTACTACGCCTATTTCGAGCCCTACTCGTGGGAACGCCACCTCGAACTGCTCGACCGCGCCCAGCTCTCCGAACAGGTACGCATGCTCGACCTGGGCAGCAGCGTCGAAGGACGCGACATGAACGTGCTGGTCATCGGCGACCCGGCCGCGAAGAAAAAAGTGTGGGTCATCGCGCGCCAGCATCCTGGCGAAACCATGGCCGAGTGGTTCGTCGAAGGCATGCTCGACGCCCTGCTCGACCCGGCCGACGCATTCGGCCGCCAGCTGCTCAAGGAAGCCGTGTTCTACGTGGTGCCCAACATGAACCCGGACGGCTCGGTGCACGGCAACCTGCGCACCAACGCGGCCGGCGCCAACCTCAATCGCGAGTGGAATACGCCGACCATGGAACGCAGCCCGGAAGTGTTCGTGGTCAAGAACAAGATGAAGGAAACCGGCTGCGACCTGTTCCTCGACGTGCATGGCGATGAAGGCTTGCCTTACGTGTTCGTGGCCGGAAGCGACTCGCTGCCGACCTTCACGCCAGAGCAGGCGGCGCAGGAAAAGCGCTTCGCCGAGGACTTCAAGATCGCCAGCCCGGACTTCCAGGACGTGCATGGTTACGGCGAGTCGCCTTATACCGACGAAACCCTCACCATGGGTTCGCCGCATATCACGCACGCCTTCGGCTGCCTGTCTCTGACACTGGAGCTGCCGTTCAAGGACAACGCCAACGATCCCGATCCGATCTGCGGCTGGGACGGCGCGCGCAGCGCACGCCTGGGCGCCGCGGTGCTGCAACCGATCCTGCGGTCGTTGCGCCACCCGGACTGATGCGATACGGCTTTTCATCATCGCTTTGATTTTTTGATTCACATCAACGATTTTGTTGAGGCCAATCAATAGACTTCTTCCATACCCAATGACAAACGAAGAAGGAAGTTGTGATGAAGAGCAAATTGTTAGCAGTCGCAGTCAGCATGCTGGGCCTGGTTGCCGTTCAAGCGCATGCCCAGGATGGACAATGGCTGGTGCGCGCACGCGCCGCGCACCTGAACCCGGCCGATAAATCGACGCCGGTCGGCGGCGTCGGTGCATCGGACCGCATTTCGGTGTCCGACAAGACCATCCCGGAAGTCGACGTCAGCTATTTTTTCACGCCCAATTTTGCGGCTGAGCTGGTGCTGACCTATCCGCAAAAACACGATGTGATGCTCGATGGCGCCAGGATCGGCACCTTCAAGCACCTGCCGCCAAGCTTGCTGGGCCAGTACCATTTCAACCCGATCGCCCAGTTCAAGCCTTACCTCGGCGCCGGTATCAACTACACGCGCATCTCGAAGGTCAGGCTGCTGAACGGCGCCGGCGACCTGGAAAACGATAGCGTGGGACTGGCCCTGCAGGCCGGCGTGGATTACAGGATCGATAAAAACTGGTCGCTCAACCTGGATATCAAGCGCCTCGATATCCGCAGCGATGTGATGATCTCCGGCGCCAGGGTCAGCACCGTGAAGGTCGATCCGGTCCTGATCGCCGTGGGCGCCGGTTACCGCTTCTGATGTAACAGGGCGTGCCTGCCGCAGCGGGGCGCCCTTGCGGTCAGCGCAGATTGGCCTGCGGTTGTTTCGTCAGTTCCTCGACGGCCGCCAGGATCTCCGCTTCCTTGTACCCGCCGAAGCGGCGGTATCCCACATATGTGAGCGGATAGCCGCTGCCTTCGAGCGCGTTGTAGGCGATGGCGCCGGCTTCCGATGCCTCGACATCGACATCTTCGAAGGGGATCTTCTTTTCCTCGAACAGTTCACGCTGCGCCTTGCAGTAGCCGCACCACTTGGTCCCGTACAGCACCACCTTGGGCTTGTCCTGCGCGTCGAAATGGTTCGCCATGACGATCTGTTCGCGCCGGGTCAGCGCATCCTTGCCCAGCACTTCGCCGAGCATCCCGGCCAGGGCATGCACATCGTCGCCGACGGCGCGCTGCTTGCCGGTGATGACCGTTGGCAGTGCGTTCACGCGGTACTTGTTATCCGGCTCGGTGAGGACCACCTCCTGGAATGTCGGCACGCGCTTTTTCAATTCGTTGCGGATCTTGTCGCAAGGGTCGCCGCATTCGGGGCTGGTGAACAGCATCACGGTCGGCTTGCCGTCCTTGTCGAACGCGCCGCTGCCGCCGCCGGACAGGCGGCCGGTTTTGTAGGCATAGAAGGCGCCGCCGGCGATCAAGGCAAGGAACAGTATTTTTTTCATGAGGAATCTGGTGAATAACAGTGCGCGTGAAGCGTTCGCTTCACGCGCAGCCCTGCCGCCGCTCGCGCGCAGGACGCGCGGGCGGATGGAACCTTACTTGCGCCCGGCCTTGATCATGTAGTCGAGCATGGCTGCTTCGGACACCGACGCCCACATGTTCTGATCCTGGCGGAATCGCTTCCACGGCTCGTAGATGGCCTTGAACTTGGCGTTCTTGGCCGCTTCCTCGTTCATCACGTCCTGCGCCGCCTTGTAGCAGCCATCCATGATGTCTTTCGAGAAGGTGCGCAGCTTGACGCCGTTCTTGATCAGGCGTGCCAGCGCCGCCGGGTTCTTGGCGTCGTACTCGGCCTGCATGCCGATGTGCGCCTCGTACGTGGCGCATTCCAGCGCCGCCTGGTATTCCTTGGGCAGCTTTTCCCATTCCTTGATGTTCACATAGAAGGAGAAGCTCGCGCCCGCTTCCCACCAGCCCGGCGCGTAGTAATACGGCGCGACTTTGTAGAAGCCCAGTTTTTCGTCATCGTAAGGACCGACCCATTCGGCAGCATCGATCGTGCCTTTTTCCAGTGCAGGGTAAATGTCGCCACCGGCGAGCTGCTGCGGCACCAGGCCCAGGCGCTCGAGCACCTTGCCTGCGAAGCCGCCGACGCGCATCTTGGTGCCCTTCAGGTCTTCCACCGACTTGATTTCCTTGCGGAACCAGCCACCCATCTGGGTGCCGGAATTACCACCCAGGAAGTTGACGATGCCGTAGCCCTTGAAGAAGTTGCGGGTCAGTTCGCGCCCGCCGCCTTCCTGGTACCAGGCCGTGTGCTGGCGCGAAGTGAGGCCGAACGGGACCGCGCAGTCGAAGGCGAAGGTGGCGTCCTTGCCGAAGTAGTAGTAGGACGCGCTGTGGCCGATTTCCACCGTGCCGGCCTGAACCGCGTCGAGCACTTGCAGGCCCGGCACGATTTCGCCGGCCGCGAACGAGCGGATGTTGAACTTGCCGCCGGTGAGCTCGGAGACGCGCTTGGTGAGGATATCGGCCGCGCCGAAAATGGTGTCCAGGGATTTGGGAAAGCTGCTGGCAAGGCGCCAGGTGATGGTTGGATGCGACTGTGCCAGCGCCGGTGCGGCGACTGCGCCCGCTGCAGCGCCAACTGCCGCTTTTTTAATAAAGGAACGACGTTCCATATGTCTGTGTCTCCTGAAGTGTTTACGTCACGGGAAAACCACCAGTGTCATGGTGCTAGAGCTAGTGTATTTGCGTCTAGGCAAGCATGCAATGTAATTTATCTTACAGGAGTCTTACAGAGCGGAGGGGAGAATCGGGAGGGGTGTTTCGCGTGGGTACAAGGTACCCACGCGCAAGGGCATCAGCAGCGATCAGCCGCCGGCCACCACCATCTTTTCAATCAAAATCGAACCGGTCTGCTTGTTGCCACGGATGAGCACGTCATTGCCGATGGCGACGATCTGCTGGAAGATATCCTTCATGTTGCCGGCGATGGTGATTTCCTCGACCGGATACTGGATCACGCCATTCTCGACCCAGAAACCGGAGGCGCCGCGCGAATAGTCGCCGGTCACGTAGTTGGTGCCCTGGCCCATCAGTTCGGTGACCAGCAGGCCGCGGCCCATCTTCTTGATCATGCCGGCGAAGTCGTCGCCGCGTTTGGTCTGGGTCGAGCTCATGGTGAGGTTGTGCGAACCGCCCGCATTGCCCGTGGTTTTCATGCCCAGCTTGCGCGCCGAGTACGACGACAGGAAGTAACCCTGCACCACGCCATCCTTGACCACATTGCGGCGCACGGTGCGCACGCCTTCTTCATCGAACGGAGCCGAGCCGACCGCGCCGACCACGTGCGGGTCTTCCAGGATCTGGATATGCGAAGGGAATACCGATTGCCCCAGCGAATCGAGCAAGAAGGTCGACTTGCGGTACAGCGCGCCGCCCGAGGTGGCCTGCACGAAGGAGCCGAGCAGCCCTGCCGCCAGCGGCGCTTCGAACAGCACCGGGCAGGTGCGCGTATCGAGCTTGCGCGCGTTCAGGCGCGCCAGGGCGCGTTCGGCGGCATAGCGGCCAACCGCCTCGGGCTGGGCCATCTTTTTCGGGTCGCGCACCGAGGTGTACCAGTCGTCGCGCTGCATCTTGGCGCCCTTGCCGGCGATCGGCGCCACCGACAGGGTGTGGCGCGAGAACGGATAGCCGCCCGCGAAACCGCGCGAATTGGCCGACACGAAGTGCGACTGCTGCACGTGCACGCTGGCGCCCTCGCTGTTGGTGATGCGCGCATCGACGTCGAAGGCGGCCGCTTCGGCGCGCTGCGCCAGGACCACCGCTTCTTCGGTGGAGATCATCCACGGGTAGCACAGGCGCAGGTCGCGCGGCTTCATTTCGAGCATGTCGGCGTCGGCCAGGCCCGCGCAGTCGTCGTCGGCCGTGAAACGGGCGATGTTGTAGGCCGCATCGACCGTGGCGCGCAGCGCCGCCGGGGAAAAGTCGGAGGTGCTGGCATTGCCGCGTTTTTGACCGATATACACGGTCACGCCCATGCCCTTGTCTTTATTCTGCTCGATCGTCTCGATTTTGCCACGCCGGACCGACACTGACAGACCGCTGCCCTCGCTGATGTCGACGGCAGCATCGGTGCCGCCCATCTCCTTGGCAAAGGCCAAAACGTCGCGCGCCAGCTGCTGCAGCTGATCCTGGGTGTGGATAAAGACGGAGTCGTTCATGTGGTGTTTTCTTCGGCTGTCCGGTTAAACGGGTATGATAGCAGTCGTTTACAGTTTTTACTGATCGGCTTTACGCCTATCGGAACCATATCATGCCAAATCCAAACCGGGGCGCCTGCGGCTTCCAATCGTCCGAGTTCGAGCAAGAATACGAACGCCCTTCCAAGTCCGAACTCAAGCGCCAGATGAGCGAGCTGCAAAAGCTCGGCGAAGAACTGGTCGCCGAAGCGCGCGACCGCGTCAAGCGCGTTCCCATGCCCGAAGACGTGCGCGATGCGATCCTGGCCTGCCAGCTGATCACCAACCACGAGGGACGGCGTCGCCAGATGCAATTCGTCGGCAAGAAGATGCGCACCCTCGACGAGGAAGAAGTGGCCGTCATCCAGCGCACCATCGATAGCTGGAAAGGCATGTCCAAGGCCGATACCGCGGCCCTGCACGCGCTCGAACGGCGCCGCGACAAGCTGCTGGCCGACGACAAGGCCCTGACCGTGCTGCTCGAAGAAAATCCGGAACTCGATGTGCAGCACCTGCGCACCCTGATCCGCAACGCGCGCAAGGAACAGGCCGAGAACAAGCCGCCGAAGGCTTACCGCGAGATCTACCAGATCCTCAAGGATATCGACAAGAAGCGCAAGGCCGCGGCCAAGCCTGCGGACGAGGACGACGAGGACGGCGAGCCGATCGATGACGAGTCCGACGACGAGTAATCCCACCGAGCTGGTGATCGGCCTGGTGTCGGTCTCCGACCGCGCCAGCGGCGGCGTGTACGAAGACCAGGGCTTGCCGGCGCTGGCCGACTGGCTCGCCAGCGCCATCACCACTCCCTACCGCATCGAAACGCGCCTCATTCCCGACGAACGGGGGCGCATCGAAGCGACCCTGGTCGAACTGGTCGACCTGGCGCGCTGCCACCTGGTGCTGACCACGGGCGGCACCGGCCCCTCGCGGCGCGACGTCACGCCCGAGGCCACGGTCGCCATCGGCACCCGGGAAATGCCCGGCTTCGGCGAACAGATGCGCCAGATCAGCCTGCAGTTCGTGCCGACCGCGATTCTGTCGCGCCAGACCGCCGTGCTGCGCGAGATCGACGGCCATGCCGCGCTGGTGATGAACCTGCCCGGCCAGCCGAAGGCGATCAAGGAAACCCTCGAAGGTCTGAAAGATGCTGACGGCAAGCAACTGGTCGGCGGAATTTTCGCGGCCGTGCCCTACTGCGTCGACCTGATCGGCGGACCGTATATGGAAACCAACCCGGCCGTGTGCAAGGCATTCCGGCCGAAATCGGCGCTGCGTCCCGCGCCGTCTATCGAGACACAACCCATGAGCCAACTGTTAGAAAACATCGAAATCGAGACCGCCCCGAACCCGACGGTGGCGATCATCTGGATGCATGGTCTGGGCGCGGACGGCAACGACTTCGTGCCGCTGGTAAGCGAGCTGGACTTGAAAGGCTTGCCCGGCATCCGTTTCGTCTTCCCGCACGCCAACACGATGCCGGTGACGGTCAACGGCGGCTACGTGATGCGTTCGTGGTACGACATCGTCAACGCCGACATCGGCCGCCGTGAAGACGAAGCCGGCCTGCGCGCCTCGCAATTGCAGGTCGAGGCCCTGATCGCGCGCGAAAAATCGCGTGGCATTCCAGCCTCGCGCATCATCCTGGCGGGCTTCTCGCAGGGCTGCGCCATGACCTTGCAGACCGGCTTGCGCCATCCGGAAAAGCTGGCCGGGCTGATGTGTCTGTCCGGGTACGTGCCGCTGGCCGACAAGATCGCCGCCGAGCGCTCCGAAGCCAGTCTGGGCACCCCGATTTTCATGGTGCACGGGCAACACGACGGCGTGATCCCAATCGCCCGCGCCACCGCCTCGCGCGACCTGCTCAAGTCGCTGGGCTACCAGCTTGAATGGCACGACTACACGATGCAGCACTCGCTGTGCCAGGAAGAGATCGACCATATCGGCGTCTGGCTCAAGAAAGTCCTTGCCTGATGCAAACGCCGTGGTTCATCCCCCGGCGGCCAATCGTGCAACTTCAGTCCGTCTCCCCGCGGAGAGCGTAGAATGCGTTCTTTGATAGCAAAGGCAGACAATGAAAAAAACCGGCATGGCGAAGAGTGACGCCAAAAAATTGATGGGCAAGATGGTCGCCCCGGGCGCAGCCGGCTTCGGCAACGCCGACAACGCCGCCGTCGACCGCCGCGAACAGCGCAAGCGCGACCAGGCCCTCGGCCTGGTTCCCTTCGCTGTCAAGCTCAACAGCGACCTGGTGCTGCAACTGCAAACCCTGGCCAAGGAACGCGACACCGACCTCAACGAAGTCGTCGCCGACCTGCTGACCAAGGGCCTCGCGGCCTGATCGACCCAAGGTGAAAACGGTCGTTCTCGGCGGATACGGTAACTTCGGCGCCCGCATCTGCCGCGCCCTGGCGTCCAGCCCGGGCATCGAACTGATCGTCGCCGGGCGCGACCTGAACAAGGCCAGCGCCCTGGCCGGCGCCTGCGGGCACGGCGCCGCCGCGGCCCGCATCGATATCCACGATCCCCAGCTGGCGCAGACGCTGCGCGAGCTCGGCGCCAAACTCGTCATCCACACGGCAGGCCCTTTCCAGCAACAGGATTACGGTACCGCATTGGCCACGGCCGCCGCCGGCGCCCACTATATCGACCTGGCCGACGGGCGCCGCTTCGTGTGCGACTTTCCGGCCGCGCTCGATGATGCCTTCCGCCGGCAAAACCGCCTCGCCATCACGGGCGCGAGCAGCGTGCCGGCCATGTCGTCGGCCGTGGTCGACCATCTGACGGCGGGCTGGCGCAGCATTGCATCCATCGACATGTGCATCGCCCCGGCCCAGACCGCGCCGCGCGGGGTGGCCACCATGGAAGCGGTGCTGAGCTACTGCGGCGCCCCGATCCAGGTGTGGCAGGACGGCCGCTGGACAACTCAGCTGGGCTGGGCGGCTCCCAAAACGGTCGCGTACGCGCGCCTGCGCCCGCGCCTGGCGTCATTGTGCGACATTCCCGACCTCGAACTGTTCCCGGCCCATTATGCGGGCGTGCAGTCGGTGATGTTCCGCGCCGCGCTGGAAATCGGCATCAGCCAGCGCGGCATGGCGGCGCTGGCGGGCCTGCGCCGCATCGGGCTGGTGCCCCGTCCCGAACGCTTCGCCGCCCTGCTCAACCGCGCCGCCGATGGCTTCAATTTCCTCGGCTCGTCGCTGGGCGGGATGGTGGTGCGCGTGCACGGCCTCGACGCCAATGGCGTGTCCGCGCAGCGCGCCTGGCACATCGCGGCCGATCATGACCACGGTCCGGAAATCCCGTGCATGGCCGCGGTCCTGCTGGCGCGCCGGCTGGCGGCGGGCACCCTGGACAAGATCGGCGCCGTTACCAGCGTCGGCCAGCTGAGCCTGGCGGAGTTTGAACCGGAGTTTGGCAAGTGGGCGATGGTGACCGACCTGGGCGAGTGATCGGTTATCATCCGTACTCGGACAACAACGCTTGAAGAGGTAAAACCATGGCCAAGAAAGAAGAACTCGACGAAGAAACCCTGGCACTGATTCACTGGTGCATCGAGGTGGAAGGTTTCCTGGTGGCCGGCGGCGCAACCCAGAAGCAGGCGCAGGACCATATCGAGGAACAGGTCGAGTGGTTTACCCACCAGTTCTATGATGGCTTGACGCCGGAAGAAGCCGCGAAGGAAGCGCTCGCTTAACGCGGCGCTGCTGTATCGGGCGCATCCAGGGCGTCCGGGTCAGGTGGCGACGCCGACGACCAGAATGGCGCCGTGATGCGCTGACAGGCCTTGACGGTCAGGACGCGACCAGGCGCCATTCATCTCTTTCTTACCGGCCATGCCGGTGTCTGTTGCCGATGCCGGACGCAACTATTCCCGATGGCACAAATGCTACTCTTCATGGTTATGCACTTTTGAAGGCATTCGGGCGATCAGTTACTCCCGCCTACGGTTTTGAGCGAAATGATGCTATATGGGATTCCCTCGGGGATATTGCACGAGGCTTTGGAAAAGGGTTTTGCTTTAGACTTTCACGTGATGATTTGGCGGAATATGCATTTGATGATATTTGGTCGCAAATCATTGAACGAACTGCTCAAATGCGTTTGGCGCAACATGAAGTAGACTTGCTGTTAGACATGAGACACATCGATGGAGAGGATGCTGCTGTTCTAGCCGAGAGCATAATTTCGTTCCTGTTCCATAACCCGAATGTTGGTGGCTACAGATCGGTTGTCATAGCTGGTTCTTCAGCCTTGAAAAATGTTGGAAGTATCGAAAAAGAAGGGACAAGAGAGGTCGTTCGTCAAGAGCTTCATCTCTGGTCAAACTTGTGGCGTGACATGCCAGACACGGTCAAACCTACATTCGGGGACTATGGTGTCATACACCCTGATTTTAGTGATCAAGCTGCAAGTCCTAACGTCAACGCAAAGATTCGCCATACAGCAGGCGATAAAATTATTTATTATCGAGGACATGCTCTTCACAAGCCGGTGAAAGACTACGCTCAATATCACAAGCTTGCACGTCGGGTCATCGCTGATTTCCGCCATTTTAATCCGGCCCGAAGTTACGGGGATCGATACATCAGTGACTGCGCGAAGGAGGAGATAAAGCCAGGCTCTCTTGCCACATGGGTCATTGCAGATATGAATCATCATATTTGTTATACGGCACGCCAATTATTAAGGCTTACGCATGAGTTGGCGAACGCCGCTACTGAGCGTGAAGCCGATCTTGCGTTGTTGGCTGTGTAAATCAGATGGCACTATCTTCGGGACGGCTCTATAGAATTCTCAGCTTTGATCGAGTGGTTCAGATATTTGAGAAGCGCGAGTTACATTTTGCCCATCCATCAAGCTGGTCTGATCCGTATGAAGTGAGACTCCATCATGCAGGCAGTCATCAGGTATTCGGTCAGTGCTGGTGTACTAAGGGGGTCTCCGACGCAATGTGGCGAATTTATTCGTCGAATCACCTTGGTGTTCGAATCTCTACAAGCACACGTAAGCTTCGAGAAGCTTTACAGCCTTCCGCAAAAGCGCTTGGCTACACCCTCAGGCTCGGCGAAGTTAGGTACGAGAGCCAGCAAAATATCACTGAGGAATTGCGTGATATCCATAATGACCTCAAGGAAAAATTTGACGTTGCTAGAGCTGTAGATGCGCTATTCCTGAAACGAGACGCTTTTGACCATGAGTCTGAATATCGGGCCGTAATCCATAACCCTAATGTGGCAGATGGTGAAGTATTAACTGGACTGAAGCTGCCAATTGATCCATACAAATTCATTGATAGTATTTTGCTAGATCCACGGGCACCAGATGAGCTTGTGGATGCGCTTGGCTTCTACTTCAAGGAAAAAATAAAACTTAACAAACGCGTTACCCGATCGGTATTATATAAATCACCTTCACCGCTTATTGTTGCAGATCCTGATGCATAAGCCAATTCCGGCGGCACCGAAGCTTTAGCTTCGATGCCGGCCCGCTGCCGATGGTCAGATTTCGATGATCTGGTGGACGATGGCTTGCACTTCGGGGCCGCTCTTCTTCAGCAGTGAGGCGAAGCGGGCGACGATCAGGCGGTTCTTCTTCGTTTCCAGCTTATTGATCTCGCGGACGACGCTCAGGTCGAGCGGCTTGCCTGGCTTGATGTTCTCGATGGTGTTTTTGACCAATTCGGTGCGCTCAGCATCAAGGGCCTTGTTTGCTTCGCGCAGACTTTCGGAAGCGTTCTTCTCAGGTGGCGTGGAAGTGCCGGATTGGTTGGCGTCTGCCAGTGGTGAGCCAGTGTCGGAAGCGGTTGCCTTCTTGTCGAGGGTGATCGTAGGCTTTTTGTCGGTGGCTGCGTTCATTTGAATCTCCTGTGTATTTGTCAAATCGACAAGATAAATTCTATCCAGCCTTTCGGAAGTCGTACACAGATTTATTGCTTTGTTTCAATTATTTGCATGCTTGGGCGGAAACCATACGACCGACCTACTTGCGCTACCGGTGCTAACACAATGTCAATTCAGTTAAATACTAGTCAGCTTGGGTTAGCACTTTGTGGCTGATGTGGCATGATGAGTCTGCTCGCAAGGGTACATTCCGACCACTCCAGAGTGCTTGAGCAGCAGATTGCAACCAACAAACAATCGAGGTTATTAATTTGAAAAAGTCACTTTTTGATCCACATACCAGTTTGCTGGAGCTGGAAATCATTCGCGTCACCGGAGGAATTTTGCTCTTGGTAATTATTTTCTCAATTGGCGCTATTGTTTTCAATGGTGATTTTTTCTGGAAGTTAGACTATACCGGTTTTAACTTTGCGATTGAGGCTTTCCGCGTACCAATAGGAGTTGCAGCCCTCTCAATTCCTATAATGGCAATCTTGGCAGCAAATCATAGATCAGAACAGTCAAGAGAGCAAATGCGACTAACATCTCTGCAAAACATATTTGCCAACCACTATAAACATGTCGAGGAATTTGAAAAGTATTGCATTCGACATTTTGATCGGATGTTAGATGATGATAAGAGCACAAGGGAATTTTACGAGAAAAGTGGCGGGGTCATGAAGTTTATGGCTTCGGAAAGCTTTATACATACGCACGTTGATCCACAACATAGTCGACTACTGCATAAGCTAATTTATCCATACTCGGCCGCCGGTGACTTTGGAATGTCACGAGATTTCATTAAGTCGTTGGACTCATTTGTGTCGGAAATGATTGAAGGGTTTCAAGGCTTCGGCAGTGAGAATAAAGCGGATTGGTACTTTCCCATTGAGAAGTTAAATCAAATCGTAATTGAATATTCCGAAAAAAATTATGTCAACTTGCATCGAGTGAGCGGCACTAAGAATTTAAACATCAACGATATCGAAATTGCCATTCCCGGTGGGGATGTAATGAATTTTGTTCGGCGGGTTCAGGATGTTATCTATGCACTTGAACAGGTTTTATCATTTGATATTTCCTACATTCCAAGTTCGTTAGTGAAGAAGGTTGGGCGCGCTAATTTCAATGAGTTACCAAGTTGGGATGTTGACAGTGCATCCGATTGGAAGTCCGTTAATGTCTCCACCTTTCTCGCTGCCACGTCCCATGTCTGATCGTCTTCCCCCAATACCTTTTGACCAATTGAGTGCTGCTCAGCAAGTGGCCGCACAAGCCGTAATCGACGGTCCACGTGGCGCACTGTATGGGCCCTTTGTGCCGTTGATTAGAAGTCCTGAACTAATGTCGGCTACCCAGCGTTTGGGGGAGTACCTGCGCTACCGTAGCGCCATCGGTACACGGCTTTCAGAACTGGCAATTCTAGTCACAGCGAGACAATGGGACCAGCAGGTGGAATGGGCTATCCACGTTCCCATCGCACAGAAGAACGACATCTCGGATGATGTCATTAATGCAATATCGCTTCGTCAACGGCCATCGGCGATGTTGGATGATGAGGCGTTGGTACACGACTTTTGCATTGAGTTGCATCAGCAAAAGCAGGTCAGCGACCGAACGTATTTAGCCGCGCTTGAGCGGTTCGGTGAGCAGGGCGTAGTTGATATGGTGGGCATCAATGGCTACTACACGTTATTGGCGATGGTTATGAATACAGCACGGACGGCTGTTCCGCTAACGTCAGCAACACCCTTACCAGAGTAAGAGTAGCCATTGCACATGTAAGCTGGATATAGCCAACCATTACCAGCATCATGTATTGATGGCCCGGCTATTATCAGCTCCGGGCTGCGCAGCAGCGGCACGAACGGCCCGTACAGCGCCCCCCGCGGGCCGTCGATGATGGCTTGGGCGACGGCCTGCTGCTGCGGCGCGAGCTGCTCGAAGGGGATGGGGCCTAGTCTTTCTCTCATCAAAGAATGTTCCCAAAGGCAGAAATATTTCGCAAATGCATAGCAAAATTAATTTTAAATTCATCGTACTTTGTTTTGCTTTTTCGAGGTGTGCAGATTCATGAAAAAATTTCATGCCCCCCGAAAATGTGTGTTCATGGCGACGCTATACTGGACTCAGTGGCTCCGGCCGAACACCTCGTTGCCGGACCACCAGCTTCCAAGTGTAATGGATCTCGATGACAAAAATACTGAGGAGATATTGAGATGTCGAAAACGGCAAAGGCGATATGGGGCGGTATTCTGATGTTGGCGGCAGGCGGGGCATCTGCCCAGTCGTCGGTAACAATCGGTGGATTGGTCGATCAGTATGTTGGATCGTTGCAGTATAGCGGTGAACCTGCACGCCGCACGGTGGTGCAAAATGGCGGCATGTCGACCTCGTGGTTTGGCTTTCGCGGCGTCGAGGATCTGGGCGGCGGCCTGAAAGCCGAGTTTATGCTCAACGGCTTCTTCCTTGCCGACACCGGCGCCTCGGGACGCTTCGGCGGCGACAACCTGTTCTCGCGCGACGCCTTCCTCGCGCTGTCGGGCAGTTTCGGAAAAATCACGGTGGGGCGCACCAGCGCGCCGAGTTTCCTGCCTGCCGTGCTATTTAACCCCTTCGGCGATTCCTTCCAGTTTTCCCCGCTGATCCTGCACACCTACGTGCCGACCGGAACTGTCGGTGCGCGCAAATGGGTCGCCACCACGGCTGGCGATAGCGGCTGGAGCAACCAGATCCAGTATTCCACGCCGGTGGTGAATAACTTCCAGTTCAATTTCTATTATGCGCCGGGCGAGCAAGCCGGCAAGAGCAGCAACAAGAACGTCGCAGTCAACGCTTACTACAATAATGGTCCGCTCGGCTTGACCGCGGTCTACCATACCGTGCGGGTGAGTAATCCGAATGGGGGCCTGCCGATCCTCGACGCCACCAAAGCGCCAAACGATTACAGCAGCATCGAAAAGCAAACCGGCTTCTACCTGGGTGCACGCTACGATTTTTCGGTGCTTAAGGCATTCGTCACTTACCGAAAAAACAATGACGATGCCGCCGCCGCCCGCGAGATGGACGACAAGACATTTACCTTGGGGGCAAGCGTGCCGACCGCCAGCGGCGCCATCCTGGTCGGCTATGCCAATACCGAACGTGGCGGCAACTTGCTCGCGGCAGACCTCAAACGCGATACGCTCAGTGTTGGGTACGACCACAACCTGTCCAAGCGCACCGACTTATACACGATCTTCATGTCCGACAAGATCACCGCATCGTCGCGTGCCCGCAGCTTCGCGGCCGGGGTACGCCACCGGTTCTGAGTTGGGTTTGGAGCACGGCGTGGGGACCGCCGTGCTGGGATTGCCTTACTTGTAGATGCCGCAAGCGATCAGGATATCGTCGACCTTTTCAATATAGGCCGACTTCGGTTGCAGCGCTCCCGTTTGCGGATGGGGCCAGACGAAATCGACCCAGCCGCTGCCTTTCTGTTGTGCCACGTCGATGTAGCTCTTGACGGTTCGCACACCATTCTGGTCTTTCACTTCATACATATTGCGGCCAATAATTTTTGGATTGGGGCTGGCCAGGTTGATGCCCTTCATGTCGTAGGCAAAGATATACAGGCTGCCGTCGACGAACTTCCCTTTGGGGTCATTGAATGCGGCTATAGCTTTTTCACGGCCCACTTCCTTGTAATACGCAACCCCTTTTTTTACCATGGCGATTGCTTCCTCCGGCGTGCGTTTCTCTTCCGCGACGGCGCCGGCTTGCATGCCGATGGCAAGAACAAACATCGCTAACGCTTTGAAAAAAATCTTCATAATGCCCCCTCCGGTTTGGCGTCATGGAGCCCGATTCTGGCCCGGTGAACCTTGCAGGTTCTCATTAATATTAGCAGCTTTTTTTACTAGAAACGACGGGCAACAGCGATTTGTCCGTCCGGTGCGACAGCAATCCCTTACCCAATGACAGCAGCGCCGCCGCGACCAAGCCCTGGGCCTGGTGCCTTTCGCCGTCACGCTCAATAGCGAGCTGGTGGCGCACCTAGTTGGCGGCGCTGAAACGCGTCGGCGGGCAGGGCGTCATTGACCTGGCAGGCATCAACGGCTACTACACCTTTCTGGCGACGACGATTCATGCGGCGCGGACGGCTGTCCCAGTGTCGCCTGCCAAGCCGTTACCTGAGTAGACCTCCTTGCGCTTGGACTGGGAGCGATGGTCGCCAAGTAAATCATGTATTGATGGCCCGTCTATTATCAGCTCCGGACTGCGCAGCAGCGGCACGAACGGCCCGTACAGCGAGCCGCGCGGCCGGTCGATGATCGCCTGCGCCGCCGCCTGCTGCGCGGCAGTAAGTTGCTCCGGTGCCAGGGGCCCGAGTCGGTCCGTCATGGTGCCTGCCTTTCGTGTGTTGCGTTTATTGCTGTGGGTAAAAATATTCGCACAGCCCCGGGGATAAATCAAAAGAATCGGGACGTTCTCCGTTTATTGTCAAGCATCAACAATTTCAGCGATGAGGAAGCCATGAGTCACATGATGCACCGCAATCTCGGGCAAACCCCGCCGGTTGCCGTCAGCGCCCAGGGAATGCTGGTGCGCGACAGCGAGGGAAAGACCTATATCGATGCCTGCGGCGGCGCGGCGGTGTCCTCGCTCGGGCACGGCCATCCGGACATCCTGAGCGCGATGCACCGCCAGATCGACCGCAACGCCTACGCCCACACCGCCTTCTTCACCACCGACGTGGCCGAGGAACTGGCCGACCGCCTCATCGCTGGCGCGCCCGACGGCTTGAGCCAAGTGTACCTCGTCTCGGGCGGCTCGGAAGCGATGGAAACGGCGATGAAGCTGGCGCGCCAGTATTTCGTCGAAACCGGCCAGACCCAGCGCACCAAGTTCATCGGGCGCCGCCAGAGCTACCACGGCAACACCCTCGGCGCGCTGGCCGTGGGCGGCAACGAGTGGCGGCGCCGCCATTTCGCGCCCCTGCTGATCGACGTGGCGCGCGTGGCGCCCTGCTACGAATACCGCGACCGCCTGCCCGACCAGACCCAGGACCAGTACACCAGCGCCCTGCTGCGCGAACTCGACGAGCAGATCCACGCGAGCGGCCCGCAGAATATCATCGCCTTCGTGGCCGAACCGGTGGTGGGCGCGACCGGCGGCGCGATTCCGCCCACGCCCGGTTACTTTCGCGGCGTGCGCAGCCTGTGCGACCGCTACGGCATCCTGTTCATCGCCGATGAAGTCATGTGCGGCATGGGCCGCACCGGCACCATGTACTCGATCGAGCAGGATGGCGTTGCGCCCGACATCGTCACCATCGCCAAGGGACTCGGGGCCGGCTACCAGCCGATCGGCGCGGTGCTGGCCCAGCGCGCGCTGGTCGACCAGCTGCGCAAGGGCAGCGGCGCGTTCCAGCACGGGCATACCTACATCGGCCATCCGGTGGCCGCCGCCGCCGCGCTGGCAGTGCAAAAGGTGATCGAGCGCGACGACCTGCTGGCCGCGGTCCGGCTGCGCGGCGAATCGCTGCGCCGCATGCTGCAGGCCGAATTCGGCTCGCACCCGAACGTGGGCGACATCCGCGGGCGCGGGCTGCTGATGGCGCTCGAACTGGTGAAGGAGCGCGACAGCAAGCAGCCGTTCGACCCGGCGCGCAAGCTGCACGCATCGGTCAAGACCAAGGCCATGGCCAATGGCCTGATGGTGTACCCGATGGGCGGCACCATCGATGGCGTGCACGGCGACCATATCCTGCTGGCGCCGCCGTTCATCGCGACCGAAACGGACCTGTCGGAGATCGTGTCGCGCCTGTCCGATTCCATCGCCGCCGCGCTCGACTGAACCGGGCGGGCAAGCGGCCGGTGCCCGCCACGGCGCCGGCCGCTGTGCCAGCCAGCCTAGTCGGCCGGCGTCTTGACGATCATGTCGACGATGGTCCACGAGAAGTCGGAGCGCAGCGTGCCGTCGAAGATCGGATCGGTAATACTCATGTAAAAGTCGCTGGCGTACGGCATCACGGGTTTCGGCTCCGGCGCGTACGCCGCCATGTTGTGGCACGTCATGCAGTTCGACTGGATCCCCGTGTTGGCATTGATCGTGCCATTGATCGGGCGGCTGATGTCGGCAAACACCTCCGGTCCGAAACCGGCCTCCAGATACGGATTGTAGCCATACACCGGCGCGCCGACATTCTTGCCGCCGGTAATCGGCTGCGCGGGCGAGACCGTGGAATACGCCAACGCCATCGCATAATGCCGGGATGCGCTGTCCAGATACGCCATCGGCCGCGCACCGGCGATGGTAGCGGAGCTGGGCGCGAACGGACGGTCGGCATTGGCGGACCACCAGTAGGTTTGCCAGGTCCACATCCTGTTTTCGCGCGTGGTGACGTGCATGCCGATCAGGATCGCGATGTCGCCGGCGGCGACCGGCCTGTTGAGCTGGGCCGACAGGAAGGCCGCATTGTCGTGGGTGACCCGGCTATGGATGAAGTCGCTCAGATAGAAGGTGCTGGCCGGCGTGCGGCCTTTGCATCCGATATCGTTGCTATTGCCGCTGATGCCGAGGGGACGGCTGGTGTCCACGTACACGCAGCTGTTCCAGTCCGCTTCGCCGAAGCCCGTGTCCGGCTTGGCGGCGCCCGGCCCGGGCCAGCCGGGGAAGGTGTAGATACCGCGCGGCGAGTGCTTGGGAATGATCTTGTACACCGGCTTGATGGCGATCGCATTCGTCGGGAAGTTCGGCAGCTCCGTGTAGCCTTGTGCCATCAGCTGCTTGAGCGTGCTTTCATAGAACAGACGGTGGCTGATCGCATGCTGCGCGGCCGGCGGGTTGTAGGCCACCGACACCAGGATGGCCGTGTCCGGCGCGGCGGGAGGGGTGGCGGAACGTGCGCCGGGGCGCTCGGCGGAAGGGGCGGCCGCCGGCGCCAGCGGTTTGTTCTTGCCCGGCCGCCGGTGGCCATGCTGGAACTGGCGCGGCCGGTGCAGGTCGAGCGTGGGACGCGGAATCGGGCCGCGCTTGCCATCTTCACGCGGGCGCTGGGGCGCGCTGCGGAAAATGATGCTCGACGGCGTAGTCCAGGTCTCGAAAGCGCGCACCGCCGCCCCGTCGACCGTGCCGACGGGTTGGGTCAGTCCGGCCCACAGCCCCCATGCGTGCTGGTGGATATGGCTCTCCTGGCCGCCGAAAATCCATTGGTTCAGCTGGGTCTCGGGCTTGGGAAAGACAAACGCCGGGTTGGGCCGCGGCAAGTCCGGCAGGCACACCAGGTTGCCGTCGATATTGCCGATGTCGCCGTACTGGCGGATCGCGTTCAGGCAGGCATCGACCTTGTCGAGGGTGCTCATCTGCTGGGCGCCGCTGAGTTTCCTGCAACTGGCCTTGAGCGAATCGCCGTGGACCATAATATGATTGCAAGAAAGTTGATAGCTGCCGTGGGGAATGACCTGGGCGACGCCGGGCAATGGAATCGCCCAGCTCGCCAAGGCAAACAGGATGGGGGTGCGATAGCTGGTCATAGTCTCTTTCTTCTGTCAGTTGAAAGGAGAAAGACCGGCATGGCTGGAACGACGTCATGCAGGCCGCGCACGCCGGTTTTCAGGCGTGCTGGTCTGCATGGTGTGCCTGAATTCGCAACCGAATATAACGAAATGTCACGCTTGCGCGATGCTATGTCTTTACGCAATAGAAGCGTCGCCCAGGCCCGGGGCTGGCGAAGATCAGCCTGTCCGGTTCAGGTGCTGGCGTAGGCGATGACATCCTGCTGCTGTTCGCCAAGGCCGGCAATGCCCAGGCGCAAGGTGTCGCCTTTTTTCAGGAAGCGCTGCGGGCTGCGCGCCATGCCCACGCCCGGCGGCGTGCCGGTGGCGATGATGTCGCCCGGTTCGAGCGTCATGAAGCGCGACAGGTAGCTGACGATCTGCGCCACGGTGAAGATCATGGTCTCGGTGCAGCCGGTCTGCATGCGCTTGCCGTTCAGTTCCAGGTACAGGTCGAGGCGCTGCACGTCGATCACTTCATCGCGCGTGACCAGCCACGGGCCGACCGGACCGAAGGTGTCGCAGCCCTTGCCCTTGTCCCACTGCGGACCGCGTTCGAGCTGGAACGAGCGCTCCGAAACGTCGTTGACGACGCAGTAGCCGGCCACGTAATTGAGCGCGTCTTCTTCCGTCACGTACTGCGCGCGGGTGCCGATCACCACCCCCAGTTCGACTTCCCAGTCGGTCTTTTTGGACCCCTGCGGCAGCATCACCGGGTCGTCCGGGCCGGACAGGCAGGTCACCGCCTTCATGAACACGATGGGTTCCGCCGGCGGGGTGGCGCCGGTTTCGGCGGCATGGTCGGCGTAATTGAGGCCGATGCCGATGAATTTTCCCACGCCCTTGATTGGCACGCCCAGGCGCGGCGTGCCGCGCACCAGCGGCAGCGTTTTGTAATCGATCTTGGCCAGCTTGCGCAGCGCCTTGTCCGACAGCAGCGAGGCATCGATGTCGGCAACGACGCCGGACAGGTCGCGCAGGCGGCCTTCTTCATCGAACAAGCCGGGTTTTTCCTTGCCGGGACGGCCGTAACGGACCAGTTTCATGTGTATTCCTTCAGATGGGGGACAGCGCAAAGTCGCCCGCGATTGTAGCGCAGGCCGGCAATGCGTATCAGCGCAGGGTCAGGAGATAGGCGCTGATGTCGACCGCGTCGGCCTCGCTCACGTCCTGCACCGGCATGGCGGTGAGCGGATCGATGGCGTGCGGATCGCGGATCCACCGCACCAGGTTTTCCTGCGTGTTGGGCAGATGGCCGGCGATGAAGCGGCGCTTGCCAAGGCCGCCCAGCGGCCGCCCGACATAGGTCTCGGGACCGGTCACGCCAGGCACCACGTGACAGGCGTTGCAGGCGTACTGGGTCAGCGCGATGCGTCCGCGCGCAGGGTTGCCCGGCCAGCGCGCCGGCGCCGCACTCGCCACCGGCGCCGACGCGGACGACGCGGTCATGGCGGCGTACGCGGGCGGCGCCAGTTCCGGCAGCTTGACCATGAAGGCCACCACCGACCAGATATCGTCATCGGCCAGATGAAATTCCCAGGCCGGCATGCCGCTCATCTTGATGCCGTTCTTGGTGATCCAGTACAGTTCCGCCGCCTGCCAGCGGCGCGCCGCATCGACCAGCGGCCCGGGCACCGGCTGCATGCTCTTGCCGAAGTCCTGTTGCGCCACGCCCGGCGCGCCGTGGCACTGCACGCAGTGGTCGCGGTACAGCAGCGCGCCCTGGGCGATGCGCGCGGCGTCGAGCTTCGGCACCGCCACGCCGCGCGCGTGAAAGCGCACCGAGTCGCGCATGCCCTGTTCTAACAGCGTGTGGACGAACTGGAAGTGCTGGTCGGTCGAGGCCACGTTGTACCAGCCGCTTTTGAGCACGAGCGCCGTTCCGGCGGCAGCGGCCAGCGCGGCGCAGGCGAGGGTTGCGGCAGCGGTCTTGAGGATGAGGCGGACGCGGTTGGAAGGCATGGTCGGGCACCGCCAGGGGCGCGTTCTGTTGGAAAAAAGCCATCAATGATTTCTTGTATTATATCGATCCAAGTCGCTTTCGCAGGATCGTAACGTGCGCGTGTTCCCCTTCCAGATCGCCGTGGCGGCCGTGCTGTGCGCCGCGCTGGCCGGCTGCGACAACCGCGCCGAACCCGTGCCCGTGACCGGCGGCGACGCCACCCTGGGCAAGCGCCTGATGGAGCAGTACCAGTGCGGCTCCTGCCACGCCATCCCCGGCGTGGGCGCGGCCACCGGCACCGCCGGTCCCCCTCTCGACAAATTCGGCCGGCGCAGCTACATCGCCGGGCGCATTCCCAATTTGCCAGGGCCGCTGGCCGACTGGCTGGTCGATCCGCCCGCCATGAAGCCCGGCACCATGATGCCCGGCATCGGCGTGTCCAGGGCCGAAGCGCGCCACATGGCGGCCTACCTTTACACCTTGCGATGAGCGGGATTTCACTGCAATCCGTGCTGCACCCGGCCGGCCCGGACGCGGCCATCATCAGCCAGTTCGCCTGGGTGCTGTTCGGCGGCGGCGCGCTGGTGTTCGCGCTGGTGATGGGGCTCACCGCCCTGGGGCTGGGGCGGCGCGCGCGCACGGTGCGGCCGATGTTCTGGATCGCCGGCGCCGGGGTGGCCTTTCCGGTGACGGTGCTCACCGTGCTGCTGGCGTGGAGCACCTGGCGCAGCGGCCAGATGGCGGCCCAGACCTCGCAGCACGCAACGCGGGTGGCGGTCAGCGCCAACATGTGGTGGTGGGAAGTGCGCTACCCCGACCCCGGCGGCGGGCCGGATATCGTCAGCGCCAATGAAATCCATATTCCAACCGGGCGTCCGGTGTACCTGGGCCTGACCGCCAGCGACGTCATTCACAGCCTGTGGGTGCCCGCGCTGGGCGGCAAGATGGACATGGTGCCCGGGCGCGTCACCGGCCTGACCCTGCAGGCGGACCAACCCGGCGTGTACCGCGGCCAGTGCGCCGAATACTGCGGGGAACAGCACGCGCGCATGGCGCTGCATGTCGTTGCCCACACCCCGGCCGATTACGCCGCGTGGCTGGCGCGCGAGGCCAGGCCGGCCGCCACGCCATCGGAAAGCGCCGGTGGGACCATCCTTGCACGCGGACGGCAAGCCTTCATCGACCAGCGCTGCGTGGCCTGCCACACGATTCGCGGCGTGAGCGAGGTAACGAGTCTGGGGCCGGACCTGACCCACGTCGGCGCTCGCCTGCACATCGCCGCCGGCACGTTGCGCACGCATCGCGGCACCCTGGCCGGCTGGATCGCCGACCCGCAAAGCATCAAGCCGGGCGCGCGCATGCCGCCGGCCAGCATGGACGGCGACACCTTGAGCGCGCTGGCCGCCTATCTTGAGCAGCTCAAATGACCAGTAGCGCACTTCCCAACACCCTGCCGCGTCCTCCCGGCGAACTCGAACGGCTTGAAGCGGCATGGAAGACGCCGCGCGGCTGGCGCTATCTGACCACCGTCAACAACACTAATATCGGGCTGCTGTACATCGGCACCTCGCTGCTGTTTTTCCTGCTGGCCGGCGTGCTTGGCCTGCTGATGCGCATGCAGCTCGCGGTCCCCGAAAACACGTTTCTGAGCGCCTCGACCTACAACCAGGTGTTCACCATGCACGGCACGGTGATGATGTTCCTGTTCGCCATTCCCGTGGTCGAAGCCATCGCCGTCTACCTGCTGCCCAACATGCTGGGCGCGCGCGACCTGCCATTCCCGCGCCTGTCGGCCTACGCCTTCTGGGCTTACGCCATCGGCGGCCTGGCATTCTTCTGCACCCTGTTCGTGGGCCTGGCGCCCGACGGCGGCTGGTTCATGTATCCGCCGCTGACGGGCAAGGCGTATTCGCCCGGGCTGAACGCCGATTTCTGGCTGCTCGGAATCGGCTTCATCGAAATTTCGGCCATCGCCGGCGCGATTGAACTGATCGTCGGCATTTTGTTTACGCGCGCGCCCGGCATGACGCTGGGCCGCATGCCGGTGTACGCCTGGGCCATGCTGGTGGTGGGCGTGATGATCGTGTTTGCCTTCCCGGCGATCATCGCCGGCACGGCGCTGCTCGAACTCGAACGCGCCTACGACTGGCCATTCTTCATCGCCGACCGTGGCGGCGACCCGATCCTGTGGCAGCACCTGTTCTGGTTCTTCGGCCATCCCGAGGTGTACATCATCTTCCTGCCGGCCGCCGGCATGGTCTCGACCATGATCCCGACGATTGCCGGCGTACCGCTGGTGGGACGGCGCGCGATCATCGTGGCGCTGGTGGCGGTGGGCTTTTTCAGCTTTGCGCTGTGGGCCCACCACATGTTCACGGCCGGCCTGGGCGTGCTGAAAATGAGCTTCGTGTCGGCCGCCAGCATGGCCGTCGCGGTGCCGACCGCGATCCAGGTATTCGCCTGGATCGCCACCATGTGGCGCGGGCGCGTGACCATGTCGGCGCCGGCGCTGTTCCTGCTCGGCTTCATGTTCATTTTTGTCCTCGGCGGGCTCACCGGCGTGATGGTCGCCGTGCTGCCGTTCGACTGGCAGGTGCACGACACCCATTTCATCGTCGCCCACCTGCACTACGTGCTCATTGGCGGCATGCTGTTTCCGGTGTTCGCGGCGCTGTATTACTGGATCCCGCTTATCAACGGCAACCAGCTCTCGGAGCGCCTGGCACGCTGGGTATTCGGCTTGATGTTCGGCGGCTTCAACGTGGCCTTCTTCCCGATGCATATCAGCGGCCTGCTCGGCATGCCGCGCCGCGTCTACACCTACAGCAGCGAGATGGGCTGGGATGGTCTGAACCTGCTCTCTTCCGTGGGCGCCTTCGTGTTTGCCTTCGGGGTGCTGCTGTTCCTGTTCGACCTGGCGCGCACGCTGCGCCTGCCCGCAAAAGACATCGGCAACCCGTGGAACGCGGCCACGCTCGAATGGCTGCCGTCGGAAGACTATGGCAACCGCAGCATCGCGCGCATTACCTCGGCCGATCCGCTGTGGGAGCAGCCGACGCTCGCGCGCGAGGTCGAGGCGGGCCAGCATTACCTGCCCGGCACCGTCAGCGGACGGCGCGAAACGATTGCCACCAGCGCGCTGGGCGCCGTGCCGCGCTATCTGATGATCCTGCCCGGAGACAGCTGGTGGCCACTGATTGCCGCCGCCGGCACCGCGGGCTTCTTCCTGCTGCTGACGGTCAAGCTGACCTGGACCGCCTGGGCTTGCGGCATCGCGGCCATTGTCGGCATCGTGGCGTGGCTGTGGCAGTCGGACCGCCCGCCGCCGCTGGCGCACGCCAAGGTCGCCGACGACCTGACCCTGCCGGTGGGCGCACGCGGCACGGCCTCGCACTCGTGGTGGGCCACCCTGATCATGCTGGTGGTCGATGCGACCATTTTCGCGTCCTTCGTGTTCGCCTACATCCACATCTCGATGCGCCTGACCGTGTGCCCGCCGCCGCAGGCCGCGCTGGCCGCGCCGCTTTGGCCGCTACTTTCCATCGCCCTGCTGCTGGCCAGTTCGGCCCTGTTCTGGCTGGCCAGCCGCGCGGTGCAGCGCCGCCGCCTCACGCCCCTGGTGCTGGCGGCGCTGGTGTGCATGCTGGCCGCTTTTGCCTGCGACTTCAACGGCCAGCGCCTGGCCGGACTCGAACCCACGGCGCAAGCCTGGAGCGCGACGGTGGCGACCCTGCTCGCTTACCAGGGGCTGCATGTGATCGTGCTGGTATTGGCGGCGCTGTATTTGTGCGCGCGCGCCTGGCGCGGCCACCTCACCAGCGCCAGCCGGGCGACTTTGGATAACACAGCGCTGATGTGGCACTACACCAGCATGCAGGGCATCGCGGCGGCGGCGGCGATCCACCTCGTGCCATGGCTGATGGACTGATATGCGCGAACACCTTTTCAGCAAACTCCTGCACGCCTGCGCACCGCTGCTGGTGTGGGCGCTGCATTTTTTCTTTTGCTATGTGTGGGTGGCGGCGCTGTGCGCGCCCGGCATGATTGACGGCGAGGCGCCGCGCCGGTGGGTGGTGGGGATGGCGTCGGCGCTGGCGCTGGGAGTGTGTTTGTGGCTGGCGTGGCGCGCGCGCCATGTGCTGGCCAATGCGTCGGAGGCGACGCGCCTGCTGGACTGGGCCAGCGCTGGCAGTGCCGTGCTGGCCGTTGCCGGGGTGGCGTGGACCAGTTTGCCGGCGTTGATGCTGGATGGTTGCGGCTAAGCTGCACGTCGTTCCAGCGCTAAGGCGACACTCGGTGGGAATCCAAGCTCATTGAGCCGCCCGTGGCTGCGGTACGAAATTGGATTCCCGCCTTCGCGGGAAAGACGGTTTTGCGGCTAGTTGGTCACCGCTGGAACCGCGGCGGGCGCGCTTACGGGCGCTGGCGCCGTCGGCGTCACCCGCCAAACCACATTACCCACATCATCGGCCACCAGCAGCGCGCCGGCCTTGTCGACCGCCACGCCAACGGGACGGCCGTAGGCGTCGCCGTCCTCGTTCACAAAGCCGGTCAGGATCTCGATCGGTTTCCCTTTCGGCATACCTTTGTCGAAAGGCACGAACACCACGTTATAGCCGCTCAGCGGTTCGCGGTTCCACGAGCCATGCTGGCCGATGAACGCGCCACCCGCGTACTGCGCCGGGAACAAACTGGCTTCATAAAACACCATGCCCAGCGGCGCCACGTGGCTGCCCAGCGCGTAGTCGGGCATGATGGCCTTGGCCACCAGCTCCGGCTTGGGCGGCTTGACCCGCTCGTCGACGTGCTTGCCGTAGTAGCTGTATGGCCAGCCGTAAAACCCGCCATCCTTCACCGAAGTCAGGTAATCGGGCACCAGGTCGCTGCCCAGCTCGTCGCGTTCATTGACCACCGTCCACAGGGCGCCGCTCTGCGGCTGCCAGCCCATGCCGTTCGGATTGCGCAGACCAGAGGCGAACAGGCGCGTGGCCTTGCTGGCCAGGTCGACTTCCAGGATCGCGGCGCGGTTGACCTCGTTCTCCATGCCGTTCTCGGCCACATTGCTGTTGGAGCCGACGGTCGCGTACAGCTTGCTGCCATCCTTGCTGGCGATGATGTTCTTGGTCCAGTGATGATTGATCGGCCCGCCCGGCAGGGCGGCCACCGTTTCGGGCGCGGCACTGATCGCCGTCTCGCCGCTGCGGTAGGGGAACTTCACGATGGCGTCGGCATTGGCGATGTACAGCACATCGCCCACCAGCGCCATGCCGAACGGCGAATTGAGACCCTTCAAAAATTCGGTGCGCATGTCGGCCACGCCGTCGCCATCGGCGTCGCGCAGCAGGGTGATGCGGTTGGCGCTGGGCACGCCGGCGCCAGCCTTGGCCATCACCTTCTTCATCACGAAACCCTTGATGCCCTTGCCATCTTCAGGCTTGGGCGGCGCATTGGTTTCGGCCACCAGCACGTCGCCATTGGGCAGCACGTACAGCCAGCGCGGGTGGTCCAGGCCGCTGACCAGGGCCTTGACGGCAAAGCCGGGCGCGGCGCGCGGGACCACGCCCGCGGGCCAGCCCTTGGCGGGCGCGATATTGACAGTCGGAATGAGGGTCTTGTTCGGCGCGGGAATGACTGGCGCCGGGCCGACGCCATCGCTGGCCGGCAGGATGGACTTTTCGCCGCAGGCCGCAAGGCCCAGCAGCATGCAGCCTGCGAGCAGGCGAACGGACGGATGGTCGCGCATGGGAAATCTCCTTGGATTGGACGGAAAGCGGTCCCGGGGATTCTAGACGAATCATCCAAGCCGGCTCGCCCGTTACGCCACCGCGCCCTCCGCCTGTGCCTGCACGGCTGCCGTGGCCGGTGCACGTCCGCGCCGCCGCACGTACAGCACCAGCCCCGGCAACTGCAGCAGCACCAGAATGCCGAACGCAGCCTGGTAGGCGCTGACCGGATACTGGTGCAGCACATTGGCTTGCCACAAGCCCAGCACCTGGCCAAAGCCGGCCTGCACCAGGAAGGCGCCGATGAAGATCAGCAAGTTGAGGCAGGTAGCGGCGCGCCCGGTCAGGGCGGCGGGCATGCTCTGGGCCACGATCGCATACTCGATGCCGGTAATGGTGCCGATCAGGGTAAACAGTACCGAGAGCGTCTGGAAGCTCGGTTTGAAATTGAGCACGATGCCGATCTGCACCAGCAGGAACAGGCCGATGCCGGCCGCCGCCACGTCGAGCAACTTGACGCCGCGCCGTCCGGCCCACTCGGTCAGCATGCCGACCGCGATGGCGCCGAAAATGACGGCGGCCATGCTCAGGTACAGCAGGTACGCCACGGCGGCGTCGGAAAAATGCGCCACGTCGGACAGCCAGCGCCCTATCCACAAGCCCTGCAGACCGAAGAACACGGCATGCGGAATGAGCATGAGCGAAATGGTCTTGCGAAACGCCGGATCGCGGTAGACATCGAGGATCGATTGCAAGGTCGGCGCCGGCGTCTTGGGCGCGGCGGCGGCGGCGCGCGGGGTCACCAGCCAGATCAGCAAGCCAACGCAGGCGGCCAGCGCGCCGAGCAGGATGAACAGGCCGCGCCAGTCGGTGAACTGCAGCGCCAGGCGCACCGGCAGGGTGGCCGAGGCCGCGCCCAGCCCGCCCACCGCGATCAGGTAGCCGTGTACCGACGGCAAGCGGTCCGGTGCGATCCAGCCGGAAATCGACTTGACGGCCGACATGAAGCAGCCGCCCAGCCCGAAACCGATGACGGCGCGCGCCACCACCAGTTCCGCAAAGCTGTTGCCATGGGCGAACATGAGGGCGCCGCTGCCGGCCAGCAGCATCAGCACCAGTTGCACCTTGCGCGGTCCGTAGCGGTCGAGCGCGATGCCGACCGGCAGCTGCACCAGCGCGAAGGAAAAGAAAAAGGCACTGGTGAGCAGCCCCAGCTGCCCGGAGGTGAGCGAGAGCGATTGCACCAGGTTGGGCGCCAGCACGGCGTTGACGGTACGCAGCAGCGAGGACAGGTAATGCCCCAGCGCAAACGGCAGGAACACGGAGAAAAAAATGGCCAGACCGGACAATCCCTTGTGCTGCTGCGCGCCTCCCATCATGCTTCTCCCCGGCCTCAGGCGGCGTCAGTCTGTTTGCTGCAGCCGCCCGCGCCGGCCCGCTGCGCCGTCGTGATCGGAATGACCTTGCCGGTCGGCGCATGCACGGCGCCATCGTCCTCGCTTTCAAAGAAGAATTTGCTCTTGCCGAAGGCCGGCACCAGGTGGTCCATCCAGGTTGCCTTCTCGTCGAACTTGGCGAAGAAGGGCTTGCGCACCCAGTCCGGATTACGCGCCTGCAAAAATTGCAGGGCGAACAGTTTTTCGCCATTGATGGTGACCACGCCATCGATCACGACCTTGCCGGGGAAGGCGCTCATGGATGGGCCGCGCACCGTGCGCGACAGGCCCGACACCATCTGGTAAGCCGACTGGAAGATGTCATGGGCGCGCGCCAGCGGCAGGGAAAAATACTCGCTGGGGCCGGTGTCGCGTTCGACAAACATATAGTAGGGAATCGCGCCCAGGCGCACGCCGGTGGTCCACAGCTCGGCCCAGCTGGCGGGGTCTTCGTTGATGTGGCGGATCAGCGGGCCTTGCATGCGCAGGGTGGCGCCGGTCGAGACGATCCGTTTGACCGCCTTTTGCGCCATCTCGTTGCGCAGTTCGACGGCGTGGCTGTAGTGGCCCATGATGGCCAGGTTCTTGCCGGAGGCGACCACTTTCTCGAACAGGCGCATCAGGTCGTCGGCATCGCGGTCGGTGACGAAACGCTGCGGCCAGTACGCCACCGCCTTGGTGCCGATGCGGATGTTCTGGATGTGCGCCAGCTCGGGTACCAGCAGCGATTCGAGGAAGCCGGCCAGCGAACGGGTATTCATGATCATCGGGTCGCCCCCCGTGATGAGCACGTCGGTCACATCCGGATGGGTGGCCAGATAGGCAACCAGTTCGGTCGTCTCGCGCGCATCGAACTTCATGTCGTCCATGCCGACGAATTGCGGCCAGCGGAAGCAGAAAGTGCAGTAGGCGTGGCAGGTCTGGCCGGCGCTGGGGAAGAACAGCACCGTTTCCTTGTACTTGTGCTGCAGGCCGCGCAACGGAGCGTCGTTCACGCGCGGCACGTTGTGGGTCATCTGCCCGGCCGGATGGGGATTCATGCGCATCCGGATCGTGTGCACCAGCTGGTTGATGGCCGTTTCATCCTTCTTGTACAGCACCAGCTCGCGCAGCCGGGCGTATTCCTGGGGCTGCAGCATGTCGCGGTGCGGAAACACCAGGCGGTAGATCGGATCGTCCGGAATATTGCTCCAGTCGATCAACTGGTCCATCACATATTCATTGGTGCGAAACGGCAGCACCCGCGAGACCACTTCCACCGCTTCCTGCAGCTCGGGCGACATGAATTGCCACTGACGCGCATTGGCGATCGACTGGCGGGTGTAGGGCTTGAATTTGGGGGACGAAAGATCGGTCACGACGGGCTCCTGAACAGGGTGGGAAGGCAGAAAATCATCATATGCTTGCCTTCAAGAATCAAATTGCCCTACATCAATATGACGAAGCAACGTTGTTCTTGTGCCCGCACAAACGGCCTGGAGTGTGGCGTGCGCGCATCCTTCGCCTCGGCCTTGACATTGCGCAATCGGCGCCGGGAGCGGGGGCGTAGATTACGCAATGCACCTAAGCAACAGCCCTCCATTCCTGAAAGGATCTGCCATGAAATTGCTGCTGACCGCCACCGCCCTGTGCTTCACCTTTGCCGCCGGCGCCGCCTGCGCCGCCGAACCCACCGAAAAAGACGCGATTGCCATGGTCGAGCGCGGCGTTGCGCTGATCAAATCCAAGGGCAAGGAAGAAATGGTCAAACGCATCAACGCCAAGGACAAGGATTTCGTCCAGGGCGAGCTGTACATCGACATGCGCGACCTGCAGACCGGCATCGTGCTGGCCCACCCGATCAACCCATCGATCGTGGGCAAGGACCTGACCGACGTGCCCGATGCGAGCGGCAAGAAATATCGCCGTGAAATCATCAACCTGGGCCAGTCGAAGGGCAAGGGCTGGGTCGACTACCAGTACAAGAACCCCACCAACGGCAAGATCGAGCCGAAAACCACCTACATCCAGCGGGTCGACGATGTGGTGCTGGAAGCGGGCATTTACAAGAATTGATGCACTTGGAAAGCGGGCGGCATCTGCCGTCCGCGCAACGTACTATCGGGAGTAAGGCATGCTGAACAAACTGCGTATTGGGCCCAAGCTGCTGCTGGCCCCCGCTCTGGTGCTGATTTTGCTGATGCTGGTGGCCGCGGGAGCCTGGTACGGCATGGTGCGCCAGAATGCTTCCCTGGAAAAAATGGTGCAGGTGCACGCCACGCGCCAGAAAGCCGCGGCCGACGTCGCCGGCGACGCCAAGCATGCGCACGCCAATATCTATCAATTGCTGGCCTGGATCAACGGCAGCTTCGCCCAGTCGCGCGTCGATGCGCTGACCGCCGACATCGGCAAGAAGCACCGCGCCATCGCCGACCAGCTGACGGCGCTGGGGCAGATGGCCGAGCCATCCGAGAAAAAGCTGATCGAGGCGTCCGGCGTCACGCTGGCGGCCTACCGCAAGGGTGTGCTGGAAACCATCGAAATGGCGCAGATGGACCAGTCGATCGCCACCAACTCGATGCAAAAGGCCGAAAAGGAATTCGTTACCCTCAGCGCCAGCCTGGGCCAGCTGGCGACCCTGGAAAAGACCCGGGCCGAGCACGCCTACGCCGAGGCGCGCGAAGAATTCCGTTCGCTGGTGGGGGCGATGGCGGCCCTGGTGCTGCTCTCGATCGGCCTGTCGCTGCTGGCCACGATGCTGGTGCGGCGCGGCATGCTGGCCGACATCCGCGCCATTGCCGGGGTGGTGGGCGACCTGGCCGAGGGGCGCCTGACGGTGGGCACGCCGAACCGCGGCCGCGATGAAATCGCCGACACCTCGCGCGCGCTGGACCACACCATCGCCAACCTGAACCAGACCTTGCGCACGGTGCTGACCTCGGTACACTCGATCGACACAGCCTCGAAGGAAATCGCCACCGGTAACCTGGACCTGTCGAGCCGCACCGAAATGCAGGCCGGCTCGCTGGAACAGACCGCCAGCGCGATGGAAACGCTGACCCTGGCGGTGAAGGAAAACGCCAGTAATGCGCGCCGCGCCAACGATCTGGCGTCCAGCGCCGCCACCCTGGCCGCGAGCGGCGGGCAAGCGGTCGAACGGGCGGTGACGACCATGGCCCAGATCAAGGCCAGCTCGGGCAAGATCGTCGACATCATCGGCGTGATCGACGGTATTTCGTTCCAGACCAATATATTGGCGCTGAACGCGGCGGTGGAAGCGGCGCGCGCCGGCGAGCAGGGCCGCGGCTTTGCCGTGGTGGCGGCCGAGGTGCGCACCCTGGCGCAGCGCTCGGCGGCGGCAGCCAAGGAAATCAAGACCCTGATCGCGGCCTCGGTCGCCATCATCGACGGCGGCAGCGCCTCGGTCAATGAAGCGGGCAGCAGCATGGGCAATATCGTCGCCTCGGTCAAGCAGGTTAACGAGATCATCGAGCGCATCAGCCTGGCCAGCTCCGAGCAGGCCGAAGGCATTGCCGAAGTCAATATGGCGGTCGGCCAGATGGATTCCATGACCCAGCAGAACGCGGCGCTGGTGGAGCAAGCCGCGGCCGCGGCCGAGAGCCTGCACGAGCAGACGGTGAACCTGTCGCGGGCGGTATCGATCTTCCAGATCGATGCCGATCCGGAAGACGAGGAGCAGGACTTCGAGCAGGCCGACCTGCATGGCGACCCGGATGCCGACTACCGCGAACCGGCCGAGCGGCGCGCGGCGTCGAGCAAGATGCGGGCGGTGGGTGCGCGCGGACTGTCGTCGGCGGCGCGCGAGGCGGCCGGACGGCGCGCACTCTGACGTTGGCCCGGCTCAGCGGAACGGCTTGCTCACGAAGCGCGAGCCGGCCAGGCCGAAGCGCCAGGGCACGTCCATGGCCTTGGAAATGCCGATCCGCGGCCCGGCCACCACCACGACCGGATCGCCCGGTGCGCTAAGGGCGAACGGCGGCGCATCCAGCGCCAGCGCGTTGTGGGCGCGCGTCACGCCCAGCGCCTGGCATAGCTTGCCGGGTCCGGAACACAACAGGCGCACATCGTCCAGAGCGCGCCGCTCGCGCATCACGTCGATGCCCGCCAAAGGCTCGAGCGCGCGGATCAGTACCCCGGCGCCATGGCCATGGTCACGGCAGACGAAGTTGAGGCACCAGTGAATTCCGTAGGAGCGGTACACATAGGCATGCCCGGGCGGACCGAACATGGCCAGATTGCGTTCGCTCGGGCCGGAAAAGCTGTGCGAGGCCGGGTCGTCGCGGTCGTAAGCCTCGGTTTCGACGATGCGCCCGCCCACGCCATCGACCAGCAGCACCACGCCGATGAGCTGGCGCGCCACCTCCTGCGACGGCGCATGAAAATCGATACCCGCCAACTGTGTCTTTGTCTGCATTTTCATAAGAAACAATATTACCTTGCCAAACTGGCGCGCAATGTGCGGCCGGGCACCAAACAGATCCGTCCGGTGTGACGGTGCCCCAACACTGAAGAAAGATTCTTTTTTGAATGCGACAAGATCAGCCGCAGCCAGGCAGACTGGTTTATAGTGATCCATTGCAAGAGATTCCACACGGAAATTAATCTTCGATATCATATGAGCAACCCAGCCGCCCTAGCCACCTCCTCCGACGACCCGGTCGACGCCCTGATCAAGTCGATCCGGATTCCGCCGCGTCCGAGCCTGCTGGCCGATCTGCAGCGCGAACTGATGTCGGAAGACCCGTCGCCGGCCACCATCGGGCGCATCATCGCCAGCGACGTGGGCATGTCCGGGGCACTGCTCAAGCTGGCCAATTCCTCCTTCTACGGCGGCAAGCGCAAGGCCAAGTCGATCGAGCAAGCGATTTTGTTTCTTGGAATCAACCAGGTGGCCGCCCTGATGACCGGCCTGCTGGCGCGCCGCACCATCGGCGCCGACCACGCCTCGCTGGCCAGCTTCTGGGACCTGTCGACCCGGCGCGCCCAGGCCATGGTCTACCTGTCGCGCCGCCTGGGCATCGGCGAAGCCGACGTGGCCCATACCTTCGGCCTGTTTTGCGACACCGGCGTGCCGCTGCTGATGCAGCGCTTTCCCGGCTACGCCGCCACCTTCGCCGACGCCGCCAACGACCCCGTACGACCCTTCACCGCGCTCGAAGATGAACGCCACAGCACCAACCACGCCGCCATCGGCTGCCTGCTGGCGCGCAACTGGGGCCTGTCGAGCGAGGTAGTCTGGGCCATCCTGCACCACCAGGACTACAGCGTGCTCGAAGACGAAGCCACCGACGACGCCGTGCGCGCCCTGGTGGCGCTGTCGCTGCTGGCCGAAAGCGCCATCCAGCAGTACCAGGGCCACGGCGGCTCGCTCGAATGGGACAAGGGCGGCGCACGCGCCAGCGCCTACCTGGGCCTGTCGGACGACGACATCACCGACCTGCTCGACGAACTGCACGATTCCTTCCACGGCGAGCACTAGACTTTCGTGCGCGCGGCGACGATACTGAAAGCCAGACTTCAGGAGGCGACGATGAAACGACTTGCCAGCTTGGTCATCTGTACCCTTTCCTTGCTGGGCAGTGGCTGCGCAGGCCTGCGCGTGCCGGCCCCGCTGCCGCTGCCGGCGGTGTTCAGCGATGCCTCGTTCGCGCTGCCGCCGGCCGCGGTCGGCCCGGAACAGCTGTTCGTGCTCAGTCCCGCCATGCGCGCCTACATCGAGAGTCCGGAATTTACCACCGTGATGCGCAAGCTGGGACCGGAGCGCGGCCTGGTCGAGGCGCTCTACACCAAGGGCGAACTGAAACTCGAATACGACGCCAGCGTCACCCGCAACGCCGCCGAAACGTTCGACGCGCGCATGGGCAACTGCCTGTCGCTGGTGCTGATGACGGCCGCTTTCGCCAAGCACCTGGGACTGGAGGTGCAGTACCAGGACGTGATGACCGAGGAAGTCTGGAGCCGCAACGCCGGCCTGTATTTCGCCAGCACCCACGTCAACCTCTCCATGGGCAAGCGCCGCACGGCGCAGGCGCGCGGCGTGGCCGCCGACGAACGCATGCTGACCATCGACTTTTTGCCGCCCGAAGACAGCGCGCGCTACAACACGCACACGATCGAGGAGCGCATGATCGAAGCGATGTTCATGAATAACCGCGCGGCCGAGGCGCTGTCCGAGAAGCGCCTCGACGAAGCCTACTGGTGGGCGCGCGCGGCGGTAACGCACCTGCCCACCTTCGCCACCCCATACAACACGCTGGGCGTGATCTACCAGCGCCATGGCGACGTTGCGCTGGCCGAACGCGCGTTCAAGGCCGCCCTGACCCTGGAACCGGAAAGCACGATCGCCATGCACAACCTCGTGCCGGTGCTGTCGACACTGGGCAAGGCCGAGGAATCGAAGGTGCTGGCGGCGCGCCTGGCCGCGCTCGAACCGACCCCGCCCTTCCACTACTTCCACCTGGCGATGAAGGCCATGCAAGAGGCGCGCTATGGCGAGGCGCGCGACCTGCTGCACAAGGAAGTGCGGCGCGCGCCCTTCAACCACGAGTTCCACTTCTGGCTGGCGATCGCGCACTGGCGCCTGGGCGAAGGCAGCGCGGCGCGCGACGAACTGGCGCTGGCGCTCGACAACAGCACCACGCGCGCGGCCACCGAGCGCTATTCGGCCAAACTGGCCTTCCTGCGCTCCCAGATCGGCAACCGCCAGCGCGCTTACTGAGCGCCGCTTCCTGTACGTAGAAGTCGCAGCTGGCGCGCCCGGCGAGCGCCGGCCTATAATCGGTGTTCGTCCATTCTTAGCGAGCCTCCATGCGCAGCGACCTGCCCGCCCTGATCATCATCGACATGCAAAAAGCCATGGCCAATCCGGCCGCGGGCCAGCGTAACAACCCCGATGCCGCGGAGCGCACCGCGCGCCTGCTGGCAGCCTGGCGCGCCGCCGACGCGCCGGTGGTCCACGTGCGCCATATCTCGCGCACGCCGGGCAGCCTGTTCTGGCCCGGCCAGGCCGGCGTGCAATTCCAGGATGCGCTCGCGCCCCTGCCATCCGAACACGTGGTCGAGAAAAACGTACCCGACGCCTTTATCCATTCCACGCTCGAACGCTGGCTGCGGGTGCGCGGCATCGGCCGCATCGTCATGGCGGGTGTGAGCACCAACAATTCGGTCGAAGGTAGCGCACGCAGCGCCGGCAACCTGGGATTTCACACCACCGTGGTGGCCGACGCCTGCTTCGCCTTCGCCTGCACCGACTACGCCGGCCAGGCGCGCAGCGCCGACGAGGTGCACGCGATGGCGCTGGCCAACCTGAACGGCGAATACGCCACCATCAGCGACAGCGCCAGCGTGCTGCGCGCCCTCACTGGCATGTGACGATTCCCCGCCAATTCATCAATAGGTCATAAACAGGCTCTAGACTTCCAGCCATCGTTCACTGGAGCCTTCATGACCTCAACACTTTCACGCCGCGGTTTTCTCACGCGCGGCGGCATCCTCGCCGGCGGCACGGCGCTCAATGGTTCGCTGCTGCTCTCGGCCTGCGGCGGTTCGGATTCGCCCGCCCCTTCCGTGATCCCGAGCGACGCCGAACGGCCCAAGCTGCCCTCCGGAATCCAGTTCGGCGACGTGACCGGCGAGCGCGCCGTCATCTGGAGCCGCAGCGACCGCAACGCGCAAATGATCGTCGAATACGATACGAGCGAACGCTTCACCAACGCCAGCCGCATTGTCGGCCCGTACGCCACCGAAGCCACCGACTTCACTTCGCGCGTCGACTTGTCCGGCCTGCCCGCCGGCCAGACCGTGTTCGTGCGCGTCAAGTACATCGACCCGGCCAATGGCCGCATCGAGAGCGAAGCGGTGGCGGGCCAGTTCCGCACCATGCCGCAGGCCGACGGCAAGCGCGCTATCCGCTTTCACTGGAGCGGCGACCAGGCCGGCCAGGGCTGGGGCATCAACCCCGACTTCGGCGGCGTGCGCATGTACGAATCGATGCGCAAGCGCGATCCGGATTTCTTCATCCACAATGGCGATACCGTCTACGCGGACGGCCCGATCGCGGCCGAAACGAAGGCCGAAAACGGCCAGATCTGGAAAAGCCTGGTCACCGAGGAAGTGAGCAAGGTCGCCGAAACGCTCAAGGAATTCCGCGGGCGCCATGCGTACAACACGCTGGACCTGAACTTTCGCAAATTCGCCGCGCAGGTGCCGCAGATCTGGCAGTGGGACGACCACGAGGTCACCAACAACTACAGCGGCGCCAAGAACCTCTCGGCCGACGCGCGCTACAAGGAAAAGAACGTCGCCACCCTGGCCGAACGGGGCCGCCGCGCGTTCCTGGAATACGCGCCGATGCGCTATTACAAACAGGCCGAACCCCAGCGCATCTACCGCAGCATTTCGTACGGCCCGCTGCTGGACGTGTTCGTGATCGACATGCGCAGCTACCGTGGTCCCAACAGCACCAACCTGCAGACCGAGGAAAACGCCAGCTCGGCGCTTCTGGGCTCGGCGCAGGTGGACTGGCTGATCGCCGAACTGACTGCCTCGAAGGCCACCTGGAAGGTCATTGCGTCGGACATGCCGATCGGGCTGGAGGTAGCCGACGGCAAGGACGCCAAGGGCGTGGCGATGTGGGAAGCAGTGGCCAATGGCGTGAGCGGCCCGGCGTCGGGACGCGAGCTGGAAATGGCGCGCCTGCTCAAGGGCATCAAGGCGGTGCCGAACGTGGTCTGGATCACGACCGACGTGCATTACTGCGCGGCCCATTACTACGATCCGGCCAAGGCGCATTTCACCGACTTTGCGCCGTTCTGGGAGTTCGTGGCCGGCCCGATGAATGCCGGCGCCTTCGGCCCGGGCAAACTCGATACGACATTCGGCCCGACCGAAGTGTTTTCCAAATCGCCGCCAGTCCAGAATGCGTCGCCGTTCGCCGGCTACCAGTTCTTCGGCGAAGTCAATATCGACCCGCAGTCGAAAGCGATGAAGGTCGAACTGCTGGACCTGAACGGCGTGACGCAGTTCAGCAAAACCCTGCCGGCGGCCGGCATTTAAGCCGCCACTGGCTGCGCGCGCGCGAGCTGGTGGCGCATCAGGTGGAAATACAAGCCATCCTGCTGGGCCACCAGCTGCGCGTGCGTGCCCTGCTGTGCCAGCCGGCCCTGATCGAGCACCAGGATGCGGTCGGCCTTGACGATGGTGGAAAAGCGGTGCGCGATGATGATCGTGGTGCGCCCTTCCATTAGCGTGTCGAGGGCGCGCTGGACCTGCAGTTCGCTGGCCGAATCGAGCGCGCTGGTCGCTTCGTCGAGAATCAGGATGCGCGGATCGCGCAACAGGGCGCGCGCAATCGCGATGCGCTGTTTCTGCCCGCCCGACAGTTGTGCGCCGCGCTCGCCGACCACGGTATCGTAGCCGTCGGGGAAGCCGCTGATGAAATCGTGGGCGAAGGCCAACGCCGCCGCTGCCTTCACCTCGTCCAGCGTCACGTCGCGTTCGGCGACCGCAAACGCGATATTCTCAAAAATACTGCCTGAAAAGAGCGACGGCTCCTGCTCCACGATCGCGAGCTTGCTGCGGATGCCGGCCAGCGGCATGGCGCCCGCCTCGATGCCATCGAAGGCGATGCTGCCGCTGTCGGGCTGGTAAAAGCCCAGGATCAGGCTCGCGATGGTCGATTTGCCGGCGCCGGACGCGCCCACCAGCGCAATGGTTTCGCCGGCGGCGATCGAAAAACCGATGCCTTTGAGCGCTTGCGCGTCGGGCCGCTCGGGATACGAGAACACCACATCGTTAAAGGCCAGATTGCCCTGCAAGAGCACCGCGCTGTGTGTTTCCGCTTGCGCCGCCGTCTCCGGTGCGCGGTCCGAGTTGATGACCTCGAAAATCCACTCGGTGGCGCCGATGGTCCGCATCCACGCGTTCCAGAATTCACCGATGGCGCCGGCCGCTTCCGTCACCATGCTGGCGTACAGGATGAAGGCGGTCAGGTCCCCCACCGACAGCACGCCCTGGCCGATCAGGCGCGCGCCGAACCACAAGGTGCCCAGCAGCGCCAGGTATACGAGGAAGGACGAGCCGCCCCGAAACAGCGCAAACAGCGCGCTGCTCGACACCGACAGCGACAGCGCGCGTTCGGTGGCGCCGGCATAACGGGCGCGCGCGGTGCGCTGCTGGCTGAAGGCGTGCACCAGGCGGATGTTGGAAAAATGTTCGTGCGCGACCTTGCCGCATGCAGCCTGCCCATCCTGCATCAGGCGCGCGCGCTTGCGGTATACCTTGCCCGTCATTTTGCCGATGATGAGGGTGGCCGGCAGAAAGAACACCAGCATCAGGCACAGCGCCGGCGAAATCGTCAGCAGCATCACCACCCCGCCGATGAACACGCACAGGCAGCGCAGCGACACCGCCATTCCCATGGTCAGGGTGTCGTGCAGGACTTCGACATCGGCCGTGAGGCGGTTATTCAGTTCGCCGACATGGTGCTTGTCGAAGAAGCGGATCGGCTGGTTGATCAGCGCCGCGTACAACTGGCGCCGGATGCGCGTGACGATCATGTAGCCGGTCGACTCGAAAATGTAATAGCGCGCGGTGGCCGCCACGGCCTGGATCGCGAGCACGGCCAGCATGATCAGCGCCAGTGAGCTGAACCAGGCCATGTCCTTCTGCACATTGATGTTATCGATGAAGTACGACAGCGCCTTGGGATAAGCCAGCTGGATCAGCACCGTGACGGCCATGCACACAATCCCGGCGCACAGGCGCGCGGCAAAGGGGCGCAAAAGACGCAGGCGGTCGAGGTGGGGCGACGGCCGGCTCACGCGCTTGCCTCGCTGGCGATGCGTACCTCGTCCATCTGTTCGGAAAAACTGCGCCAGTCGTCGTCGCCGATCATGCCGCGCGCGTCCAGAGTGCCGGCCTGGCTGATGAACAGATACGACGGCGACGACATCACGGGATTGAGCATCTCGTAGTCGGTGGCGGCCACGCGCAAGGTGCTGCCAGCCAGCGAGCTCGCCTGCAGGAAGCGGCGCAGGCGCCATGCCGGTTCCAGGCTGACCAGCCAGATCGCCACACCGGCGTCGCGCGCCAGCGGCGCCAGGCGCTCGATGCCGGGCAGCTTCTGGCGGCATTTGGGGCAGGCGCTGGACAGGAACAGCAAGACCGCCGGCTGGCCGTCGCCGCCAACCGTAAGCGGCGCGCCACCGGCCAGCGGCTTGCCGGTGAAGGCGGGAACCGGTTCGCCCACCGGCAGCATCGACGCCGCCCTGGCGGCCGCGCTCAGGCTATGGACGACTTTCGACAGATGCAGCGACAGCTTGAGGTTCAGCGCCACGCTCAGGGCCAGCAGCAGCAGGATGAGAGCCAGGACGTCGCTGTCCATCATGTGCTCCGCTGCATGGCGCGGGCCAGATCGTGAAAGCCGATGGCGCCGATCGTGCCGATGAGTGCCAGCGCGGCGGCCAGCACGCTCTCTTTCTTGCCGAAAGCCGCATCGCCGGAAAGGGCAAGGCCGGCGCCGATGCTGGCGATGATCAAGCCGTTGCGCAGCAAATCGTAGCCGGAGACCGGCCGTTCGCTCTCGCCGAAGCAGCTGCATTTGACGCTGCCTTCGACCACGTAGCGATAGCCCACCAGCGCCGTCACCAGCACGAACAGCACCAGGGCGCCGGCCATCCCCGCGCGCCCGATGCCGCCGCCGGCGAGAATGAGGGTGGCGAGCAGCGCTTCGGCCGCGACCACCGCGGGCGCCAGGATCGTTGCCGCCTGCCGGGGCAGGCCGAAGGAGTCGGACAGGTTATGTGCGAAAGCGGCCAGCGTGCGTAATTTGCCGAGGGCGGCGCAAGCGAGCAAAAAGGCGGTGAAGAAGCGGATGATCTCCGCGAGGTAGGGCGCGGCGCTCATACGGCTCTCTGGCTCCAGCGCGGCAAAAAGCCGCCGCTGCGGTGCTCGCGCAGCATGCCGCCGTCGCGTGTGGCCAGCAGCACATCGTTCCACGGCGCCTCGGCCGATTCGCGCAGCCCGCCGCCGACCAGCGCTTGCAGCGCGCGCGAGATCGCCCAGGCGCGTTCCTCCACTTCCGGATCGCGCCGGATCGTCAAGCCGAGTTTTGCAAGCTCCTCGCGGGTCAGCGCATAGTTATGCGAGTAGTAGCCGAACATCAGTTCCTTGATGACGTCCCGACGGAACGTCTCGGTTTTGTCGGGCAGCTGGAAGCGCAGCAGCTCTTCGCCGATCTGCATGACTTCCTGCGTGGTGCGGTAGAACGCGGTGAGGGTCGGCGGGAAGATGCTGTTGCACAGAAGGCCCAGCGACTGCAGGCGCGCCTCGTCGGAGCTGACCCCAAACCATTCCTCGCCCATGGCGCCGAACATCTTGATGTCCTGGCACGAGAACGAGGAAGCGGCGCTGTCGTCCCCGGTGCCGCCATGCAGGTGCGGATCGATCGGCGAGAACATGGCCAGGTCGCCGGCGATGATTTCGTCGGCCGCCAGCGCCAGGATGGTGGCCGAGGACTCGCAGTGATAGGGCACGATGATGCCCAGGTGGTCCGTGAACTGGCGCAGCAGCAGGGCAATGCGGCGCGCTGCGTTGACGATGCCGCCGCGGCACTGCAGCACCACGTCCAGGCGCGGCACGCGACCGATGGCGCGGCACTGTTCATACAAGGCAGGCAGGATCTCCAAGTCCAGATTCGACGCCGCGAACACCAGCACGCGGCTGGTGCGCAGCGATTCGATCTCCTTGATGTGGTCACGCACGGGAAAGCGGGCCGGCTGGGTCATGCGCACTCCTGAATGAGTCGGTCGGCCAGGGCGTCGAGCATCGCGAATTCGGGAATCAACTGCTCGACATAGAGAAACTGGCCGACGGGATTATTTTCGAGAAAAACGTAGTCCTGGTCGGGCGTGACGATCAGGTCCAGCGCGCTGTAAGGCAGGTCGTAGCTGCGCGCGAACGCCAGACAGCGCTCGCGCACCGCATCCGGCAAGATGGTCGCCTCGTACAGGATATCGGCCGACATATCGCGCGAATCGATGGCGGTGCGTTGGTCGTCCTGCGAATGAATCTTGGCGGAGAACACGCGCTCGCCGATGATCGTCACGCGCAGTTCGTATTGCTTGGGGATGTACTGCTGAAAATGGCAGGCCAGTTCGCCGACCGATTCGAGCTGTTCAAGCATGGCATCGTCGACCAGCGTGGTGCCGATGCCGGATGCGACGCGCTCGCCGTCGGCCAGGTCTTCGCCGCCGAGGTTGGGACTGGACAGGGCCTTGAAAATCATGGGGCCGTCAAAACTGGCGCGGAAGGCTTTGACCTCGGCCGGCGAATTGGTCGTCAGCGAGGCGGGAATGCGAAACCCCATGCGCGCGGCGCGCTGCAATTGCTCGCCCTTCCACATGGCGCCGCGCAGGGCCAGCGGATGGCTCATCCAGAAGCAGTCGAGCGTGTAGAACATGCCGAACAGGGCCTGCTCGGTTTCCCCCTTCGCGTAGATGCGCTCCTGGATGCCGAGGTCGGGACTGAGAAAGGAGAATTCGGCCGGCTTGCGGCTCCAGACCGCACCCACGTCGGCCAGATCGAGCGTCACGCCCGACGGCAGGTGGCGTATCGACTGGCGCAGGGAGCCGGCGGCAAACCATTGGGACGTCTGGTAATCGCGCGGGAAGGCGTCCAGATCGAGGCGGAAGGCCGCATATCCCTTGGCCTGCAAAATGGGAATGAGCAGGTCGACGTGCAGGTCCGAGCTATTACTGACAATTAAAACCTTTTTCGGCATATGCCACTTTGAAGAGGTCCACGGAAACAGCCCTGCCCGCAGGGGGCAGGGCTGGGCACATTCAATCGCTTAGCACCATACGCCCAGATCGCGGCCCCAATAACCGTCTGCACGCTGATCTTCGCCGGAGCAGCCGGCACTGGCGACGCCGTCGCGCAATTTCCATTGCGGCGCCGGTTTGGCTTCCTTGGCTTTCTTTTCTGCCAGCGTTTCCGCGAGTCTGAATGCAAACAGTTTGGTGTTCTCGTGCTTTTCCATTGACCGATCTTTCAAAGAATAGTGAAGGAGACGACAACGCTGCGGATAAAAAAAGCCCTGCAATGAGCAAGGCTTTTTATCCGTCGAATCTGTCAGCAATAGATGCCGTTGTCGCGGCCCCACAGGCGGTCGCCGCGTGCATCCGGACCGGAGCAGCCGGCGGTGGACACGCCTTCGCGCGCCTGCCACTGCGGTGCAGGTTTTGTTTCTTTATTTTTTTTCTCGGCCAGCTTGAACGCGAACGTTTTCATTCCATTTTGATTTTTCATTTTCGTATCTTTCTAAAAATAGCGAAATTCAATCCAACGGTGTACCACTTCTAGTGGCAGAGAAATGCTAGTCGCATGCAAACCTTGCGTCAAGATAAATATTATTCTTTGTTTAATGCAAATTGCATATATTCACGCCAAACGCCCACGAGGGAAACACCATTGCGGTCCATGCGGCTCAGGTCTAGCATAGGTGTATCTGACCAATCGAGACCGTCATGCGAACTAGCATTGTGATTGATGACAAATTGATGGAGGACACGCTCCGTTTGACTGGCCTGAAGTCCAAACGTGAGGTAGTGGAACTAGGATTACGAACGATTCTGCGTCTTCATCAACAGGAAAAGATACGCCAGCTTCGAGGCAAGCTGATGTGGGAGGGTGATCTTGATGCCATGCAGACCGACCGGTGACCATCGACACTGTGATTGCGACTGGCTGCATCATGGATGACTACGAACTGCTGTACAGCCACAGGGATTTTGATCCATTCGTAGCGCACTTCGGCCTACGCTCGGCGATTCCGTCATCGACTGCATATCGCGCAGCTGGTTTGCAACCGGAAGAAGGTGCGCTCGCGCTTGCACTGCTCTCGCACCGGCTTGCATTAGCCAAAGGCCCTGCCGGGATATCCTTGGTGCCGCCGTGTGAAATGCGCTCTCAACATGCCAAATCTTCACCCAACGTTTTCCACACCAACAATTTCTCTGCATACGGCGCCGTGTACGCCGGGCTGCTCGACGGCAAGGGCACGATACGGTAGCGCTGCGCGTGTTCGCCCAAGGCTTTCATGCCCAGCCGCGCGGCCGTGCCGCCATTGAACGCAATCGTCCTGAGCTGCGGCAAGCTGTCAACCAGCCCCACCAGATCGTTACCGACATGGCCGCGAATCTGGCTGTCGAGACTGCCTTCGCGTTTGGCTTGCGCCACCACATCCCACAGGCCGATTGCATGCGCCAGCAAGGCCTGCAGACGCGCCTCGTAATCCAGCGCCACCAGATCGACGCCGGTGATCTCGGACATCAGCGTCCAGAAACGGTTCTGGCGGTTGCCATAATATTGCTGCTGCGCGAGCGAGCGCTCTCCCGGCAGGCTACCGAGCACCAGGATGCGGGTGCGCGCGTCGACCACCGGCGCGAAACAGCGCTTGAGCGCCGCCGCGTCCGCGTCGTCCGTGGAAGGCAAGAATTCGTTCATGGCAGCGATTCTAGCAGCCCGCCGGACAGGTGTAGAATCGACCGGCAAGCCAACCACAACAACAAAATCGGAGACTCCCATGGACCAAGCTGACCAGCCGCGCGCCATCGATATCTTGCTCGCCAAATATAGCGAGAGCCACCTGAACCATACCAACGAACTGATTCACTTCGTCTGCGTGCCCGTGATCGTGTTCACCCTGCTCGGCATTGTCTGGTGGATACACCCGTTCGCGGCCGTGGCCGTCACACTGCTGTCGCTGTGCTATTACTTCAAGCTGTCCAAGCCGTTCGCGGCCGGCATGCTGGCGATGTCGGCCGTGATGCTGGGCCTGCTCAGCTTGATGCCGCCGGCCGCCGTGCTGCCGCTGTCGCTGGCCATCTTCGTGCTGGCCTGGATCGGCCAGTTCATCGGCCACAAGATCGAGGGCAAAAAACCATCGTTCTTCGATGACCTGCGCTTCCTGCTGATCGGCCCGCTTTTCGTGCTGAGCTTCCTGTACCGGCGCCTGCACCTCGCGTGGTAAGTCTTTTCGCGCCCTGACGGATTTATGGCGATGACGGGCAGGAAGTCGCGAATGCACATATACTTTCCGCATGTCATCCCCACTCCTCTTCGCGATCGCGGCCCTGATCTGGGGCTCCACCTTTTTTGCCATCACCTTGCAGCTGGGCGAAGTCGCGCCGGCGGTATCGGTGGTATACCGCTTCGGCCTGGCGTCGGCCACCCTGTTTGCCTGGTGCGTGCTGCGCGGCGACAGGCTGCGCCTTCCGTGGCGCGCCCAGCGCTGGTTGATGCTGCAGGGGTTCTTCACCTTTGCCCTGTCGTATGTGTGCACTTACGGTTCCGAGCAATACCTGGTGTCCGGACTGGTGGCGGTACTGTTCGCGCTGATGGTGTTCTGGACCCCGATCTGCAGCCGCATCGCTTTCGGCACGCCGATTTCCTGGCGCACCTGGGCCGCCGGCATGATCGCCTTCGTCGGCGTGACGATGCTGTTCTACCACTCGATTGCGGGCGCCTGGAAAGAGATCGTGGGTGGCGGCACCGGCCACTTCCTGCTTGGGCTGGTGCTGGCCCTGGTCGCCACCATTGCCAGCTCGGCCGGTACAGTGGTGGTGGCCAAGGTGCGCGAGCAATCGTCGAACCTGTTGCTGACCATGGCCTGGTCGATGTTCTGGGGCACCTCGATGGTCATCGTCTGGGTGCTCGCGACCGGGCAGCCATTCGTGCTGCCGAGCGCGCCGCGCTACTGGATGGCACTGCTGTACCTGTCGCTGTTCGGCTCGGTCATTGCCTTCCACGCCTATTTCACCCTGATTAACCGCATCGGCTCGCAGAAGGCCGTCTACATCGGCGTGGTCACGCCCGTCATTTCGGTATTGCTGTCGATCCAGCTTGAACATTACCGGCCCGGCCCGGTCGAATGGCTGGGCATGGCCGTTTGCCTTGCCAGTGTTGCCTGGGCGCTGCGCTCACCTGGCCCCGCCGCTGCATCTTCGTCTTCCACCACACCCGCGCCGGACGCCAGCCTGGCCGCCATTCCCGAGGTTCCATGAATACCGACAACACCTTCACCATCCGCCCGGCGCAAGCGTCCGACGTTACCCATATTTACGGCATGATCGTCGAACTGGCCGTGTTCGAGAAACTGGAACACCTGGTCGTGGCCACCGAAGCGCAGCTGCACGACGCACTGTTCGGCGCCCGTCCCTCCTGCGAAGCGCTGGTCGGCGTGGAAAATGGCGAGGTAGCCTGCTTCGCCTTGTTCTTCCACAATTTCTCTACCTTCCTCACGCGCAAGGGCCTGTATCTGGAAGACCTGTACGTGAAGCAAGTGCACCGTGGAAAAGGTTACGGCAAGCAAATGCTCGCCGCGCTGGCGCAACTGGCGGTGGAACGTCAGTGCGGCCGCTTCGAATGGTCGGTGCTGGACTGGAATGAAAACGCCATCAACTTTTACAAAAACGTGGGCGCGCAAATCTTGCCGGACTGGCGTATCTGCCGCGTCGACGGCGACGCGCTGGGCAAGCTTGCGGCGTCCTGAAAAGAAAAAGCCCACGGGATAAATTCACCGTGGGCAAACCCATTTTTTTAGAATGGGGAGGGGAGACTGGAGTCAATCTACGGCTTCACTATAGTTGCCGGTTGCCGTAAATTCCTGTGCCTTTACAATTGCTTACCTCTGTTTAAAGCGGTAACTTGTTGTAAGCAATTATTATCCTCCTGAAAACGGCGCGTTTGACGCGGCGCAAACGATGGCACGCGCGTCCGCGCCGCGCAACGCTAGCGGCGGCGCGCGATCAAGCGTTCTCCTGCTTCAAACAGCCCCTGTGTCAGCAAAGCCAGCAGCGCTGCCGGAATTGCGCCGGCCAGCAACATATCGTTATCGTTGAGTGCGAGGCCAATCGTGATGCGCTCGCCGAAACCGCCCGCCCCGATAAAGGCCGCAATCGTGGCCGTTCCCACGCTCATCACCGCCGCTGTCTTGATGCCCGCCAGAATCACGGGCAGCGCCAGCGGCAGCTCTACATCGACCAGCGTCGCGCGCCGCCCCAGCCCCAGCGCCTGCGCGGCCGTGCGCAAGCCCGGCGGCACGCCGAGCAGGCCGGTGCAGGTATTGCGCACGATCGGCAGCAGCGCGTAGACGAACAGCGCCACCAGCGCAGGCACGGTGCCGATCATGCCCAGCAGCGGAATCAGGATTGCCAGCAAGGCCAGCGACGGCACCGTCTGCAGCACGCCGGCCAGCGCCAGCACCGTTTGCCGCAGGCGCGGTACGAAGGCGGCGACGATCCCGAGCGGAATACCCACCAGGCAGGCCAGCACCACCGATACCAGCACCAGCACCACATGCTGGCGCGTCAGGCTCCACAGGCTGGCGTCGAACATCTTGCTCATCAGGCCAGTGCGCGCTGGCCCTTTCGCAGCCGCGACCGGGGTCAGCCAGTTTTTGGCCACGGCCGCGAAACTCTTCCCTTCCAGTTCGGCTTGCGCGTTCATGGCGATCATCTGTTCGGCCGTGATGCGCCCTTCCAGTTGTGCGATGGCCGCCCACGCCTTCGGAAAGCGCTGAGGCGCATCGAGCCGGTACAGCAGCATGGCGTCGTAGCGCGGAAAATAGCCCAGGTCGTCCTTGAGCACGCGCAAGCCGTATTGGCCAATCTTGGCGTCGGTCGAGTAAATGTCGATCACGTCCACCTGGCGCTGCGCCAGGGCCTCGTAGGCGATGCCGTGATCGAGGCCGCGCGGCGTATGCGGCAGGCCGTAGCGCTGCTTCAGACCCGGCCAGCCATCGGCGCGGCCGATGAATTCGTGCGACAGGCCGAACTTGAGAGCGCCCTGGCGCGCCAGGTCCGACAGGCTGTCGACATCCTTGCTGTCGGCCCGCATGGCCAGCGCATAGGTATTGTTAAAGCCCAGCGGCACCGCCACGCCCAGCCCCATCGGTTTCAGGGCCGCGCGCATCTGTTCGAGCGAACTGGCGCTGGTGTTCTTGAGGATTTCGAGATCGATCGTGCCCATATATTCGGGATACACATCGATGCTGCCCGCCTGCAGCGCGGCCAGCACGATGGCCGTATTGCCCAGGCCCTGGCGGTGCTCGGCCCGGCCGTGGGCGGCCGCGGTCTGGGTCAGCACCTCGCCCAGGATATACGACTCGGTAAAGCGCTTGGAACCCACGCGCAGGGGTTCGCTGCCGGCCGCCGTGGCGGCGCCTCCGAGGACCAGCGTAAAGACAGATAGCCAGCGCAAGGCCGTGGCAAAAAAGGTGCGCACGGCACTCTCCCGAAAATTTAGTCGGGCAAGCTTACCACCGGTTTGCGCAGCACGCCCGCATTGACCACCGCGCGGCAGGGATTGAAACCGATGGCGTACGACAGGTCGGCCGGACGGGCAATGTCCCACAGCGCGAAGTCGGCGCGCTTGCCGACCGCCAGCGAGCCGATGTCGGCAGCGCGGCCGAGCGCGCGCGCGGCGTGGATGGTGGCGCCGGCAAGCGCCTCCTGCGGCGTCACGCGCCACAGGGTGCAGGCCATGTTCAGCGCCAGCAGGATCGACGTCATCGGCGAGGTGCCGGGGTTGCAGTCGGTGGCCACCGCCATCGGCACGCCGGCCGCGCGCAGGGCCGCCACCGGCGGCGGCACGGTATCGCGCAGGAAGTAGTAAGCGCCCGGCAGCAGTACCGCCACCGTGCCGGCGGCCGCCATCGCATCGATGCCGGCGGGGCTGAGGTGTTCCAGGTGATCTGCCGAGAGCCCTTTGAAGCGCGCAACCAGTTCGGCCCCGCCCTGGTCCGACAACTGCTCCGCGTGCAGCTTGACCGGCAGGCCGTGGCGCCGCGCCGCCTCGAAAATACGCTCGGTCTGGGCATTGGAAAAGCCGATGCGCTCGCAAAAGGCGTCGACCGCGTCGGCCAGGCCCAGCGCCGCCAGCTGCGGCAGCATGCGCTGGCAGATCTCGTCGACGTAGTCGTCGGCGCGGCCCGCGAATTCCGGCGGCAGCGCGTGCGCGCCGAGGAAGGTGGTCGCCACGCTCACCGGCAGCACCTGCCCCACGCGGCGCGCGACGCGCAGCATCTTGGCCTCGTCCTCCAGGCTCAAGCCGTAGCCGGACTTGATTTCGAGCGTGGTCACGCCTTCGGCCAGCAGGCTGGCCACGCGAGGAAGGCTCTGGCGCAGCAGTTCGTCTTCCGACGCGGCGCGGGTGGCGCGCACGGTGGACATGATGCCGCCGCCGGCCTTGGCGATGTCTTCATAGGTGGCGCCATTGAGGCGCGCCTCGAATTCGTCGCTGCGGTTGCCGGCGTGGACGATGTGGGTGTGGCAGTCGACCAGGCCGGGGGTAAGCCAGCAGCCGCCGCCATCGTGCACGGTGGACGCCGAAGGCGCCTTGCCGCGCGGCCCGAGCCAGGCGATGCGCCCGTCGGTCACCGCGATCGCGCCGTCACGCAGTTCGCCGTAGCCGTTCTCCATGGTGGCCAGGTGCACATTGGTAAAGAGCGCGTCGCATCGCGCGTCGCAAATCGTCATCGGCTAGTCCCGGTCAAAGTAAATATCGACGATGAAGATCGTCGCCTGGCCCGCTTCCAGCGTCCAGATGGAGTCGCCCTCGAACAGCACCGCGTCGTAGCGCACCATGCCGATCCGTTCGTCGTCGCTGCTCACTTCCAGGCTGTCGCCTTCGGCCAGGAACAATACCGTCACGTCGGCGCGTGTGGCAAAGCCGGACATGCCCGACAGGCTGCGCCTGCCCATCTGGTGATGGCAGCGCTCGCGCCGCGTCATGACATTAAAATCCGTGGTGGGCTGCGCCCCGGCGGTGGCAATCACCTGCGATTCGCCGGCAAACTCCACTACCGGCTCGTCGTCGCCGAGCACGAAGCGGCCGTCGCCATCGATATCGAGCGTCACGCCCGGGCCGTCGACCAGCGCCAGAGTGCGGTCGATGCCGGGAAAGACCGAGAACGGTCCGCTGCCGGCAATGGTGGCGAGACTGATGCGCCAATCAAAAGTGTCGAGCCCCGCCTGCGGCGGCGAGATCGCGATTTCGGTGGTACTGCCGCCGCCGTTTTTCCACGGCGACGCTTCCAGGCTGGCAAAAGGAATCAGGACGGTCATGGTCGTAGCTTGCGCAGTTCGGCGATGGTCTGTTTGTAGCGCTGCGCAATCGCCGTTTGCGCAATGTGCTCGTGATGGCGCACGACCCAGCGGCCGCCCACCATCACATCCCGGACAAGATTGTCGTTACCGCAGAAAACCAGGCTGCCCAGCACATCGTCCGCGCCGATGCCGGCCAGATTCGCCGAATCGCTGTCGAGCACCAGCAGGTCGGCCCGTTTGCCTGCCGCCAGCGCGCCCACCGGGCGCCCGCTGGCCAGCGCGCCGCCCTGCAAGGCGCCCTGCCACAAAAAATCGCCAACCCGGCGCTGGGCCGGCGACGACGCCACATTGCGCTTCTGGTGCAGCAGGCGCTGGCCGTATTCGAGCCAGCGCAGTTCCTCCACCGGCGACTGCGACACGTGGCTGTCGCTGCCGATGCCGATACGCCCGCCGGCGGCCAGGAATGGGGCGAGCGGGAACAGGCCGTCGCCCAGGTTCGCCTCCGTGGTCGGGCACAGGCCCGCCACGGCGCCGCTGGCGGCCAGCGCGGCCACCTCGCCATCGTCCAGATGGGTGGCGTGCACCAGGCACCAGCGCGCGTCCAGCGCAACTTGCTCCATCAGATGCCGCACCGGGCGCTGCCCGGTCAACGCCAGGCACTGCTCCACTTCGCCCTGCTGCTCGGCGATGTGGATGTGCAGCGGGCGACTGGCCGGCAGCGCCGCCAGCACCTCGCGGATCTGCCCGAGCGAAGCGGCGCGCAGCGAATGCGGTGCCACGCCGACTTCGACCTGGCCGCTGCGCAAAGGTTCAAGCGCGTCGACAATGCGCAGCACGTCGGCGGCATCGGTACGGAAGCGCTGCTGCTCCGGCGCCAGCGGTTTTTCTCCAAAGCCGGCGTAGCTGTACAACACCGGCAGCATGGTCACGCCGATGCCGGCCATTTGCGCGGCGGCGACGACGCGTTCGGCCGTTTCGGCCGGCCGCGCATACATCGCGCCGTCCTGGTCGCGCTGCACGTAATGAAACTCGCACACCGAGGTGTAACCGTGGCGCAGGCATTCGGAAAACAGCTGCGCGGCGATGGCCTCGATATGTTCTGGGGTGATATTGCGCGCGAAGCGGTACATCAGCTGGCGCCAGGTCCAGAAACTGTCCGGCCCCTCCCCTGCGGTTTCGGTCAGCCCGCCAAGGGCGCGCTGGAAAGCGTGCGAATGCAGGTTGACCATGCCCGGCAAGACCAGGTCGGCCAGCGGCTCGCCGTCGTGCTGCGCGCCGGGCGTGACGGACAGCAGCGTGCCGCCGCCATCCCACTCGAGGCGCACATCCGCCTGCCAGCCCTGCGCCAGCAATGCCTGGCGCGCGAACAGGACGCGCGGCTCGCTCATGAGCGCACCCAGCCCACTGCGGCTTCGGTGAGTTTGCGCAGCAGCGGCTGGACCTCGGCCGCAATCTCGGGACGGTATGCGAACGGCGCGCTTTCATCCATGTACAGGACCTGGCACATTTCGAGCTGGATCGCATGCACGTTCACGTCCGGCTGGCCGTAGTGGCGCGTGATGTAGCCGCCCTTGAAGCGCCCGTTGACGGCGACCGAAAAACGGTCCTGCGCCTGCGCCACGCCCACCACCGCCTGCTCCAGAGCCGGCGCGCACGAGGTGCCCTGGGCAGTACCGAAATTGAGGTCCGGCAGGCGCCCCTCGAAAAAGCGCGGCACCACCGAGGCGATTGAATGGGCGTCCCACAGCACCACCCTGCCGTGCAGCGCCAGCAGGCGGTCGATTTCCGAACGCAGCTGGCGGTGATACGGCTGCCAATAGCGGATCAGGCGTCCGCGCACGTCGTTCTCGTCGGGCGCCTGGCCTTCCTGGTACAGCGCCGTGTTGGCGAAGGTGTCGACCGGACAAAGTCCGGTCGTGTCCAGGCCCGGATACAGGTTGGTGTCTTCCGGCGGGCGATTGACGTCGATCACATAGCGCGACCAGCGCGCCGCCAGGGTTGACGCGCCCATGTCTTTCAAAAAGCCGTACAGCTGCGCCAGGTGCCAGTCGGTGTCGGGACGGGCCAGCGCGTCGGGCGACAGGCGCGCGGCGATGTCGTCCGGGATGTCGGTACCCACATGCGGCATCGACACCAGCAAAGGAATACTGCCCGCCTTGAACTCAAAATCCATGATCACCCACCTTTACCTTTTTTACATTATGGCCCGATTATCCATTCGAGGGCACAGCGGTGTACAGCGCCGCGAACAGCGGCTTGCAGGACGCACTCAACTCGCCGTCCAGCACCATCTGGCGCGCGGCCTCGATATCCGGGGCAAAAAAGCGGTCGGCGTCGAAGAACGGCACCTTCTGGCGCAACTGCTGATGCACGTGCTCCAGGTGCGGCGAGGAGGTGAGCGGACGGTGGAAATCGATCCCCTGCGCCGCGGCCAGCAGCTCGATGGCGACAATCACCGCCGTATTTTGCGCCATGTCGTCCAGACGGCGCGCCGCAAAGGTGGCCATGCTCACATGGTCTTCCTGGTTGGCGGACGTGGGCAGGCTGTCCACGCTGGCCGGATGGGCCAGCGACTTGTTTTCCGACGCCAGCGCGGCGGCGGTGACGTGGGCGATCATGAAGCCCGAATTGACGCCCGGCTCGCGCACCAGGAATGGCGGAAGTCCCGACAAGGTGGCGTCGATCAGCAGCGCGATGCGGCGCTCGGCCAGGCCGCCGATTTCGGCGATCGCCAGCGCCAGCGTGTCGGCCGCAAAGGCGACCGGCTCGGCGTGGAAATTGCCACCCGAGATAATCTCGCCGGTGTCGGCGAAAATGAGCGGATTGTCGGTCACGGCATTCGCTTCGATCAGCAGGGTGCGCGACACGTTCGCGATCAGGTCCATGATCGCGCCCATGACTTGCGGCTGGCAACGCAGGCTGTAAGGGTCCTGCACGCGCTCGTCGCCGACCAGGTGCGAGGCGCGGATCGCGCTCGAGGCCACCAGCTGGCGGTAGATGGCGGCGGCCGCGATCTGGCCCGGCTGGCCGCGCACTTCGTGCACGCGGGCGTCGAACGGCGCGTCGCTGCCCTTGGCCGCGTCCAGCGACAGGGAACCGGCCACCATGGCCGCTTCCAGCAGGCGCTCGGTCATGAACAGGCCATGCAGCGCCAGCGCGGTCGAGACCTGGGTGCCGTTGATCAGCGCCAGCCCTTCCTTGGGGCCCAGCACCACCGGTTCGATGCCGGCCGCCTTGAGCGCGTCCGCCGCCTCGAGCAGTTCGCCGTTCACGCGCACCTGGCCCACGCCCAGCATGGCCAGGGTCATGTGCGCCAGCGGCGCCAGGTCGCCCGAGGCGCCGACCGAGCCCTTGGCCGGAATGGCGGGCATGATGCCGGCGTTGTACAGCGCGATCAGGGTGTCGATGATGAGCGGACGCACGCCCGAAAAGCCGCGCGCCAGGCTGCCGATTTTCATCAAGACGATCAGGCGCACCACCGCGTCCGACAGCAGCGCGCCGGTGCCGACCGAGTGCGACAGGATCAGGTTGCGCTGCAGCTCTTCCAGTTTTTCGTCCGGAATGCGGGTCTTGGCCAGGATGCCGAAACCGGTGTTGATGCCGTAGGCGGCGTCGCCCTTGGCGACGATGGCGTCGACCGCCGCGGCCGAAGCCTTGATGACCGGGTAAGCCGAAGGCGCCAGCGTCAGCGTGCCTGGCGCGGCCCAGACGGCGCGCAGGTCGGCCATGCTCATCGCGCCGGGAGTGAGGGTCCAGCCCTTGTTCGAAGTCGTGTTCATGTTTGCTCTGGTTAGATTGTGCGTGGAGGTTACGGAACCATCGGCAGGTTCAGGCCATTGCGCTTGGCGCAGGCGACCGCCGTCTCGTAGCCGGCGTCGGCGTGGCGCATGACGCCGGACCCGCTGTCGTTGACCAGCACCCGTGCCAGCCGCTTGGCGGCGGCCTCGGTGCCGTCGGCCACGATGACCACGCCCGAATGCTGCGAGTAGCCCATGCCGACGCCGCCGCCGTGATGCAGCGACACCCAGGTGGCGCCGCCCGCGGTATTGAGCAGTGCGTTCAGGAGCGGCCAGTCGGAGACCGCGTCGGTGCCGTCGCGCATGGCTTCGGTTTCGCGGTTCGGGCTGGCGACCGAGCCGGTATCGAGGTGGTCACGGCCGATGACGATGGGCGCTTTCAGCTCCCCCGTGCGCACCATTTCATTGAAGGCCAGGCCGGCGATATGACGCTCGCCCAGGCCCAGCCAGCAGATCCGCGCCGGCAAGCCCTGGAAGGCGATGCGCTCGCGCGCCATGTCGAGCCAGTGGTGCACCTGCTTCTGCTCCGGGAACAGCTCCTTGATCTTGGCATCGGTCTTGTAGATATCTTCCGGGTCGCCCGACAGCGCCACCCAGCGGAACGGGCCACGGCCCTCGCAGAACTGCGGCCGGATATACGCCGGCACGAAGCCGGGGAAGGCGAAGGCATTCGCCACGCCCTGGTCCTTGGCCACCTGACGGATGTTATTGCCGTAGTCGACGGCCTTCACGCCCATGGCGTGGAAGTCGAGGATGGCCTGCACATGCACCGCGCACGATGCCGCCGCCTCGGCGGTCAGGCGCGCATGCTGGGACGGATCCTTCTGCGCCGCCTTCCACTGCTCCACCGTCCAGCCGCGCGGCAGGTAGCCGTTGATCAGGTCATGCGCCGAGGTCTGGTCGGTCACCATGTCCGGCATCAGGCCGCCCGCCCTGGCGCGCCGCACCAGCTCCGGCAGCACGTCGGCAGCGTTGCCCAGCAAGCCAATCGATACCGCTTCGCGCGCGGCCGTGTGCTGCTTGATCAGGGCGATGGCGTCGTCGATATCCCTGGCCTGCTTGTCCAGGTAGCGGGTGCGCAGGCGGAAGTCGATGCTGCTTTGCTGGCACTCGATATTGAGCGAGACCGCGCCGGCGAAAGTGGCTGCCAGCGGCTGCGCGCCGCCCATGCCGCCCAGGCCAGCGGTGAGAATCCAGCGTCCGCCCCAGTCGCCGCCGAAATGCTGGCGGCCTGCCTCGGCGAAGGTTTCGTACGTACCCTGCACGATGCCCTGGGTGCCGATGTAGATCCAGCTGCCGGCCGTCATCTGGCCGTACATGAACAGGCCCTTGCGATCGAGTTCATTGAAGTGTTCCCAGTTGGCCCACTTGGGCACCAGGTTCGAATTGGCGATCAGCACGCGCGGCGCGTCCGGGTGGGTCTGGAACACGCCGACCGGTTTGCCGGACTGGATCAGCAAGGTCTGATCGTCTTCCAGTTCGCGCAGCGATGCCAGAATCTGGTCGTAACAGGCCCAGTTGCGGGCCGCCCGGCCGATACCGCCGTAGACCACCAGGTGCTTCGGGTTTTCCGCCACCTCCGCGTCCAGATTATTCTGGATCATGCGGTAGGCCGCCTCCGTCAGCCAGCTTTTGCAAGCCAGTTCGGTGCCGCGCGGGGCGCGGATCGTGCGGCTGTCGTCGAAGCGGGGATCGTCATCGAAACTGGTCGGATCGGTGGTCATGGCATCTCCTTCAAGAGTTTAGGGGCAGGCGCGTGCGCAAGCGGCACGCGCCCCGTGCAGTTTCAAAGTCTAAGTTGTATATACAACCAAGTCAAATCATTTATGCGCCCCTTCGGGCTTACTCTTTTTTGAACACCAGGCGCCCTGCGACCCAGGTTTGCAGCACGCCGACCTTGTGGATATCGGCCGCCGGCATGGTGAACAGGTCCTGGTCGACGACGATGAAATCGGCCCATTTGCCCTTCTCCAGCGAGCCGGTGGTTTTTTCCTGATGGCCGGCCCATGCCGCGTCCAAGGTAAAACAGCGCAGCGCTTCCTTGAGCGTCATCGCCTCGTTGGCGTACCAGCCGGCGGCCGGCTGGCCCGCCGCATCCTGGCGCGTGACGGCCGCGTGGATGCCGAAGAAGGGGTTGGACGACTCCACCGGAAAGTCCGATCCGCAGGCGATGCGCGAGCCTTGCTTGAGAAAAGTGCGCCAGGCGTAAGCGCCCTTGATGCGCTCCGGGCCGACGCGCTGTTCGGCCATGTTCATGTCGGACGTGGCGTGGGTCGGCTGCATCGACGGCACGATGCCGATGGTCTTGAAGCGCGCGATATCGGACGGCGCGACAACCTGCGCGTGCTCGACCCGGTGGCGCAGCGCGGCGCCGCCTTTGCTCTTATAGCGCGCGATCAGCTGCTGGTAGCCATCGAGGATCTGGCGGTTGCCGGCGTCGCCGATGGCGTGCACGTTGACCTGGTAGCCGCGCCGCATGGCCTTGTCCATCATTGCGTGGATGTCCGCGTTCTGGCGGAACAGCAGGCCGTGCGACTTCGGTTCGTCGCTGTAGGGCGCGATGAGTGCCGCGCCGCGGCTGCCCAGGGCGCCGTCCGCATACAGCTTGACCGCGCGCAGTGCATACAGCTCGTTGGCGTAGGTCTTGAGCGGGCCCTTGGCCGAGAGCTGGTCGAAGTCGGCGCCGACGTCGCCGATCATGCCGTACACGCGCGCCGTCAGCTTGCCCTGATCGGCGTAGCTGCGGTAGAGGGCATCCTGGCCCACGTTGACGCCCGCATCGTGCACGCTGGTCAGGCCCATTTGCGCGATCTGCTTGAGGGCGCGGTCGAGGACGACGCGAGCCTGGGCCTCGGACTGCTTTGGCAGGACCTTGGCGACCAGGTCCTGGGCGGCGTCGATCAGCACGCCGGTGGCGTTGCCGTCGGCGTCGCGCACGATCTTGCCGCCGGCCGGGTCGGGGGTATCCCTGGTGATGCCGGCCAGTTGCATGGCACGCGTGTTGGCCCAGCCGGCGTGGCCATCGACCCGTTCGAGCCAGATGGGGCGGTCGGCGACGGCGCCATCGAGTTCGGCGGCGGTGGGGAAGCGGCCCAGCTTCCAGATCTCCTGGTTCCAGCCGCGTCCGCGCAGCCAGGCGTGCAAGGGATTGGCGCGCGCGTAGTCGGTAGCTGCTTTCAGGGCGTCGGCCAGGGTGGCGCTGCCGGCCAGGTCGAGCTGGGTGAGCATCTCGCCCAGGCCGAACACGTGGCCGTGGGCGTCGATCAGGCCGGGGAGGACGGTTTTTCCCTGCAGGTCGATATGGCGCGCCTTGGGCGCCTTGGCACGGGCCCGGGCGGCGCTGCCGACGGCCAGGATGCGGCCCTTGTCATCGAACGCCAGGGACGTGAAGCGCAGCAGCTCGTTGCGGCTGTTGAGGGTATAGCCGTTGGCGTTATCGAGGACGGTGTCCGCCTGCGCCGGCGCGGCCGCCCCGAAGGCGGCGAGGATGGCGAGGCAGCACTGCAAAGGGATCGGACGCATCATTTCTCCATTCGTTGGGCAAGCCCAAAGTGTAGCGCGCTTTGCCTCCTCGTCAACTTGTTGCTTAACCGGGGTCAGAGCTCTGACTAGCAATTAAATTCCCAATCACACGCTGTTACAACACTGGTGCAACATCGGGGTCAGAGCTCTGATTAGCAATAAAACGCACGCAATTGATGCAGCACCATGATCACACCGTCTAAGGCGTTACGCTGACGCAGGTTGTTTATGCCCACCATTTTTCCGGAGCACCTTATGCCCCGCCGAACCCGCTTGATTATCCCCGACATTCCTCTTCATATTATTCAACGAGGCAATAACCGCACGCCCTGTTTTTTTGCTGAAGCGGACTATCTCGTGTATCTCGATATGCTTCGACTATCAGCTCAACAGGCAGGATGTCGCGTGCATGCGTATGTGCTGATGACGAACCACGTGCACTTACTGATATCTCCGCAGTCTTGCTCATCACCAGCGACCATGATGAAGACGCTGGGAGAGCGCTACGTTCCGTATGTCAACCGGCGGCGCAACCGAACGGGCACGCTATGGCAGGGACGATATCGCTCGTGTCTGGTCCAGGACGCACGATATCTGTTTGTGTGCCAGCGCTATATCGAACTGAACCCGGTGCGCGCCGGCATGGTAGCTCACCCGCTGGACTACCGGTGGTCGAGTTATCAAGCGAATGCATACGGAGCAACAAGCAACATTGTCGAACCGCACGCTCTCTATGCAGCACTCGGCACAGAGCGGCTCGAATGTCAGCTCAGGTATCGCGCATTGTTCGAGGAAGAAATGGCTTGGACAATGATCGAGCAAGTACGCCATGCCACTAATCGGAACGCCGTATTTGGAAGCGAAGAGTTCATTGAGCGGATGGCAATCGTCAGCGGAAACGACGTCATGCCAAGGCGGCGAGGACGGTGTCGAGACTAGGCCATGGGCAATAATTTCTAATTAAAGCTCTGACCCCGGTTGTAAGAGAACTGACCCGGATTGGAGAATGATCGTCCAAAATTTCAAATTAGAGCTCTGACCCCGGTTGTAGGATTATTCGGCGTCATGGAAGATGATGCCGAGGGTGTGGCGTTGCCCGGACCGCAAGCGGCTCACGCCGTGCCGCATGCTGACGCGGTAGACGCCGCGCGTGCCGTTCACCGGCCGCTGGTTCACCGGGAAGATCACGGCATCACCCTGCCCCAGTCCCACCACCTCGACCCGCGATTGCATCCGCGGGCGCTGTTCGGTCAGCACGAATTCGCCGCCGGTGAAATCCTCGCGCGGCTGCGACAGCAGTACCGCAACCTGCAAGGGGAATACGTGTTCGCCGTACAGGTCCTGGTGCAGGCAGTTGTAGTCGCCTTCGCGATAGCACAGGATCAGGGGCGTGGGCCGCTCCTGCCCCGCCGCGTGGCAGCGCGCCAGAAACTCGCCGTGCCGCGCCGGAAAACGCGTCTCGATCCCCAGCGCCTCATGCCAGCGGTTGGCAATGCGCGCCAGCGGTTCGTACAGCGCCGCGCGCAGCGCCGCCAGACGCTCGGGCAACGGGTATCCGAAATAGCGGTATTCGCCGCGCCCGAAACCATGCCGCTCCATCACCACCCGGCTGCGGTAGCGCGCTTCGTCGTCGTAGGCGCCGGCATAGGCGCGGCATTCCCGCGCATCGAGCAAGCCTTCCACCACGGCGCACCCGTGCGCATCGAGGTCGGCGCCGATGCGGTCCCAGTCGATCGCCACGCTCATGCCGCGCCACCATCGCCGCTCTCGCGCTCGAGCAGGATGCGCTTGCGCTCGACGCCCCAGCGGTAGCCGGACAGCGTGCCGTCCGTGCGCACCACCCGGTGACAGGGAATCGCCACCGCGACCGGATTGGCGGCGCACGCCCCGGCGATCGCGCGCGCTCCGGCCGGCAAGCCAATGCGCGCGGCCAGTTCGGCGTAGCTGACAGTCTGCCCGGCCGGGATGTCGCGCAGCGCCTGCCACACGCGCTGCTGGAAGGCGGTGCCGCGCACGTCGAGCGGCAGGTCGAGACCGACGCCGGGCGCTTCGACCAGGCCCACCACGCGCGCGACCGTCGCTTCGAAGCCGGCGTCGGCACCGCGCAGGTCGGCCGCGGGGAAGCGGTCCTGCAGGTCGCGCGCCAGCAGGTCGGGGTCGTCGCCGATCAAAATGGCGCAGATGCCCTTGTCGGTGGACGCCACCAGGATCGCGCCGAGCGAGCAGGCGCCGATGGCGAAGCGGATCACGGTGCCGCTGCCGCCGGCGCGCCAGGCGGTGGGGGTCATGCCGAGCCGCGCGGGGGCGCTGGCGTAGAAGCGCGCGCTGGAGTTGTAGCCGGCCGCGTAAATGGCTTCGGTGACGCTGCCGGCCGTGGCCAGGCCGGCGTCGACCTTGCCGGCGCGGCGCGCGGCGGCGTAGGCCTTGGGCGTGATGCCGGTGTGGTGCTTGAAGACGCGGTGAAAATGGAAGCGGCTCATGCCGCACGCCTCGGCCAGGCTGTCGAGGTCCAATCCGGCCTCGCTGGCGTCGATCAGGCGGCAGGCGCGCGCCACCATCTGGGCGTGCCGTTCGCCCAGCGGCGGCTGGTCCGGCTTGCAGCGCAGGCAAGGCCGAAAGCCGGCCCGCACGGCCTCGGCGCCGCTGGGGTGGAAGGCGACGTGGGCGCGCAGGGCGGCGCGCGCGCCGCACGAGGGCCGGCAGTAGACGCCCGTGGTCCTGACCGAGTAATAAAAGACGCCATCGGCGCCGGCATCGCGCCGCTGCACCGCGGCCCAGCGCGCGTCGTCGCTATCGTAGCTGGTACTGTTCATGCTCATTGCTGTTTTCATGGCTGTGCTCCCGCTGCCGTTCCTGATCCGGTTCGCGATCGAATCGCATGCACCCATCGTAGGTGGCCCGGCGCCGGCGGTCATCCCGCTGCTTGCTTTTGAATCCGGCGCTGCGCCCACGGTGCTAGAATCAGGGTTTGAGCCGGCCTTCGGAGAGTAGTTTGGAACAGCAGATTGCGCAAGACACGACGCCGATTTTCCAGCGTATCAAGGATTATCTGCTGGGCGAAATCGCCGCCGGGCGCTGGAAGGAGGGCGATGTGGTGCCGTCCGAGCAGGCCCTCGTACGCCAGTTCGGGGTCTCGCGCATGACCGTCAACCGCGCCGTGCGCGAGCTGACGGCCGAACAGGTGCTGACGCGCCGCCAGGGCTCGGGCACCTTTGTGGCGCCGCAGAAGTACCAGGCCACGCTGGTGGAAATCCGCAGCATCGCCGATGAAATCCGCGCCCGCGGCCACCGTCACCGCAGCAGCCTGCACCTGCTCGATAAGGCGCGCGCCAGCGAGCTGCTGGCGCTGCAGTTCGAGCTGGCGCCCGGCCAGCCGCTGTTTCATTCGGTGATCGTGCATTTCGAGAACGAGGTGCCGATCCAGGTCGAGGACCGCTGGGTCAATCCGGCTTGCGCGCCCGATTACCTGGCCCAGGATTTTGCGGCCATCACGCCCAACGAGCACCTGATGAAGGCCGCGCCCCTGCAAAGCGCCAGCTACAGCATCGAAGCCCTGCCCGCCCCGCGCGACATCGCCGCAATGCTGGCGATCGGGCCGCGCCAGTGTTGTCTGGTGCTCAAGCGCAAGACACACGCCCTTGGACAAATCGCGTCAGTGGTGACAATGTGGCATCCCGGCCAGCTGTATCAGTTCACCGGCAAGGTCGGCTGAGCAGGCCGAACCTCTCAGCAACAGCAGAAATACGACACTTTTGCCCGCACGATAGGCGAAGATTCCTTTTGGTAAATTCCCGGAGTCAAAAAATGGCTACTATGGAGGTAGCTTAACTCCTCTTCCGATGGCCCCGCCATGCCCTTTCCGACCTTGTTCACCCGCCCCCGTGACGCGTTGCGCTGGCTGCGCGCCTGCGCACTGCTGGCGGCGGCGCTGACGGGCGCCGACGCGCTGGCGCTGGAAAAAGTCGTGGTGCAGCTTAAGTGGCAGCACCAGTTCCAGTTCGCCGGCTATTACGCGGCCCAGGAACAGGGTTTTTACCGGGAGGCGGGGCTGGACGTGACGTTGCGCGAGGCCGAGCGCGGCGACGACGCGGTGTCGGCGGTAACCTCGGGCGCGGCCGAATATGGGGTGGCTAATTCCAATTTGCTGGTGGCGCGCGGGCGCGGCAAGCCGGTGGTGGTGCTGGCGTCGGTGTTCCAGCATTCGCCGGCGGTGCTGCTGGCGCGCGCCGGCGCCGACGGCCAGCCGGAGTTGCCGCCCACCGGCACGGTGATGATTTCGCCCAACAGCGTGGAGCTGCTGGTCTTTATGAAGAAGTTCGGGGCGCCGCTGGCCAACTATGCGCAGGTGCGGCACAGTTATAACGTGGGCGACCTGGCCAGCGGCCGGGTGGCTGCCATGTCGGCCTTCAGTACCGACCAGCCCTACCTGCTCGAACGCGAGCGCACCCGCTTTATCATGCTCACGCCGCGCTCGGCCGGCATCGATTTTTACGGCGACCTGTTGTTTACCAGCGAGACCGAACTGCGCGAGCATCCGGCGCGCGCGGCCGCCATGCGCGCGGCCACCCTGCGCGGCTGGAGCTATGCGCTGGCGCACCAGGCCGACATCGTGGACCTGATCCGGGCCCGCTATCCGCATCGCCTCAGCCGCGAGCACCTGCTGTACGAGGCGCGCGGCATTGTGCCGCTGATGGAGGCGGACATGCTCGAGCCAGGCTACAGCAATCCGGAGCGCTGGCGCGCCATCGCGGCCGCCTACGCCAGCCTTGGCCTGCTGCCGGCCGGGTTTTCGCTCGATGGCTTCCTGTACCAGGCACCGCGCACGCACGGAACGCCCGCTTACCTGGCCGCGCTGGCGCTGGCGGCGCTGCTGCTGGTGGCCGGGGTGGCCATGTGGCGCCTGCGGCGCATGGCGGCCACCCTGCGCACCGAACGCACCGTCCTCGCTGCCACGCGCGCGCAACTGGCCAGCAGCGAGAACCTGCTGCGCTTCGCGCTCGACGGCTCCGGCCATGGCACCTGGGAGTGGGTCCAGCACAGCGGCGAGCTGGTGTTGTCGGCGCGCTTCAAGGAGCTGCTGGGCTATGGGCCGGACGAATTCGCGCTCGATTTCAACGCCTGGCTGCTGCATGTGCACCCGGAAGACGTGGCGCGCCTCAAGGCCGATCTTTCGGCCTGCCTCAAGTCGCCCGCGAACGGCAGCAACGTGCTGGCGTGCGAATTTCGCATGCGCTGCAAGGATGGCCGCTGGAAGTGGATGCTCGGGCGCGGCATCGTGGTCGAACGCGATGCGAAGTCGCGCGCCCGCTGCGTGAGCGGCACCATGGCCGATATCGGCGACCGCAAGCAAGCCGAGGAGGCGCGCGTGCGCGCGGTGCTGGAAGCGTCGCCGGAAGCGATGCTGGTGCTCGACGCCGAGGGCCGCATCCGCCATGCCAACCATCTGTGCGCGAGCAGCTTCGGGTATGCGCTCGAGACCCTGATCGGCATGCCGGCCGAGCAGCTTGCCCCGGGCGTGCGCACGCCGGGCGCGCCGAACCAGGTGCTCACGGCGCAGCGGCGCGACGCCAGCCAGTTTCCGGCCGAAGTCAATCGCACGCCGATGCAGTTGCAGGGCCATACGCTGACCATCGTGTCGCTGCGCGACATCAGCGAGCGCCAGCGCGCCGAGCAGACGCTCAAGGCGCTGGCGGCGCGCCTGCACGAGATTTTGCAGATGATGCCGATCGGCCTGTATATCAAGGATACCGAGGGCCGCGTCACGCTCATGAACAGCGCCTGCGAGAGCCAGTTCGGCCTGACCCTGGCGCAGTTGAGCGGAGACGAACAGGGCACGGGCGGCATGCTGAGCGCGCGCGAACGCGAAGCCTTCGCAGGCGGCGTGATGCTCGACGATGTCGAGACGGTGTACAACGCGCGCCTGGGCCGCGAGCAGCATGTGCGCACCATCCGGAAACCGGTCAGCAATGAGCAGGGCCAGAGCGAGTACCTGATCGCGATGATGGTCGATATGAGCGCCAGCATCGGCAACGAGCAGCAGCTGCGCGAATTGAACGAGCACCTGGAAGAGCGCGTGCAGCAGCGCACCGCGCAGCTGGACCAGGCCAAGAAGGTGGCCGAGGAAGCGAGCATGGCCAAGGGCCAGTTCCTGGCCAATATGAGCCACGAAATCCGCACGCCCATGAATGGCGTGATCGGCATGGCCTACCTGGCGCTCAAGACCGACTTGAATCCGCGCCAGCGCGACTACATCGAAAAAATCCGCTTCGCCGGCGAGCACCTGCTGGGCATCATCGACGATATCCTCGACTTTTCCAAGATCGAGGCGGGCAAGCTGGAAGTGGAAATGGTCGCCTTTACGCTCGACCATGTGATCCAGACCCTGTCGACGGTGGTCGCGCCCAAGGCCGCCACCAAGGACCTGGCGCTGGTGTTCGAGCTCGATCCGGCGCTGCCGCCGGCGCTGCAGGGCGATCCGCTGCGCCTGGGCCAGGTGCTGATCAACTATACCCACAATGCGATCAAGTTTTCCGACAGCGGCAGCATCACGATCCGGATCGACAATATCGACGACCGCGCCGACGACTGCCTGCTGCGCTTCCAGGTGTGCGACAACGGCATCGGCCTCACGCCGGAGCAGACGGCCAAGCTGTTCCAGTCGTTCCAGCAGGCCGACACTTCGACCACGCGCGAGTACGGCGGCACCGGCCTGGGACTGGCGATCTGCAAGCAGCTGGCGCAGCTGATGGGGGGCGACGTCGGCGTCGAGAGCCATCCGGGCAGCGGCAGCTGCTTCTGGTTCACGGCGCGCGTGGGCAAGCTCGATCCGGCCGCCGTCGGCGCGCACGCCGGTACCGATGCCGCCACGGCCGGCGCGCGCGCGCCCGGCCAGGATGCGCTGCTGCGCGGCGCGCGCATCCTGCTGGTGGAGGACAATATCTTCAACCAGCAGATCGCCCTCGAAATGCTGGAGGAAGCCGGCTGCGTGGTGTGCCTGGCGCAGAACGGCCTGGAAGCGCTCGATCTGCTGGCCAAGGCCAGTTTCGACTGCGTGCTGATGGATGTGCAGATGCCGGTCATGGACGGCTTGCAGGCCACGCGCCTGATCCGCCTCGACCCGCGCCTGGCCGGCCTGCGCGTGCTGGCCATGACGGCCAACGCCACCAGCGCGGACCGCGAACGCTGCATGCAGGCCGGCATGGACGACTTCATCAGCAAACCGATCCAGCCTACGGTGCTGTGCGACGCGGTGGCGCGCTGGCTGCCGCCGCGCGTGCCGGCGGCGGTGGCGGCGCCGGCCGCGCCCTCCCAGCCCGGCTTTCGCACGGTGGCGGGCGACCCTGAGGTGATCGACCTGACGGTGCTGGCCAAGCTGCTCAGCTACAATCAGGACAAGGTGCGCAAGTTCGCCTTCAAGTTCCTGCAGACCACCCAGGCCGGTTTCGACGAGATGGAAGCGGCGCTGGCGGCCGGCGACATCCAGCGCGTGCGCGAGCTGGGCCACCGCATCAAGTCGTCGGCGCGCACGGTGGGGGCAATGGGCATGGGCGAGCTGTGCCTGCGCCTGGAAAACCTCGCCCATGGCAGCCCGGCCACCGAACGGGCCGAGGCCAGGGCCCTGGTTGCCCAGCTCTGGCCGCTGCTGGCGCGCATCACCGAGCAGATCATGCAGAACACGACATTTGCCAACGACGCCTAAAAAAACGCGCGCACCCCTGCCGTTCGGGGGCGATCTCCGGGATAATAGCCGGGCATGCGCCAGTTCGCGTGACGCCAATAACGACAATAACAGCCGCCAAAGACAACCATGGACGACCCCGCCAACAAGGCCCCGGCCCCACGCATCCGCGTGCTGCTGCTGGACGACGATCATTTTATGCTGGAACTGCTGACCGACATGCTGGCCGATATCGGCACCGCGGCCGGCGCCGCTGTCAGTTTCGAGGTGCGCGCCGAATCGGACGCCAAGCGTGCCCTGGCCAGCCTGGCGTCGGATGCGCCGGAGCTGCTGATCTGCGACCTGTCGATGCCGGACATGGATGGCATCGAATTCATGCAGGCGGCGGCTGCGGCCGGTTTCGGCGGCGGCGTGATGCTGCTCTCGGGCATGGACAGCGGCGTGCGCAAGGCGGCCGAGCGGCTGGCCAAGGCGCACGGACTGAACGTGCTGGGCGCCTTCAAGAAGCCGATCAGCGCCCAGGAACTGCAGGCGGCGCTGGCCCCGCTGGTGGCGTCGAACAGTCCGGGGCAAGAGAATTCGTACAATCTTTCTCCCCTTTCGGGAAAATAGGTTATTATTTCGGCTAAATCCCCGCCTGATACCCTCTGCCGCCCTTCCCTATATTGAATTTGCACACACCGTCACCACCATAGTGTTGCAAGATGAAAAAGGAAACTGGCTGGCGATACCGAAGGGGACTTCGAAAACCGTCGCGAGCGGCACAAGATATGTTCGAGAAGCGCAGCCGTACCAAGGTACGGCGAGCCTCGCAGAACGCATCGTGCGCCGCGCGGCAGGTGGTTCGAGGTTCCCCGAAGCAGGGTCGGCTTATCCCCCAGGCGTTATTGACCCCCTACCTCATTTAGAGGAAAACATGAGCGAAAATATTAAACACGTTAGCGATGCATCTTTTGAAGCGGATGTCCTCAAGTCGGACCGTCCGGTGCTGGTCGATTTCTGGGCCGAGTGGTGCGGTCCGTGCAAGGCCATCGCTCCGATCCTGGAAGAAGTCGCCAAGGAATACGAAGGCAAGCTGGTCATCGCCAAGATGGATGTGGACGCCAACCAGGGCATTCCGCCGAAGTTCGAGATCCGCGGCATTCCGACCCTGATTCTGTTCAAGAATGGCGTTGTAGCGGCCAAGAAAATCGGCATGGTGACGAAGGGTCAGTTGACCTCCTTCATCGACAGCAATATTTAAGACCAAGTACAACGTGACCGCAGCGCGCCCGCGCTGCCGTCTTGTCCGGCCGGGAAGCGAGTTGGCCTCGACTGATTTCTTCCCAGATGATTAACCCACGCAGTTCCCTCCCCTACCTTTACTTCCCGTCACGGGACTCAACTCATGCACTTATCTGAACTGAAGGCCATGCACGTCTCCGCTCTGTTGGAGATGGCGATTGGCCTCGATATCGACAACGCAGCCCGCCTGCGCAAACAAGAACTGATGTTCGCCATTCTCAAGAAGCGCGCGAAATCGGGCGAACAGATTTTTGGCGACGGCGCTCTCGAAGTGCTGCCGGACGGCTTCGGCTTCCTGCGCTCGCCCGATGCCAGCTACATGGCCTCGACCGACGATATCTATATCTCGCCTTCGCAGATCCGCCGCTTCAACCTGCATACGGGCGATTCGATCGAAGGCGAAGTGCGCACCCCGAAAGACGGCGAGCGCTATTTCGCGCTGGTCAAGGTCGACAAGGTCAATGGCGAATCTCCGGAAGCGAGCAAGCACCGCATTCTGTTCGAGAACCTGACCCCGCTGCACCCGAACGAGCCGCTGCGCCTCGAGCGCGAAATGAATGGCCAGGAAAACATCACCGGCCGCATCATCGACCTGATCGCCCCGATCGGCAAGGGCCAGCGCGGCCTGCTGGTGGCGTCCCCGAAATCGGGCAAGTCGGTCATCTTGCAGCACATCGCCCACGCGATCACGGCCAACCATCCGGACTGCACCCTGATCGTGCTGCTGATCGACGAACGTCCTGAAGAAGTGACCGAAATGCAGCGCTCGGTGCGCGGCGAAGTGGTTGCCTCGACCTTCGACGAACCAGCCACGCGCCACGTGCAAGTGGCCGAAATGGTGCTCGAAAAGGCCAAGCGCCTGGTCGAAATGAAAAAAGACGTGATCATCCTGCTCGACTCGATCACCCGCCTGGCGCGCGCCTACAACACCGTCATTCCTGCCTCGGGCAAGGTACTGACCGGTGGTGTGGATGCCAACGCGCTGCAGCGTCCGAAGCGTTTCTTCGGTGCGGCACGCAACATCGAAGAAGGCGGCTCGCTGACCATCATCGCCACCGCCCTGATCGAAACCGGTTCGCGTATGGATGACGTGATTTACGAGGAATTCAAGGGCACCGGCAACATGGAAGTCCACCTCGAGCGCCGTCTGGCCGAAAAGCGCGTCTACCCTGCGATCAACCTGAACAAATCCGGCACGCGCCGCGAAGAGTTGCTGATCAAGGCCGACCAGCTGCAGAAGATCTGGATCCTGCGCAAGCTGCTGTACTCGATGGACGAGATCGAAGCGATGGAGTTCATCCTCGACAAGATGAAGGCCACGAAGAACAATAATGAGTTCTTCGACATGATGCGCCGCGGCGGCTGACACCCCCGGCAGCATCGCGAAAGGACGGCTGCGGCCGTCCTTTTTTCGTTCTGGGCAACACCGAGACAACACCCGGGGCTGACCCCCAACGGAAAAACCGGAGCCTGATCCCGGCACTTTTTCGTGACTTGTCACGAAAAATCGCTGTATAATCGCCGGTTGCAGTATTTAACCCCTGGCAAGTGAGCGGCAATCGGGTCACGAGGCAAGACGACCGACGAAGTGCAGTTTGGCTACCAAACTAACCGAGGCAAGACCATGCGTAAAGATATCCATCCAGAATACCGCGACGTTGTATTCCACGACCTGTCGTGCGATTTCAAATTCGTTACCCGTTCGACCATCCAGACCCGCGAAAAAATCACCCACGAGGGCGCAGAATACCCACTGGTGAAGATCGAGGTGTCGGCTGAATCGCACCCGTTCTACACCGGCAAGCACAAAATCGTCGACACCGCTGGTCGCGTCGAGAAGTTCCGTCAGAAATTTGGCGCCGTCGGCTCCAAAACCGCAGTTGCAAACGGCTAAGTTTTTGCCATGCAGTCCTAAAAAGCAGCCCCGGCTGCTTTTTTTTCGTTGATACTACGTCCTCTCCCCATTCCCGATGCCCCCGTTATCGATGAAACCCGTCCGTCTTTCCGCCGCCGCCACCCTCGCCCTCCCGCGCTGGGCCCTGTTTGCGCTGGGCCTGCTGTACATCTTGCCCGGCCTGATCGGGCGTGCTGACTGGAAAGATGATGCTGGCAGTTTCGGCATCATGTGGACCATGGCCCACGGCGGCGCGAGCGACTGGCTGGTACCGAATATCGCCGGCATGCAGGTGCCCGACGACGGCCCCCTCGCCTTCTGGCTGGGCGCGCTGTGCATCAAGCTGTTCGGCGCTCTGATGGGCGACATGATGGCGGCGCGCATGTCGACCATCGGCATCTTTTTGGCCGGCACGGCCTCGGTCTGGTGGACCGCCTTCCACCTGGGGCGGCGCCAGGATGCCCAGCCGCTGCGGCTGGCCTTCGGCGGCCAGCCCGAGCCGGACGACTACGGCCGCACCCTGGCCGATACGGCCGCGCTGATCTACCTCGGCTGCCTGGGCCTCTTGATGTTCAGCCACGAAACCCTGGCCGTCACCCTGCAGGGCGGGCTGGTCGCCTATTTCCTGTACCGCGCGGTGCGCTACGTGGAAGCGCAGACGGTGCGCAATGCGGTCCTGATCGGTCTGTCGCTGGGCGCGCTGGTACTTACGCGCGGCCTGCTCACGCCGCTGACCTTGCTGCTGGCCCTGTTCCTGTGCACGCGTTTCCTGTCGGTGCCCTTGGTGCCAACCCTGCGCCACCTCGGCCTGGCGGTGCTGACGGCGGTGCTGATCTCGATGATCTGGGTGCTGCCGGCGATCCTGATGCAGCCGTACGGCTTGAATCCGGTGGCGGCCTGGCTGGGCTGGACCGGACGCCAGATGGGGCTGCCGAGCTGGGTCTCGATCAAGACCTTTTTCCGTGTCGGCATCTGGTTCTTCTGGCCGGCCTGGCCGTTCGCCGGCTGGGCCATTTACGCCTGGCGCCGCCAGGACCATCTGCTGCACATCGTGCTGCCGCTGTTTTTCGTCGGCGCGCTCACCCTGCTGATCCTGTGCGATCCGCTGCCGGAAAACGGCGACCTGCTCAAGCTGCTGCCGCCGCTGGCCATCATGGCCGCGTTCGGGCTGCCGACCATGAAACGCGGCGCCATCAATGCCATCGACTGGTTCTCGGTGATGGTGCTGACCATGCTGGGCGCGATCGTCTGGCTGTTCTGGATCGCCAAGCTGACCGGCTGGCCCGCGCAGCTGGCCAAGAATGTGCTCAAGCTGCTGCCGGGCTTCCGGCCCGAAGTCGGTGTGCTGGCGTTCGTGGTGGCGCTTGGGGCCACCATCGGCTGGATCGCGCTGGTCCACTGGCGCATCTCGCGCCAGCCGGCGGTGCTGTGGCGCGCCGTGGTGCTGTCGTCGGGCGGGCTGATCTTGCTGTGGGTGCTGCTCATGACGCTGTTCCTGCCGGACTTCAATTACAGCAAGAGCTACGCCAGCGTGGCGCGCCAGATCGCCGGCTCGCTGCCGCCGGGTTCGGGCTGCATCAATTCCAACGTGGGCGCACCGCAGCGTGCTTCGCTGGCGTTTTACGGCAAGCTGCCGTTCGATCAAATCGGATCGGCCAAGTGCGATCTGATCCTGCTGCAGGACAGCGTGAAAGTGCACGACGAACGCGAACTGGCCAAGCCGCCGCCGGGTGCCGAGTGGCGCCTGCTGTGGGAAGGCCGGCGCGCGGCCGACCGCGACGAGCGCTTCCGCCTGTATCAGCGCGCGCCCTGAACGGCACGCGTCGTTCGGCGCCCTGGCGTAGTGAGTACGCGCTTACCCGGTGCAGCGCCGCATCAGCCACTCGACCGGCCCAAGCGCGAAGCGGCGGCGCCACAGGTGCGCGCACAGCACCGCCCAAGCCGAGAACAGCAGCGCGCTGCTCACCGCAAAGGCGAGCGTGCGGCCATTGAGCAGGTCAAGCGCTTCGAGCACGCCCATGCCGATGACGATGTGGGCGATGTAGAGCGTGAGCGCGAGCTGGCCGCTATGCACCAGGGGCGTCAGCAGCCACGCGCCGGGCCAGCGCTGGCCGATCCAGACGCAGGCGGCGATCACCGCCATGGCGTCGCCGGCGGCGGCGATCCAGTACAGCGGCATCGGCGGCAGCGGGCCGGATGACCACAGGTGCGACCAGATGCCCGTTCCCGGCGGGGCAAGCGATTGGCCAATCAACATGGTCGATTCGGCTGCGATGGCCATCACAAGGCCGGTCATGAAGACCCGGTAAAGCACGGCGGTCGATTGCATGTCGACGCGGCCGACGGCCATTCCCAGCAACAGGAAGCCGGCCCACGGGAACACCGGGTGAAAGCCGTTGAAGAACAGGTTGCGAACGAAGCCGGCGGGCGTCCAGAAGCCGGTGTAGGCCAGTGTCTCCCAGTTCCAGCCGGTGCCGTAGTCGAGGTTCGTGGCCAGCAGAACAAAGCCGGCCACCATGGCAGCGGCGACGGCGAGCACGGCGCCGGTGCGCCATGACAGCGCGGCCGCGCCGATGACCATGTAGGCGCCGTAGTAATGGAGGATGTCGGCGGGCCAGACCTGCACGTACAGCAGGCCGGCGACGAACAGGAAGGCGGCGCGTTTCAGGATGCCGGCGCGGGCGGCGCGCAGCGCGCAAGCATCGCCCGACTGGCGCGCGCGCTGCGAGACCAGCGACAGGCCGACGCCTGCCAGGACCACGAAGATGGCGGAAGCGCGTCCGTCGAGCGCATCGAAGAGCGCCAGCCACCACGAGGCATCGGTCGCGCCGGCATGCATCACGACCTTGAAATTGACGACCACCATGCCGATGACGGCAAGGGCCCGGGCCAGGTCGAGACCGACGATACGCTGTTTCATGGATGGCTACATTGGAAAAATCACAATGTAGCATGCTGATTGGCGCTTGTTGAAAATGGGGTTTCGATCAGCAACGCTTATGCATCGTCGTATTTTCCAGGCGCCGCCGTGCCGACCGGCCGGATGCGGGCCGTACGAACCGGCCATCGGAGCCCTCTCGGTTGATCAATCGTACTCCGCGAGTTCCGGAACAAAGGATAGCGGCGTATGTCAAAAAGGAGGGCAACGGCGCCATACAACACGATTGCACATTCAACAGGACTAACCTATATTTTATATAGGTCAGCAAGCACATGAATGTTAAGAGAACTCAACTATCAATGGCGCAGCTTGGAGCCCTGATACATGAGCAGTCCAAGGATACGTCAAAGCTATTCTTCACGGAGCATGTGGAAGAACAAATGCGCTCCAGGAGAATCACGAAAGCCTGCGTCCTTGACACCTGGAGAACGGGACGGATCAAGCGAACTCCCGAACCTAATGCGATGAAGGGTTCGGTCGAATGCAAAATGGAGAATTTTAGTGCCGGATACCGGGTGGCTGTCATCGTCGCGGTCAGAGATGATCCGGGATTGATCATCGTCACTGCGATGCACGCATAGGAGAAAAACATGTTTCACTTTACCGACGGAGGCTTGCGCAACGTATGGCTCAAAAACGGCTACGTCGAGAAAGAAACGCCGTACGGGAAAACCGTCTCGTATCACGACCTCGATGGGCTCATCCGGACCATCTGCCTCGCGCTGGCACATAAGCCCGGCAAACTCACAGGTGCCGAGTTCCGTTATCTGCGCAGCGCGTTACTGCTTTCACAAAAATCGTTGGGCAAGTTACTTGGCTGCACAGAACAATCCATCGCGAAGTGGGAAAAGCAAGGACGTATTCCAAAAGCCGAAGATTTCCTGATACGGCTCATCTACCTCCAACAACACACTGTAAATGACAAAGCGGCGACTGCCGTGGACACGCTCAATGCAATTGACCGCGTTAGCAATATCCGGATCATCGTTTCGGAGACCGACCACAATTGGACATGGGAGCTCGCTGCAGAGGGCAACGAACAATTGCTTGAGCCAGCTTAACTTCCGTCGCTGTGCTTCCCCGGCCGTATAGTGCACTAGACCTTCATCGGCAGGATCACCATCTGCAAGCCTTCCAGGTGCAGGCGGCGCTGCACCGCCAGCGCGGCCTGGTTGTGCAGCAGGCGGGTGAACCAGTTATCGGTCGCAAAAATCAGTTTGCTGGTGAAGAAAATCGAACTCGGATACTCGCGGTTGATCTCTTCGCACTGCCGGGTCACTTCATCGACAGCGTCGGTGCCGAAGCTGATATACGACGACGCGGCCATGCCGTGGCTCTGGCAGAAATCGACAAAATATTCGAGCGTATCGGCCGCCTCCTCGCGCATTTTTTCAAGTGCGCCGATGCCGCCGTAAGCATGCGAATCGACCGTGCGCGCGTTCACGAACAGGAAGTTCTTGAAGTGGCCGGGGAACATGCGCAGCACCCACAGCAAGGCATGCAAGCCGCCGCCGCGCGAGGAACCAACAATGAACACGGCGGTCTGGTCATCCGCCTTCGGCTCCACCGGTTCGGTCACGGGCCCGAAGGGCTGGTTGGCGAACACTTCGTCGACCGAGTGGATCGCGGCCTTGGTTTCGCGGTAGTGGTTGCGGATGGTGACGCACAGCGCGGCGATGGCGGCGATGATGACGATGGTCGCCCAGCCGCCTTCAGTGAAGCGCTCGTACAAAAGGATCGCCAGGATGGCGGCGCAGATGACGAAGCCGGTCAGCGAGAGCAGGAAGCGGCGTACCCAGATCTGGCCTTCGTTCTTGCGGCTCTGCCACCAGTAGCGGCACAAGCCGAACAGCGAAATGGCGAAGGTGAGGAATACGGAAATCGAATACAGCACCACCAGCAGGGTCACCTTCCCTTCGGTCCAGAACAGGATCGCCAGCGCGGCGATGCCCATCACGAGGATGCCGTTCTGCGTCACCAGGCGCGTCGAGAGGTAGCGGAATTTGTGCGGAACCCAGGAGTCGGCGGCCATGTTCGACAACACCGACGGGCCGCCCAGAAAACCGGTATTGGCGGCCACGAACAGCAGTCCGGCCTCGAACGCGAGCACGATCACCAGCAGGATCTGGTTGAGCAGCGGGCCGCCCAGGCCCATGCTGTCGATGATGGCCTTGAAGGTCGATGCGTTGAGGGTCTGGCCGGCCACGTGCTTGGCGTCCCACAGCAGGTACAGGAGGATGATGCCGGAAGCGGTGAAGGCCAGCGACAGCGCCATGTACAGCATCGTCATCTTCCCGGTGCGCACGCGCGGTTCGGCCAGCAGGTTGACGTTGTTCGACACCGCTTCGAGGCCGGTGTAGGTGCCGCCGCCCTGCGAGTAGGCCAGCAGCAGCATGCCCGCCACGCCGGTCCAGCCGATGCTGCTGGCCAGTTCGCGCGTTTCGATCATGGTGGTGGGGATCAGCTGCGGCAGGTAGGACGCATGCGCGACGATGCCGTACACGATCAGCACCAGGTGCGTGGCCACGAAGCCGAGGAAGATCGGCAGCAGGATCTGGATCGCTTCCTTCAGGCCGCGCAGGTTCATCACGATCAAAAGGCCAATGAAAAACGCTTCGGCCCAGAGTTTATACGGCTGGAAGCCGAGCGGCAGGAACGAGGCCAGGGCGTCGACGCCGGACGCGATCGAAATGGCGATGGTGAGCACGTAGTCGAGGATCAGCGCGCAGCCCGAGACCAGTCCCATATACGGGCCGACCAGCTTGGTGGCGACGCGGTAGCCGCCGCCCCCCGTGGGGAACAGTTCGATGACCTGGTTATACGCCAGCGCGATGACGAACACGGTGACGGCGGTGGCCAGCACCAGGTACAGGCCGAGGTGGGTATGGCCACCAAGCGCACGAAAGGTTTCTTCCGGGCCGTAGGCGGAGGACGAGAGGCCGTCCGCGCCGAGTCCGACCCAGGCCAGAAAGGCGACCAGCGCCATCGAGTGGCGGGTTTCGCTTTTCATCGGGTCGAGCGCTTTGCCGAGTATGAGTTCGCGGATCTTCTTGTTATTCATCGTGCGCGCGGCCCGTACGGACGGCGTCGTAGCCCAAGGTAGACGAGATCATACGCCGTTCGCCGGGCTGGTGTCATGACAGCCGGCTGCGCAAAACGCGAAAGAGTTGCCTGAACCGGGCAAATCAGCCATAATGCGGGTCGCGTTGCCGGGATGGCGGAATAGGTAGACGCACGGGACTCAAAATCCCGCGCTGGAAACAGCGTGCCGGTTCGATTCCGGCTCCCGGCACCACTGAATTGACGCGCTTACGCGCATCCAGACTCTCCGGCCAGTTGCCTCGCATTGGCCTTGCTTCAAAAATCCCCCACATCTTCCATACGCCCCGACGCTACCAGCCTCGCCTGTCTGTCAGATCGCGCATGCTGTTTACGTCCCGCACCTCATCCGCATCCAGCCAGTAACGCCACACCGTCGCAGCGCGGTTCGACGACCTGTCTTGCGCCGTGCACACGCCATCGCGCATCGGATATTTACAACACATTGCAGGAAAATATTGAAATTCGGCAATAAGTAATGGAAAATTGCAACCACGCAAAAGTTATTTCTCGTAGTAATTTATATTCGATAACATTTAAGGTGAGTATGTTTTCCAAATTTATCAACACTGCTGCAGTTACCACATTCTTCCTGTTGACCGGCTGCGCCACGCCGACCAAGATGCCGTTCTCGGGTACCGACAATGCGGCGGTCAACGCTGACAAATCCGTCTACCTGATGACTGCCACCATCAAGAATATCCACCGCACGTCCCATCAGCCAAAGGCGATCGCACTGCACGTGGAAAAGGGGGAAGCGAAGGAAAGCGCCGACCGGATTAACTACACGATGGATGCCCTGGCAAAAGCCGAGACCGATACCCCAGCAGGCAGCACTTACTATCTGCGCATGGAATTGGACAAAGGCGAGTACGTCATTCGCGGCATTACGGGCATGTCCAGCTCCTTCCCTATCCACGGCATGTTTTTCACGCCGATTCATGCCAGGCTGGTTCCGACCACACCCGGGATTTTCTACCTCGGACACGTCGAGGCCGTTGCCCGCAAGCGCAACGAAAACGAATTCAAGGCCGGCCCTTCGATTCCCCTGATCGACCAGGCGATTGCAGGCGCATCCACATCGACGTTCGACATTACGATTTCCGACCAGTGGAGCACCGACGAAGCGAGTTTCAAATCGCGCTTCCCGGTACTGAACGGCACCACGATTCAAAAGTCGATCTTGCCTGCGTTTGATCGCGAGTTCGCCCAACAGTGGTGGGTGGCGCATTAATTCACGCGCATGAGGCATGCAGAGGCCGATATTGCGGCGATCAGCGCGCAGTAGCCGGATGCCTGCGCTGCACATGCCAAAGCCGGATCCCTGAAAAGGGTTCCGGCTTTATTTTTGGGAGCGAGACCGGCGGCAATGCGATAGCGCTCGCCTCCCGCCCATCACCAGCGCCAGCGCCAGCCCGGCGCGGGACCAACCTGGCTTTCTCCGTCCAGCATCGCCGGCGCTTGCCCAGCTTTCCGCCCGCCTGCTGGCGGCATTCCATTCCGCCCGACTGCTCGACCTGCTCGATATCTTCAAGGACCCGTCGCTGTTTCAATCGACAAAATCCTTCAACGCCAGCGGCGTCACGACACCCAATTCGACCGACTTTGCACTGACGGTCGGTGCGATCTGCGTGGTCAGCAGCACCACATCCTACCCCTCGCCCGATGGCAGCCAATGCCCCTCGTCCGCACAGGCGTCTGCTGCCCGACCGACGTTTCGTCCGTGCTTCTCCGCCACTCTGCCTGTCCAGCGCGCTGACCTGAAAAGGCAGCGCTCTTTTTTGGGGGAACCGCTCCCGCTTGTATCACCGCTGCGTCCACCAGCTTTGATCTTTAGCCAGTCGAAGCGCTTGAAATCCGGACCTTGAATTTTTTGACAACCATCAAAGCCGGCCAGGTCGCCCTCGATAAACTCTCTTCTCATCTGCTCATCTGTCACTGCATTTCAGGCCATAACAATAACAACAACCGCGAGGCCGTATGTCCCCGACCACCACACTATTCGCCATCTGCGCGCTGTCGCTCGGATGCGGGCTCAGCGCAAGCGCCAGCCAAACAACCCCGCAAGACGCGCCCGACAAGCTCGGTAACGCCGGACGGATGCTCGCCTCCGATACCGACAGCGGCGTCGTCACCAGCCAGGCTGTCACCGTTGCCGGCCACGATTTTTGCCAGTACTTCATCGCCGCATGGCGCGAAAAAGAAGGCAGCGAACGGTTCACCCTTGCCATCGTCGAACGTCCGTCGGCACGCCGTGGCAGCGAAGTGCGGATCGACTTCGCCCAGCGCCGCGTGTTCGAAACGCGCCTGCCGACCGCCCGGGGGGCCATCAAATCGCTCAGCGAAGACGCCGCCGAAAGAACCTACCAGGCGGTGTTGCAAGCCGATGCCGAGCGCCAAAGCATCATCGACGCCGACCTCGCGGCCGACGAATTCTGAGTCTGTTCAACGCTGTCTCTGTCAACTCCATCAAAGTAAGGAAATCAGCCATGCCACTCCATTCCCTCACCCGCGCGGCAGCGCTGTGCCTGGTCGTACTGGCGAACGCCGCCACCGCGACTGAACTCGTGTATTTGCCCATCAACCCGTCGTTCGGCGGCTACCCGGCCAACGGCCCAGGGCTGCTGGCAAGCGCGACGGCTACCACCAAGCACAAGGAGGACAAGGGCCTCGGTGGCTCTTCTTTCTTCGACCAGTCGCCGCTGGCACAGTTCAATCAAACTCTCGAACGCACTGTGTTAAGTCAACTCGCCTCGGCCGCCACCTCCAAACTGCAGGGGCCGGACGGCAAGCTGGTGCCAGGAACTTTCTCCACCGCCAACTTCACCATCACTGTCGTCGACCTCGGTGGCGGCATGCTGCGCATCACAACGACCGACCGGAGCACCGGCGCCACCACCACCTTCGAGGTGGCACAATGAACGCCCTGCGCTGGGCGATTGCCGCCACGGCCGGGGCCAGCCTGATCGCGGGCTGCAGCTTTCGCCATCCGCCCTCGGCGGTCACGGCCGCCGCGCAACTGGCGCCCATCACGCCGGTCACGCGCGACCTGCTCAACCTGCCCGCTCCAAAAGGCAAGGTAGCCGTGGCCGTGTACGGCGTCCGCGACCAGACCGGGCAATACAAGCCATCCCCGGACAGCTCGTTTTCCACCGTGGTCACGCAGGGCGCCTCGTCGATGCTGGTCAAGGCGCTCAAGGAGTCGGGCTGGTTCATCCCGGTCGAGCGCGAAAACCTGCAGAACCTGCTCACCGAACGCAAGATCATGCGGGCGCTGGAAATGCCGCAACCGGCCGGCACGCCGCTGGTGCAGATTCCATCGCTGGTGGCCGCGTCGGTGCTCATCGAGGGCGGCATCGTTGCGTACGAAAGCAATGTGCGCACTGGCGGCGCTGGCGCGCGCTTCCTGGGCATTGGCCTGAGCACGCAATACCGGGTCGACCAGGTCACGGTCAATCTGCGCACCATCGATATTCGCGGTGGGCAGGTCTTGCATAGCGTCTCGACCAGCAAGACGGTCTACTCGTATGAGATCCATCCCAGCGTGTTCAAGTTCGTGAACGTGAAGGATTTGCTCGAACTCGAAGGCGGCATGACGCGTAACGAGCCGACCCAGCTGTGCGTCGGCGAAGCGATCGAGGCCGGCGTTGCCCACCTGATCGTACAGGGTTTGAAGGATGGCAGCTGGGCCTTGAAGGATGAGGCGCACTGGTCCAATCCGGTGCTCCAGCGTTACCTGGACGAGCGCGACACCATGTATCGGCCCAAGCAGTCCGGCACCATCACCGCTGGCCGGCGCGCTCCCGCCAAGGCAAGGAGTGAGCGATGAATCCCTTCCTGCCATCGATGCTGCGCGCCGGCATCGCCGCGAAGGGAGCGCGCAGCTTAGCCAATATGGCAGCGGCAAGACTGCCACGCTGATTCACCATGAAAGTCGCTGATCCATTTACTCGTTCACTCATCGGGGTCGCTCAATCGCGCCAGACCCGGTCACGACAATCCACGGAGGCACTCCATGAAATCCCCTTTATCGGCGATGGCACTCGCCCTCACGGTTGCGTTCCCGGGCTCCACAGCCTGGGCCGCAAACGATATCGTCGGCCCGGACATGCGCGCCGCGCTCGCCCAGCGTGGCGATGTCAACAGCGCCAGCATCGGGCAAACCGAATCGACAGGGGCCATTGGCCAGATGGAGCAAGCCGGCAACCACAATACTGGCTTTATCGACCAGGACCGGGTCCAGGCTTCCATGGCGCATGCCGAGCAGCGCGGCGCCGGCAATCTGGCCAATCTCCGGCAGCGGCATGTCGACGACTTCCATGCCGTCGCCCAGCAGCTCGGCACCAACAACATGATCGCGCTCGCCCAGCTTCTGTCGGCTGTCGAAGGCGCGATCCTGCAGCAGGAAGGCGACGCGAATTCGCTTGCGCTCGTGCAGGAGAATGTGCTCCTTGCGCCGGCCGGCGTCCACCAAATCGGCAACGCGAACATGGCGACGGCAACGCAACGGGACGGCATGTCCACCGCCTCGTCGATTGCACAGACAGGCAGCGGCAATCAGGCAATCAGCGATCAGTTGGGCAGCCATAACGCGAGCGCCATCATTCAACTCGGGAACAATAACGCGGCGACCCTGGCGCAAGGCCTGCACTTGAGCGACTCCCTGATCACGCAAACCGGCAACGGCAACCGGGTGACGGTGACGCAAACCGGGACCGCCTCGGCGGGCGCGCCCAACACGGCGGTTGTCACGCAGACCGGCACGGATGCGGCGGCGCACGTGCTACAGACCGGCAGCGCCAACCAGGCCTGTATCTATCAGCATTAAAGCTGACCGGCGGCGCCGGCCCGCGCGGTGATTGCCGCATGCCGGTATTCAGTTTATCGGGGTCGCTGAATCGAACCTGACCTGACCCCATTCATCTACGGAGACTATCATGAAACATCCTTTATCGGCACTGGCAAGCGCACTGGCATTGGCGTTTGCCACCATCTCGGCCCAGGCCGCGGACAATACCGTCAGCGCCTCGCAAAAAGGCAACGGCAACAGCGCCTATGCGGAGCAGCTTGATGCAAAAGGGGCGAAGGCGACGATTTCCCAAGTCGGCGACAACAACAAGGTGGGCGACTCCAAAAATCCAGGCATCTTCCAGAAGAAGAGCCAGGATGTCGAGGCTCAGATTTCTCAAAAAGGAAACGAGAACAGCGCCGCCATCCGCCAGGAAAATTCATCCCAGTCGACCGCCCTGGTATCGCAGAGCGGCGAGCAAAATGCCGGCACGATTCGGCAAGACAATGATAAGAAGAGCAAAGCCTCGCTGTCCCAGGAAGGCAAAAAGAACGCTGCCACGCTCGAGCAGCAAAACGTTTCCGATTCCCAGCTGACTGCGAAGCAGAGCGGCTCCGACAACAAGATTGCAGTCAAACAGCTCGATTCCGGCCACGGAATTGCCAATATCGACCAGAACGGCTCGCAGAACAGCGCGGTTGCCACCCAGACCAAGGTGAATTTCAGCGAAGTCAACATCAAGCAGAGCGGCAACTCGAATACTGCCAAGGCAATCCAGAAAGACGCTCAGCAGGTTGGCTCCACAATTGCCCAGAGTGGTTCGGACAACAATGCACTCACCGAGCAGTCGGGCAAGAAAAACGTCAGTGCCATCAACCAGAAAGGCAACAAAAACCTGACGACCCTGACGCAAGCCGGCGTCGGCAGCGAATCGCTGGTCTCGCAGAACGGTTACGACAACAAGGCACAGGTCAATCAGTTCGGCACCGGCGGCAAAATCAATTCCTCGTCGATCGCGCAGACCGGCAACAGCTATAGCGCCAACGTCACGCAACATGGCAGCGGTAATGTGGTCGGCATCGTCCAACACTAGCCAATGATCCACCCGGCGGCGCAGGCAACTGCGCCGTTTTCATTCCAACATCCCGTCTCCCGCGCGTATGCAATAAAATAGCGCGATGCAACTTACATCCATCCGCCAGCGCCTGCGCGCCTTGGGCGCCCTGCCCTTGCACGAACAGCGCGTGCTGCGCGACTGGGTCCAGGGCCGCCCCTACGATCAGGGACGGCGCCGTCCCAACGACTTCCTCCCTCTTGGCGTACGCACCGCCCTGCCCGCGCTCGACGCCGAGCTGCAGGCCATGGCACGGCTGATTTCCTCGCATCCCGGTGAAGATGGCTCGGCCCGCTTGCTGGTCGGACTGGCCGATGGCCAGGCGGTCGAAAGCGTGCTGCTGCCGCGCGATGGACTGTGCGTGTCCAGCCAGGTCGGCTGTGCGGTCGGCTGCCAGTTCTGCATGACCGGACGCGAGGGGCTCATCCGCCAGGTCAGCAGCGGCGAGATCATCGCCCAGGTGGTGCTAGCGCGCACCCAGCGGCCGGTGAAAAAAGTGGTCTTCATGGGCATGGGCGAGCCAGCCCATAATCTCGACAATGTGCTCGACGCCATTGACCTGCTGGGGACGGAAGGCAATATCGGGCATAAGAACCTCGTGTTTTCGACTGTGGGCGACCCGCGCGTGTTTGAACGTTTGGCGCAGGGCGTGGTCAAACCTGCATTGGCACTGTCGCTGCACACGACCAAGCCCGCGCTGCGCGAGCAATTGCTGCCGCGCGCGCCGCGCATCACGCCCGAGCAACTGGTCGAGGCGGGCGAGCAGTATGCCCGGCTGACCGGCTACCCGGTGCAGTATCAGTGGACCCTGCTCGAAGGCATTAACGATGGGGAGGACGAGATCGACGGCATCGTACGCCTGTTAAAAGGCAAATATGCCGTGCTGAACATGATTCCATACAATACGATTCCGGATCTGGCGTTTAAGCGGCCCAGTTGGGAGAGTGCGCGTGCCATTGCCGCCACGCTCCATCAGCGCGGTGTGCTGACCAAGCTGCGCGATTCGGCGGGGCAAGATGTCGACGGCGGCTGCGGGCAACTGCGCGCACGCGCCGCAGCACCGGTGCGCAGGACGATTACGATCGGCCGGGCAGGCGCGGCCTAACCGTTCGGTCTGTCAGGGGGCATGGCGGGGTCATCGCGTCATGGGGCAGCTTGCCCTGGCGCGGTCTGCACCGTTCCCGCCGCTGCGGGCATGAGAAGCTGTGTGCCTGTGTAGCTGTGTGGCTGAGAAGCTGTGCCCCTGAGAAGCTGTGTGCCTGAGTAGTTGCGTGCCTGAGTAGTTGCGTGCCTGAGTAGCTGCGTGCCCGGGCCGATGCGTCTGGGGCCGTCTGGTGCGATCCCTGACCTTTGCGCCCCTGACCTTTGCCCCCCGTCCGGCCGGTTCTTTAGCGGGCCGGAACGCCCTGCCCGGCCTCCGCCTCGGTCGGCTTGCGCGTCACCCAGTTGTCGTACTTGCGCTCAAGCCGGCGTGAGGTGCCGTCGCGGTTCATGGCGTCGAGCGCGGCATTCATCTTGTCGATCACGGCGTCGGGAATGGCGCGGTTGCAGGCGAGATAGACCTTGATCCGGTTAAATACCAGCACCGGCACAATCTTCCCCGCCCAGCCGTTTTGTTCGAGCACGCCGCTGCCAGGACGCAAACCGGCAGCCCACAGGTCGATCCGGTTCATCAACAGTTTTTGCGGATTGAGCATGTCGTTCGGCGCCGGATCGACCTGGAAACCGCGCGAACGCAGATAGTCGTCGCGCGCGTCGCCGTTGTAGGTGCCGATGCGCAGCGCGCGCGCCTCTTCCAGGGTGTTGAGCTGATAAGCGCGGTCGGCCCGTCCCAGCAGCACCCACTCGCCCTCGTCGGTCGGCCCGACCCATTTGAACAGCCGCTCACGCTCGGGGGTGCGGGTGGTCGCGTAGACGCAGCCGTCGGGCCGCTGCACGGCCGCAGTGTAGGCGCGCTTCCAGGGCAGCAGGTCGATCGAATAGCTGATCGACGTACGCGTCATGATTTCGCGGATTTTTTCGGTGGAATAGCCAATCACGCGCTCGCCATCGAGCATGCTGGCCGGCGGCGAATATTCGGTCGTGATGTACAGCCGGGGCGGCGCCTGCGGCAAGCCGGCACGGACAGGCGCCCCAGCCAGCAATCCCGCAACAAGTAATAACTGCTTCACCATACCCGGCCTTTGCGATTCCCTCGTCAAAGCATACCAGTTCCCGCCTTGGGGCGGCAATCGTGCTGCTGAGTACGAACCAGCCGGAGGAAATTTAGTCCGCGAATGCAAAAAAGGGATGGAAGTTGGCGCTGACTAAGTCATTGTGTCCGTGACTTTCACACCGTCACTCCTGCCACTGGCAGGCATGACGGCGTTACGTTCGAAGCCAATCACGCCGGTCAAGCTCCACGCAGCGGGCAATGCCGCCGGAAAGACACATGCCAGGACTTACGCCTGCACTTGCGCCAGCGCCACGGTGGCGTGACGCGCCACCAGTTCGTGATACAGCGCGGTGTAGCTCTTGGCCATCTGCTCGGCGGTGAACAATTCCCAGTAGCGTGCTTCGGCGCGCTCACCCATGGCTTGCGCCAGTTCCGGGTTATCCCACAGCTTGCGCATGGCGTCGCCGAACGCTTGCGGATCGCTCGGCGGCACGACCAATCCGGTTTCCGCATCGATATTGATGTAGGTCGTGCCGGTGCCGATCTCGCTCGAAATCATTGGCTTGCCGTACATCGCCCCTTCCAGCAGCGAAATGCCGAACGCTTCCGAACGCAAATGCGACGGGAACACCAGTGCGTAGCACAGGGTCAGCAAGGCCACCTTGTCGGCCTCGTCGAGCGCGCCGACGAACAGCACGTGGGTCAGGCCGAGCCGCTCGGCGTGCGCCTTGAGCTCGCTCTCGATCGGACCGGCGCCGACGATCACCACCGGATAATCGGTATTGGCGACCGCATCGAGCAAAATATGCAAGCCCTTGTAATAACGCAGCACACCGACGAACAGGAAAAAGCGCTCGCCGATCTGCGCGCGCCATTTGTCCATGCGCGCCTGGTCCGGTTCCGGATAAATGGTCTTGTCCAGGCCGTAGGTGATGACGCGCGTCTTGTCGCGATAACGGTCAAGCACGGCCGACGATGCCATGTAATTTGGCGAGGTGGCGACGATGGTGTCGACACTTTGCAGGAAGCGGTGCTTGAGCGGCTGGTACAGGCGCAGCAACTGCTTCTGGCGCACGATGTCGGAGTGGTAGGTCACCAGGCTCGGCTTCTTGATGCGCGAAATAAAGTGCGCCAGGTCCATAAACGGCCACGGGAAATGGTAATGCACCACGTCCGCTTCTTCGGCCATGCGCGCCAGTTCGCCGAACGCAGCCAGCGAAAAACCGGTCGAGGAAATCTCGAAGTCGAGCGGCAGCAGGCGCACCTTGTGGCCTTCGAATTCGACGTCGCGCTTTTCCTTCTGGCGCGTGAGCGTCAGTACCTCATTGCGCACGCCCAGGCGGCCGGTGCCGACGCACATCTGCCGGATGACCTGCTCGACGCCGCCCACCGATTCCGGGAAATAGGTTTTATAGAAATGTAGGACACGCATAGTTTCGCAAGTGGCTCAGTACGACGGCAAATTATTGTGAAAGGACGGCACGATACACGGCGGCGGTCTGCAGCGCGGTGTCGTGCCAGGTCAACTGGGCTGCGCGAGCGCGGCCCGCCGCAATGCAACGCGAGCGCAGCGCATCGTCGCGCGCCAGCGCTTGCATCGCCGCGGCGATGTCACCAGTGTTGCCCGGATCGACGTCAAGCGCCGCGCCCCGGGTTACTTCCGGCAAGGAACTGCTATTCGAGGCCACTACCGGCACCCCCGATGCAAACGCCTCGACGACGGGGATACCGAAACCTTCGTACAAGGACGGAAACACAAACACGCCCGCGCCCGCATACACATGGCGCAGGCCGTCGGCGCCGGTCAGCTGGTTCAGCCATACGACCTGCTCGCCACCCTGCTGCGCCGCCTTGATACGCGCGATCAGCTCTTCGCAGCGCCAGCCGGCGCTACCGACAATCACCAGCTGGCGCTCGGCCCGCAGCGCGTCCGGCAAACTCAGGTAGGCACTGAGCAGGCGCTCGACGTTCTTGCGCGGCTGCAAAGTACCGACAAACAAAAAATAGCCCGCGCGCAGACCGTTGCGGAGCAAGGTCGCTGCCACCGCCGACGCATCGGGCGCTTGTAGCCACGCCGCATCGACGCCGTTGGGCACCACGCTGATCCTGTTTTCATCTACCCCGAAGCATTCGACCAGTTCACCGATCGCAAAGTTCGACACCGCGATCACATGTTGTGCCTTGCGCGCGGCTTTTTGCTGCATCCAGTTCTTGGCGCGCCGCATGCCGGGGCTGCACCACTGCGGATACTTGATCGGCAGCGCATCGTGCAGGGTCGCCACCACCGGGCAATCCATGCGCACGATACGGTAATCGGTCGCGTGAAAAATATCGGCCGGCATGTGCACCCGGTTCGCCCCCGGGGTGAGCAGGTCGGTCAGGCTGGCCGCTTCGAACGATTGCGGCATCGCCTGGCCCACGCTGATCGCCGTGGCGTCGCCGCGCAGGCGCGGATACGACCAGGCGGCCACATCGCAGCCGGCCTGCGGCAAGTGCTGCAGCAGCGCCTGGGTGTACACGCCGATCCCGTCCAGTCTTCCGCCGGTCAGGCCCGGTTCGATCATGGTCGTTCCCAGGCCGACGCGCAGGCGGCTCACGCCTGGTACATCCAGCGCAGCGTGTCGGCGAGCGGAATCGGGGACATGGCCCCGATCGCGCTGCGCAGTTTTTCATTGTTGCCCATCAGGACCAGCACATCCTTGGCGCGCACAAACGCCGGATTGACCTTCACTTCGATCCGGTAGCCGGCAATCGACTCCATCAGCGCGATGACCTCGCCCAGCGAATGCGCCTGGCCGGAGCAGATATTGAAGGTCTGGCCGGCGACGTTGGCCACCAGCAGGCGGCGGTAGCTGTCGGCCACCATGCGCACGTCGGAAAAATCGCGCGCGATGGCTTGGTTGCCCAGTTCGATCACCGGCGCCGCCTTGCGGAAATGCGAAACGATTTTGGGCAGCAGGAAATTGTCATCCTGGCCAACGCCGGTATAATTGAATGGCCGCACGATAATGATCGGCAGCTTGTCGCCCCACAACTGCGCCATGTGTTCCATGGCCAGCTTGCTGACGGCATAATCGTTGGCCGGCGCGGGCGCCAGGGACTCATCGATCTGGCCGACGCTGGCGTTGCCGTAGACATTCGCGGACGATGCCAGCAGCACCGCCGACGGCTGGTGGCGCTGGGCCGCCAGCGCTTCGAGCAGGTTGCGGGTACCGACGATGTTGACGCGGTAAATCAGTTCGGCGTTGGCATGCGCAACAAAAGCGATGCCGGCCAGGTGCACCACGACGTCCGGCTGCACCTGTTCGACCATGGCGGCCACGGCGGCGCGATCAAGCAGGTCGACCGCGAACACATCGGGTTCAGGAGCATCGCTCCCATGGCCCGGCACCACGGTACCGAACACGCGATAGCCGGCAGCGGCCAGGTCGCGCGCCACGTAGCGCCCCGTGAAGCCGTGCAGGCCGGTGATCAGGGCACGTTTGCCCTGCCCTTCGGCGCCGGGCGCGGGGGACGTTTCCGTGACCATGCCCGTCATATCAGAAGGAAAAACCCTGTTCGTTGCGGCGCATGTCGGCCTCGACCATCATCTGGCACAACTGCTCCAGCGTGGTTTTCGGCGCCCAGCCCAGTTCGCGCATGGCCTTGGCCGGATCGCCGATCAGCAACTCGACTTCGGCAGGACGGTAGAACTTGGGACTGATGCGCACCAGCAGCTTGCCGGTACGGGCGCAATGGCCTCTCTCGGCTTCGCCCGTGCCCGTGTATTCGATATCGATGCCCGCGCCCTTGAACGCCATGGTGACGAAGTCGCGCACGGTTTCGGTACGGTTGGTGGCCAGGATGAAGGTGTCGGGCTGTGCGGCCTGCAGGATGCGCCACATGCCTTCGACGTATTCCTTGGCATAACCCCAGTCGCGCTTGGCGTCGAGATTGCCCAGTTCCAGCACGTCGAGCTTGTTGAGCACGATCTTGGCGACCGAATCGGTGATCTTGCGGGTAACGAATTCACGGCCGCGCAGAGGCGATTCGTGATTGAACAAAATGCCGCTGGAACCGAAGATGCCATACGACTCGCGGTAATTGACCGTCATCCAGTGGGCGTACAGCTTGGCCACACCGTACGGGCTGCGCGGGTAGAACGGGGTATCCTCGACTTGCGGGATGGCCTGGACCTTGCCGAACATTTCGGAGGTCGATGCCTGGTAGAAGCGCGCTTTCGGGTTGACGATGCGAATCGCTTCGAGCAGGTTAACTGCCCCCAGACCCGTAATGCTTGCGGTAGCAACTGGCTGCTCGAACGACACACCGACGAAACTCTGGGCCGCGAGGTTGTACACCTCGTCAGGCTCGGCGGTCTGGATCAGGCGTATGCTGGACGACAAATCGGTCAGGTCGTATTCGACCAGGCGCAGATTTGGATGAGCCTGAATACCAAGCTCTTCGATACGCCAGAAATTGACCGAACTCGTGCGCCGATACGTCCCGGTGACTTGGTAGCCCTTTTCAAGCAACAACTGCGCAAGGTAAGCGCCATCTTGCCCGGTGATCCCGGTAATCAGGGCTTTTTTTGTTGTTTTTTGCATATTCGTGATATTCGTGTGTAGTTGGAGAGCGGTAATCTGCACGGCCAACTCGCAGTTAACAACTCAGCATTGTAACAGAATCGCTTTGATCATTCTTTACGCAAAAAAGTTCCGTGCAATATGAACAACAACTAGCGTGGATATTATGCCCCGATTGCCGGGACGGGCGGCGCCAGCTTACGCATTGTTACGCCTATCTTGAACTGTAATGAAATGTAATAATGCACGTTTATCCTGTGCGAATTTACTACAAAAAACGGCCGGCATCGATGACGATGCCGGCCGTTCTGGCGCGCAAAACACAGCGCGGTGTTACTTGCCGATCAGCGCTCCGAGACCGCGTCGACCACGCACAGGGCCGTCATGTTGACGATCCGGCGCACCGTGGCCGATGGGGTCAGGATGTGCACCGGCTTGGCGCAGCCGAGCAGCACCGGGCCGATCGCGATGCCGTTGCCGGCCGCGGTCTTGAGCAGGTTGTAGGCGATGTTGGCGCTGTCGATATTGGGCATCACCAGCAGGTTGGCCTCGCCCTGCAGGGTCGAGTGCGGCATCAGCTGCATGCGCAGCTTGGCGTCGAGCGCCACGTCGCCGTGCATCTCGCCATCGATTTCCAGCTGCGGCGCCTTTTGCTGCACCAGCGCCAGCGCGGCGCGCATCTTTTGCGCCGATGCACTGTTGGCCGAACCGAAGTTCGAGTGCGACAACAGCGCCGCGCGCGGAATCAGGCCGAAGCGGGTCATCTCGTCGGCCGCCATGATGGTGATCTCGGCCAGCTGCTCGGCGCTCGGGTTTTCGTTGACGTGGGTGTCGACGATGGCCATCTGGCGTTCCGGCAGGATCAGGAAATTCATCGCCGCGTACACATTGGCACCGTCGCGCTTGCCCAATACCTGGTCGATATAGTGCAGGTGCAGGCTGGTGGTGCCGAAGGTGCCGCAGATCATGCCGTCGGCGTCGCCCTTGTGGATCATCATCGCGCCGATCAGGCTGTGGCGGCGGCGCATTTCCAGCTTGGCGTATTCCTGGGTTACGCCTTTACGCATGGTCATCGCGTAATAGGTCTGCCAGTAATCGCGGTAGCGGTCTTCGTGGTCCGGATTGATGACGTCGAAATGCTCGCCTTGCTTGAGGCGCAGGCCGAACTTCTCGATGCGCTGCTCCAGCACGCTCGGACGGCCGACCAGGATCGGGCGCGCCAGCTTCTCGTCGACCACTACCTGCACGGCGCGCAGCACGCGCTCTTCTTCGCCTTCGGCGTAGACGATGCGCTTGAGTTCCGGCGGGGCCGCCTTGGCCACCGCGAACAGCGGCTTCATGAAGGTGCCGCTGCGGTACACGAACTGCTGCAGGCTGTCGGCGTAGGCTTCCAGGTTGGCGATCGGACGCGTTGCCACGCCCGATTCGACCGCCGCCTTGGCCACGGCCGGGGCGATGTGAATCAAGAGGCGCGGATCGAACGGCATCGGGATCAGGTATTCCGGACCGAACGAGAGGTTGCTGATGCCGTAGGTGGTGGCCACCACGTCCGACTGCTCGGCGTGGGCCAGGTCGGCAATCGCGTGCACGACCGCAATTTCCATTTCGCGCGTGATGGTGGTGGCGCCGCAATCGAGGGCGCCGCGGAAAATGTAGGGGAAGCACAGCACATTGTTCACCTGGTTCGGATAGTCCGAACGGCCGGTGGCGATGATGGCGTCGCCGCGCACGGCCTTGACTTCTTCCGGCAGGATTTCCGGGGTCGGATTGGCCAGCGCCAGGATCAGCGGATTGGCCGCCATTTCCTTGACCATCTCCTGCTTGAGCACGCCGCCAGCGGACAGGCCCAGGAAAATGTCGGCACCCGGCATCACTTCAGCCAGGGTGCGGTATGGCGTGTCTTGCGCGAAGCGCGCCTTGTCCGGGTCCATCAGTTCGACGCGGCCCTTGTAGACCACGCCGGCCAGGTCGGTCACGTAGATGTTCTCGATCGGGAAGCCCAGGTCGACGATCAGTTCCAGGCAGGCCAGCGCCGCGGCGCCCGCGCCCGACACCACCAGCTTGCACTCGCGGATATCCTTGCCGACCACCTTGACGCCGTTCAGGATCGCGGCGCCGACGATGATCGCGGTACCGTGCTGGTCATCGTGGAACACTGGAATCTTCATGCGGTCGCGCAACTGGCGCTCGATATAGAAGCACTCGGGCGCCTTGATATCTTCCAGGTTGATGCCGCCAAACGTCGGTTCCAGCGAGGCGATGATGTTGACCAGCTTGTCCGGATCCTGCTCGTTGATTTCGATGTCGAACACATCGATGCCGGCGAACTTCTTGAACAGCACGCCCTTGCCTTCCATCACCGGCTTGGACGCCAGCGGACCGATATTGCCCAGGCCCAGCACGGCGGTACCATTGGTGATGACGGCCACCAGATTGCCGCGCGCCGTGTATTTATAGGCGTTACCCGGGTCCTTGACGATTTCTTCGCACGGAGCCGCCACGCCGGGCGAGTACGCCAGGGCGAGGTCGCGCTGGTTGAGCAGCTGCTTGGTGGGCGTGACGCTGATTTTTCCGGGACGGGGGCTCTCGTGATACTCGAGCGCGGCGAGGCGCAGTTGCTGGCGCAGTTCTTCCTTCTTCTCTGGTGACGAATCCATGCTGGTACGGCCTTCCTGTGTACTGTCGGGGACTGAGGATTTTATCAGACGTGATCTTTCAACAAGCTACGTATTTTCACCAACTTCGGGTCAATTGCCCCAAAACATGAAAATTTCATCGCAACAAACAAAAAAGCGATCGCTCGCTCGGCGCTACAGCACGGTACACATCGCTGACAGTTGATACAAATCCTAGACAGAAACGCAATAGACCCATGCCGCGGGCCGGCCGGACAATGCACGGGCATCGCGGCGCTGCGGGCGGGAACCCTGACCCTGCGCGGCGCGAGCTTCCGCCAACCCTGTCGAAAGAGCGTCCCATGAAACCTATCCAACACTGCCTTCCCGCCGGACTGATCGCCGCCACCCTGCTGACCGGATGCGGCGGTGGCGGCGGCGACGGGGGCAAACCCTTGCCCCCTCCCGCGCCGGACCCGATCGCGCGCGTCGATGTGCTGATGAATCACGAGCGCGGCATGAACTCGATTACCATCGACGACAAGAATGCCTACGTCGCGCTGACCAATACCGAAACCGACGGCAGCGCCATCCTGGCCACCGCGCGCGGGGTCAGCGTCAAGTCGGCCTGGCAAACGGTCGGCCTGGGCAAGTGCAAGCTGCCGGCCAGCGATCAGGTCGAAACGCGGCGCGCGGCCGAACTGAAGCAGGTTGACGGCAAGACGCTCCTGATGCAGCCGGCCTGGGGCAGCGCCGACGAACATACCTTGTGCGAGCTGGACCAGGCGAAGATGAGCTTCATCCCCAAGGACAAGGACTTCCGGATCTGCTACGCAACCTATTGCGAACGCATGTACGTGGCCGATGTCAAGGCGGTCGGCAAGCGCTGGTTCGCCAACGGCGGCGCCGGGCAGAATGTGCAGGTCTCGAACGACCAGGGCGCCACCTGGCGTCCGATCATGGGGACGATGGACAGCATGAGCTGCACCCACCAGTCGTTCGAGGTGGTGGGCGGGCGCCTGCTGACGGGCGGCGAATGTCCGCTCGACATGGCCTACGTGCGCGCCTACACCATGAACGCCGACAATTCCGCGCTCGCTTCCACGGTCCCCGTGCAGTTGAGCGTGCCGGAACTGGAGAACCGCAACGTGCATCTGATTACCACGCTGGGCAAGAGCGAGCGCGTGTTCATCGGCGTCGAAGGCGGACTGCTGCGCAGCGATGACAGCGGCAAGAGCTACAAGTTCGTGCTCAAGCAACCGCTGACGGGCGGCGTCAACTATCCCTACATCACCCAGTTGCTCTCGCCTGCCGGTAAGCCCAACGTGATCGTCGCCGCCGGTTTCGACAAGGCCAAGGGCTTGCCCTATTTAGCATGGTCGGCGGACAACGGCGACCAGTGGACCGACCTGTCGACCCTGCTGCCGGGTTACAAGCGTACGTCGGCGGACGCCACCAGCCAGGTGACCTCGATCGCGGAAGATGCGCAGGGACGCATCCTGGTGACGGTCAACGAAGAGTTCCAGAAAAAAGGCCGCCTGGTGGAGGTCAAGCTGGGCCGCCTGTAAGGTGCCGACGCGGAGCTGGCATGGCTGTACAATCGCGCATGCTCTCCGAATTCGACCTCATCAAGCAGTACTTCAAACGTCAGCGCCCGGGCCGGGCCGCGCTGGGCATCGGCGACGATTGCGCGCTGCTCGCCCCCGCCCCCGGCATGCAGATGGCCATTTCATCCGACATGCTGGTCGAGGACCGCCATTTCTTCGCCGGTGCCGATGCGCGCATGCTGGGCCACAAGTGCCTGGCGGTGAACCTGTCGGACCTGGCCGCGATGGGTGCGCGGCCGCTTGCTTTTACGCTGGCGCTGGCGCTGCCGACGGCCAATCCCGACTGGCTGGCCGGGTTTTCCGCCGGCCTGTTCGCGCTGGCCGACCAGCATGACTGTGAACTGATCGGCGGCGACACCACCAAAGGCCCGCTGAACATCTGCATCACCATTTTCGGCGAACTGGCGCCCGGCCACGCGCTGCGGCGCGATGCCGCCATCGCCGGCGACGACCTGTGGATTTCGGGCACGCTGGGCGACGCCCGCCTCGCCCTGGCCGGCTACCGCAAGGAATACCGGCTCGACGATGCCGCCCTGCTCGCGGCCGGTACCCGCATGCACACGCCTGCCCCGCGCGTGGCGCTCGGCCTGGCGCTGGCCGGCGAGCGCCTGGCCCACGCCGCCATCGATATCTCCGACGGCCTGGTGGGCGACCTCGGTCACATCCTGGCCGCCTCAAACGTCGGCGCCACGCTCGACGTCGACGCGCTGCCCGCCGGACCGGTACTGGCCGCGCAGCCGCAGGCGCTGCGGCGCCAGTTCTGCGCCGCCGGCGGCGACGATTACGAGTTGTGCTTCACGGCCCCGAGTTCACGGCGCGACGCCATCGTGGCAGCCGGTCATGCAAGTGGCACTGCGGTTACGCGCGTCGGGACAATCGACGCCGCACCGGGCCTGCGCCTGGTCGACGCCGCCGGCCTCGCGCTCGACCTGAAGCTGGCCGGTTTCGACCACTTCGCCAGCGCCTGACTGACTCTATTCCGCCGGCACCTGCCCAGCCTCGGCAAAGTGCGCATTATGCGGATCGTCCTTGGGCCCATTCATCAGCCAGTAATGATGGAAGGCCAGGCGCACGTTATCGCGCAGCTGCGTCTCGTCCCACGGCTTGGTGTAGAAGCGGTAGATCGCGCCGCGGTTGATCGAGTCGAGCACCGCTTCAAGCCCCGTGTAGCCGGACAGGATGATCCGTATCGTGTCCGGATACAGTTCCTTGACCTTGCTCAGGAACTCGGTGCCGCTCATGCCCGGCATGCGCTGGTCGCACACGATCACCTGCACCGTGTGCAGCGCCAGCAGCTCGAAGCCTTCGGCCGGCGACACCCCCGTCAGAATCCGGTAGTTATCGCGCTTGAACAGCCGGTGCAGCGACGACAGCACATTGACGTCGTCGTCCACGATCAGCAAGGTCTGGCGATGGCTGTCGGGCGACTCCGGCTCGGACGGCTGCGCCACATTGGCCAGCACCATCTCGCCGAACTCCGCGGCCGGCAGCGGGCGGCTGAAATGAAAACCCTGCACTTCGTCGCAGCGGTGGCGCCGCAGGTAAGCCATCTGCGCCGGTGTCTCCACCCCTTCGGCGATCACCTGCATGTGCAGCGAATGCGCCATGCCGATGATGGCCAGGGCAATCGCCGCGTCGTCCGGATTGACCGTCACGTCGCGCACAAAGGCGATGTCGATCTTGAGCTTGTCGATCGGGAAGCGCTTCAGGTACGCCAGGCTCGAATAGCCGGTGCCGAAATCGTCGATCGCAATCGTGATGCCAAGCTGCTTGAGATTGCCCAGCACCGCAATCGTGTGCTCGGCGTTGGACATCAGCGCGCTTTCGGTCAGCTCCAGTTCGAGCAGCGTCGGGTCGATCCCGTGCCGGCTGACCGCCGCGCGGATTTCGCCTTCCAGGTCGCCTTCGACGAACTGGCGGCTCGATACGTTGACAGCCACGCGCACGTCGCCCACGTCGCTGGCCGACCATAGCGCGATCTGGCGGCAGGCTTCGTCGATCACCCACGCGCCGACCCGCACGATCAAGCCGGTTTCCTCCATCACCGGCACGAATTCGACCGGGAACACCAGGCCATAGCCGGGCCGGTTCCAGCGCAGCAGCGCTTCGGCGCCGCTGATGCGGCCCGTGCGCAGGTTCACCTTGGGCTGGAAGTACAGCAGGAATTCGCCGTGCTCCAGCGCGTGGCGCAGCGCCAGTTCAAGATCGAGCCGCGCCAGCACCTGCACGTTCATGCCGGCGGTGAAAAAGCGGTAGCCGTCGCGCCCCGCTTCCTTGGCGCGGCCCATGGCCGTGTCGGCGTACTTGATCAGGGTCTCGGGGTCAAGGGCGTCGTCCGGGTACATGGCGATGCCGATGCTGGCCGTCAGGCCGGCCTGCTTGCCCTGCAGGTCGAACGGCGCGCGCAGCGTGTCGCGCACTTCGTTGGCGACGTTGACGGCGTCCTGCTGGTTGCGCGTCATCGTCAGGATGAGGGCGAATTCGTCGCCGCCCAGGCGCCCGACCGTGTCGCGAATGCGCACGCACTGCACCAGGCGCGTGCTGAACTGGCGCAGCAACTCGTCGCCCAGGGCCGAGCCGAGCGAATCGTTGACGGTCTTGAAGCGGTCGAGCGCGATGAACAGCACCACGATGCGCCACTGCTTGTCCTGCGCCAGCTCGATCGCTTCGCGCAAGGTCTGGTAGAACAGGGTGCGGTTGGGCAGGCCGGTCAGGCTGTCGTAGCTGGCCAGGTGGGCCAGGCGCTGGCGCGCGGCCAGGCGCTCGCTGATGTCGCGCGCGACGGCGATCAGCATGCGCGTGCTGCCCACGCTCTGGGTTTGCCAGTAGACTTCAACCGCCACTTCGCGCAGGTCGGCGCGCGTCAGGTGGTCTTCGACCAGGTCGGGGTAGCGTATCGCGTCGCGCTCCGGGTCGGCCTGGCGCGCCAGCTGCCCCGGGCCGGCCAGGCCGTACACCGTGGGGTCCAGGCGCAGCAGCTCGTCGCGCTGGTAGCCGAGCATGCGGCAGGCGCCGTCGTTGACGTCGACGACCGTCATGCTGCCGGTGTCGATCAGGAAGATGGCGTCGTTGGTGGCGTCCATGGCGCTGCGAAAGCGCTGCAGTTCGGCGGTGCGCTCGCGCACCGTCTGTTCGAGCAGGGTGCCGTAGCTCTTCGATTCGCGGTGCAGCAGGCGCACTTCGAGCATGTTGCGGATGCGCGTGAGCACTTCGACCGGGTCGAACGGCTTGCCGACGAAGTCGCGCGCGCCGGCGTCGAGCGCGGCCAGCTTCTTATCCGGTTCGGCCGTCACCACCAGCACCGGCAGGTAGGCTTCGGTTTCCATGGGCGCCAGCGCCTCCATCACCTGGAAGCCGCTCATGCCCGGCATGTGCAGGTCGAGGATGATCAGGTCGTAGCGGTGCTGGAGGTGCCTGGCCGCTACTTCGCGCGGGTCGGTGGTGCTGCTCACATTGGTGTAGCCGGTGGTCGTGAGCAGGTATTCGAGCAGCTGCACGTTGACCAGCTGGTCGTCGACGATCAGGATGGCAGCGTTGTGGATGTCATCGAGGGATATCATGGATTCCGCGCTTTCTGCGCAAGCTGCCGCGTGTCGGCGAATGCAAGGGTGCTGTCGATCGCCTCGTTGAATTCGTCAATGTTGATCGGTTTTGTGAGGTAACGGAAAAAGCCGCTGGCCAGCCCGCGCTCGACATCGCGCGGCATGGCGTTGGCGGTCAGCGCGATGACCGGAATATGCGCCGTGCGCGGATCGCTGCGCAGTTCCTTGAGCGCGTCCAGGCCGCTCACGCACGGCAGGTTGATATCCATCAGGATCACGTCCGGCAGGTGCGCCTTGGCCAGTTCGATGCCCAGGTGGCCGTCCGGCGCGGTCAGGAGGTGCAGGTCGGGCCGGAAGCGCACGATCTCCTGCACCAGCTTCAGGTTGGCCGGGTTGTCTTCGACGTACAGCAGGCTGTGGTCGGCCAGCGGCACGGGCGCCGGCTTGTGTTCCAGCGTCAGCACCACCGCTTCGCCAACGGCCGACGGCACCGGCTGGGTCAGGCCCAGTTCGATCCAGAACACGGTGCCCACGCCGACGCTGCTCGAGACGCCGATTTCGCCGCCCATCAGCTCCACCAGGCGGCGCGTGACGACCAGGCCGATGCCGGTGCCTTCCTCGCTGCCGTTTTCCTGTCCCAGGCGGTTAAACGGCTGGAACAGGGACGAGATCTGCTCCGGGCGCAGGCCCATGCCGGTATCCTGCACCGACAGGCGCACGCGGTTGGCGGTGATGACGCTGCAGTCGCACACCACCGCGCCCATCTCGCGGTTGTACTTGATGGCGTTCGAGAGCAAATTGAGCAGCACCTGTTTGAGGCGCGTGCGGTCGGCCTGCACCACGGCGCCCGGCGCGTCCGGGAACAGCATGCGGATCTTGCGCTGCTGCGCCAGCGGTTCGGTCATGTTGCGGCACTCGACCAGCATGTCGGCCAGCGCCACCGGCTCCATCGACAATGTGACGGTGCCCGATTCGACCTTGGCCAGGTCGAGGATTTCGTTGATCAAGGTGAGCAGGTGGCGCCCGGACTTGAGAATGTGGCCGGCGAACTCCTTCTTTTGCGACAGCGTCGAGGGCAGCGATTCGGACGTCAATATCTGGGCGAAGCCGAGAATCGCGTTGAGCGGCGTGCGCAGCTCGTGGCTCATCGACGACAAAAAGGCCGACTTGGCCTGGTTGGCGTTCTTGGCCGCCGCCATGGCCACTTCCAGTTCGGCGTTGGTCAGTTCCAGCTGCATGGTGCGCTCGTGCACGCGCACCTCAAGCTGCTCGTTGAGGTCCATGATTTCCTGCTGGGCGCGGGCGCGCTCCTCGGCTTCGCGCGCAATCGCATGGTGCGACGTTTCGAGCGCGCCGGTGCGCTGCTCGATCTCGCCGAGCATGGCGTTGAACGAGTCCACCAGTTCGCCCGCCTCGTCGTCGCTGATGCGCGGGGCGCGGCGCGAGTAGTCGCGCGTGCTGACCACTTCGCGCGCGGTTTCGGTGAGCGCGACGATCGGCGCGGTGACGATGCGCCCGAGCCGGCGCGTCATGAGCCAGGCGATCAGCATCGCCAGCGCGATCACGCCGGCGGCGATGCTCAGGTAGTCGACCGCGCGCGCGACCAGCGTGTATTCGGCGCGCAGGTACACGGTGCCGAGCAGTTCGCCGTTTTCGACCACCCTGCGGTACAGCAGCAGGTCGTCGCCGCTCACGCGCAGGTCGTCGGTCTGGGGGCTGACCGGGAACGGATGCAGTTCGCCCGGCGCGCGGTAGGAGGCGAACAGGGCGCCCTTGGCGTCGTAGATGGCGCCGGCCCGCACCGACGGGCGAATGCGCAGCAGCGCCAGGTTTTCGGTGGCCAGGCGGGCGTCGTCGAACGTCAGCGCGGCCGACGTCATGTGGCCAAGCAGTTCGGCCTGGGTGGCCATGTCGCCCAGCAGGGCCTTGTGGTAGTTGCGCAGGTCGTAGGCGATCACGGTGCCGATCGACACCAGCAGCGCCGCCAGGGTGGTGAGCATCACCACCGTGACCAGTTTTTCACGGATCGAGCGGATGATCATGTGGCCCCCTGCACACGGTTGGCGGCGGCCAGCATGCGCGCGCTGATGCGCAGCCGGCTGGAGTTGACCTGGCCGAGGGCGACGTCGAAGCGCAGCCGGTCCTGGGCCACCACGAAAGCGATCATGCACCCCAAAGCAATGCTGTCGTCGGCGTCGGAGACGGTCAGTACCGACTGGCCGCGCGCGGCCGCCAGCATGTCGATCACGGAGGAGCGTTCGCCGGCGCCGATGAACAGGATATGGACGCCGTGCAGGGCATCGCCGCGGCGTAGCTTGCGCACCGAAATGGCGTGCCCGGCGACGGTGCGCCCGGCCACCATTTGTTCGAGCTGGTCGGCCAGGGCGTCGTTGCCGGCCACGCCGATCTGGAGCGGGCTGTCGATGCGCGTGAAGCTGCCTTCAGGCCACTCGACAAAGCCGGCGAATTTGAACAGGTAGGCGGCCTTGACCTGGTTTTCGACGCTGGGCTGGGCCGCGGCGACGCCGCTCCAGGCGAGCATCGCCAACAGCGCCGGCAGCGCCAGCGAGCGTACCGCACGCCTGCGCAATGCGAACCGGCTCAGGCCCGCCATGGCAGTTCGGCAAGCAAAAGAATCGGGGACATGGGACTCCAATCCGGATCAGACAGAAAAGCAAACTCAGCGGCAAAGCCCAGCATAGCAGAGCAACAGGCTGGCGGCGCACGGCACAAACGCCGGGCGCGCACGACGATTTCTTCAGATCCACTCTACGCTTTTTTAGGTCGCTTGGATATCCCTTTTGAAACCTTGCAACAGGGTGGACGGACAGTGTTGCAGAGTGCATGGTAAAGTAGAATCGCAGGGCCGCGCCGTCGTCGGTGCGCCCTTCCCCGATCCGTATTTTCGATCCGCAACCATGGTCCCCTGACCATCCAAAAGGAGCAACACGTGACGAACGACATTCTCGATCTTTCCGCCAGAGTCGGCCGCGCGCTGCAAGCGAAAGGCTTGCTGCTGGTGACCGCCGAATCGTGCACCGGCGGCGGGGTAGCGCAAGCGGTCACCGAGGTGGCCGGCTCGACCGGCTGGTTCGATTGCGGCTTCGTGACCTATTCCAATGCCTCGAAAACCGAGCTGCTCGATGTGTCGGCGGCGCTGATGGCGCAGCTGGGCTCGGTCAGCGAGGAAGTGGCGTCCGCCATGGCCACCGGTGCATTGGCAAACAGCAACGCGCACGTGGCCTTGTCGACCACCGGCATCGCCGGCCCGAGCGGCGCGGTGCCGGGCAAGCCGGTCGGCACCGTCTGCTTCGGCTGGGCCAGGGGCGACACCATCCTCACCGAGCGCCTGGTGTTCGCCGGCGACCGCCACGCCGTGCGCGAGCAGACCGTGGTGCACGCGCTGCAAGGGCTGCTGCGCATCATCGAATAGAAGCGCGATGGCGGATTGGCGCCATCGTCCTGTTCTTCCCCTGCGTTGACACCTGCCGGGCCGGCACGCGCACCGGCGCCGGTCATTTTCTGGAGCAATTCGATGCACAATACGGTTCATTTCATCCTGCAGGGCAAGGGCGGCATCGGCAAGACCCTGGTCTCGACCATCCTGGCGCAATGGCTGGCCGGCAAGGACGAGCGGCCCCTGCGCTGCTACGATACCGACCAGGAAAACGCCACCTTTTCGCGCTACAAGGCGATGGACGTGAAACACGTGCCGGTCATGACCGACGCGCGCAACATCGACCCCAAGCGCTTCGACGCGCTGATGATCGACCTGCTGGAAGAAGAAGGCAACTGTGTGATCGACAACGGCGCCAATACCTTTTCGCCGCTGATGGGTTACCTGCTGGAAAACGATTGCTTCGACTTGCTCAAGGAATCGGGGCGCAAGGTGTACATCCACACCATCGTTGGCGGTGGCGACACCCTGCACGACACGGCCATGGGATTCGTGTCGACCGCCAAGTCGACCAGCGTGCCGCTGGTGCTGTGGGAGAACGAACACTTCGGCCCGCTGCAATCGGCCACCGGCAAGGTGTTTACAGAATCGCAAACCTATGCCGACAATGCCGGGCGCGTGTGCGGGCGCGTGGTGCTGTCGCAACGCAACGCCGACACCTTCGGCGCCGACATCAAGAAAATGAACATCGCGCGCCTGACCGCCAATGAAGTGCGCGAAAGCGACAAATTCAACGTCATGGAAAAGCAGCGCATCAAGGTGGTGTTCCGCGACCTGTTCGAGCAACTCGACAAAGTCCAGTGGTAAGACGGCATGGACCAGCAAAAACTGCGCACCCTCGTCTTTGAGAAAACCGGCGTGCGGATCGATATCGACGATCCGATTTTTGCGCTGGTGGCGCTGAACGAGGCAGTGCTGGCCGAAGCGGTCGAGCGCCACGTGGAGCTGCTCGACGACGCCACCGCCGACCTGGCCGACCAGGTGCAGGCGCTGCAGGAAAGCGGCCACCTGGGACGCGCCAGCGGCGCCCCGGCCGATCGCGGCCCGGCCGATCGTGGCCCGGCCGAACGTGGCCCGGCCGATCGTGGCCCGGCCGAACGCGCCCCGGCGGCGCTGGTCGCGGCAGCGCCAGCCGCGGTCAACAGCCAGCCGCTGCAGGAAAAACGCATCATCGCGATTGCCGGCGGCGCGGCGCTGCTGTGCGCGTTCGTGGTGCTGATCGGCCAGGCCGTGCTGTTGCGCCCGGCCCCGGCCCCGGCCCCGGTGGTGGTGGCGAAGGAACTGACACCCGAGCAAAGCGCCGCCCTGCGCGAGGCCGACAAGCTGGCCGGCATCGTCGCCAGGCTGGATGCCAAAACGCGCGCGGCCATTGCCGCCGAGATGCAAAAACCCTGAATTGCGATAAGGAACGCTCCGCGCGGGAAAATTGCGCTATCATATCTACATATCTTCACATGTTGACTATGAAACCTTCTGCCGATAACGACGCATCGATTGCCCAACTGGCCGACCTGTTCCATCTGCTGGGCGACCCGACGCGGCTGCGCATTGTATTGTCCTGCCTGGCGGGGCCGATTGCGGTGGGCGACATCGCCGCCGGCCTGCAACTGAGCAGCTCGCTGGTCAGCCATCACCTGCGCCTGTTGCGTGCCGCGCGCATCGTCAAGGCCGAGCGCCAGGGCAAGCAAGTGTTTTATTCGACAGCGGACGCCCACATCAGCGGCGTGCTGACCGACATGCTCGACCACATCGCCGAACCCACCAATGGAATCGACCCATGACCAGCGCCCACAACCACGATCACGATCACGACCACGCCGGACACAGCCACGCGCATGCGCCCGCCAAGACGCCTGAAACGGCGCACAAGCATGGCCACGGCCATGATCACGACCATGGGCACGGTCACGGTCACCATCATCACCAGCTCGACCCGAACGGCAACGGGCGCGCGTTCGCGCTGGCGATCGGCCTGAACACGGTGTTTGTCGGCATCGAATTCTTTTACGGATTCATGGCCAACTCGACGGCGCTGATGGCCGACGCCGGCCACAACCTGTCGGACGTGCTGGGCCTGATGCTGGCCTGGGGCGCGGCCATGCTGACCCGGCGCGCGCCGGACGGACGCTACACCTACGGCCTGCGCAGCTCGTCGATCCTGGCGGCCCTGCTCAATGCCCTGCTGCTGATGCTCGCCTGCGGCGCGATCGGCTGGGAAGCGGTGCACCGCTTCGCCAATCCGGCGCCGGTGCAGGGAATGACGATGTCGGTGGTGGCCGGTATCGGCGTGCTGGTCAACGGCTTTTCAGCCTGGCTGTTCATGGCCGGCAGCAAGGACGACCTGAACATCCGCGGCGCCTACCAGCACATGGCGGCCGACGCCGCGATTTCGCTGGGCGTGGTGGTGTCGGGCGTGGCGATCCTGTTCACCGGCTGGACCTGGCTCGACCCGGCGGTCAGTATCGTGATCGTGCTGCTGATTCTGGTCACTACCTGGGGCTTGCTGCGCGAGTCGCTCGACCTGGTGCTGGCGGCGGTGCCGGCCAATGTCGATGCCGATGCGGTGGGCGACTATCTCAAGGCGCGGCCGGGCGTGAGCGGCATTCACGACCTGCATATCTGGGCCATGAGCACGACCGAGACGGCGCTGACCGCGCGCCTTGTCATGCCCGCCGGCTACCCGGGCGACGCGGCCCTGGACGCCATGGTGGCGGCGCTCAAGGCCGATTATGCGATCCACCACTGCACCTTGCAGGTGGAACTGGGCACGAGCGAGCACAGCTGCGCGCTGCATGCGGAGGAAGCAAAGCCGGCCTAGCCAGCGCTCAGAACAGGTGTGCGGCCGGGCTCGCAGCCGGGGAAACGGTCGCGCCCGATGGCTTCATCTACCAGGATATTGCGCTTGCGCCTTCAGGCGCAGGTAGTCGAGGAAGTGGTCCGTGGCGGGCTCCACGGTGGACAGGCTGAACGCGTCGTCATCCTCTTCCACGAGCGCGTATTCGCCGTTTTCGTACAAGCCGAGCAGGCGTTCCAGGAATTGCTCCAGGCTGGCGCCCGCCTGCACGCGCGTGAATTCGCGCCCGCCAAACGAGATCACCTGGCCCATGCTGCCGGCGGCATCAGGATCGAGGTCGATGCCGAGATAGGCGCCGCCAGCGTCGTCCGCGAGCGGAATCCATGCCTTGCTGGCGGCGCACTGGCGCACGGTGCCGCGTGGCAAGCAGCAATATTGACTGCTCGCAGCGGTGCGTTCCACGGCAGTCATGTCGTCGAGAAAATCAGTACCATCCTTCCAGTGCCGCAGGGATTCGCCAAGCGGCAGGAAGGGGAGACCGAAAAACAGGCCGATCACGTCGTGGCCGGTGTCACCGGCCTGGCCGTCATGCCAGCGGTACAGCGCCCGCACCGATGACGGCAGCGATGCGCCGATGGCGCGTTCGAAGGCATCGATGTCGGCGTCGCTGGCGCCCGGGTTTAGGCTCGCCGCCATCCCGGGGAAATGCGATTCGATGCAGGTTTGCAAACTGCCCAGCAACTTATTCATGCGCTCAGGCGCCGCGCGTTACTCCCGTTCGCCACCTCAGCCGGCCAGGTTGGCAAACAGCGGCGTGGACAGATAGCGTTCGCCGAACGACGGAATGATCGTCACGATCACCTTGCCCGCGTTTTCGGGGCGGCGCGCCACCTGGATCGCGGCCCACAGCGCCGCGCCCGACGAAATGCCGACCAGCAGCCCTTCTTCGCGCGCGGCGGCGCGTGCGGTCTCGAAGGCAGCGTCGTTGCTCACGCAAATGATTTCATCGAAGGCCGCGCGATTGAGCACCTGCGGCACGAAGCCGGCGCCGATGCCCTGGATCGGGTGTGGCCCTTTTGTCCCCTTGGACAGCATGGGCGACGCTTCCGGCTCGACCGCGATGGCCTGGAAACCCGGCTTGCGCGACTTGAGCACTTCGCCCACGCCAGTAATGGTGCCGCCGGTGCCGACGCCAGCGACCAAAATATCGACCTTGCCGTCGGTGTCGCGCCAGATTTCCTCGGCCGTGGTGCGGCGGTGCACATCGGGATTGGCGGCATTGTTAAATTGCTGCGGCATGAAATAGTTGGGATTGGCCGCCACCAGTTCCTCGGCCACCCTGATGGCGCCGAGCATGCCTTCCGGTCCCGGCGTGAGCACCAGCTCGGCCCCGTAGGCGCGCAACAGCATGCGCCGCTCACTGCTCATGGTTTCGGGCATGACCAGCTTGCAGCGATAGCCGCGCGCCGCGCACACCATCGCCAGCGCGATGCCGGTGTTGCCGCTGGTCGGCTCGACGATGACGGTGTCGGGACCGATCTTGCCGGCCGCTTCGGCCGCTTCGATCATGGCCAGGCCGATCCGGTCCTTGACGCTGTGGGCCGGGTTGTAGAACTCCAGCTTGGCCAGAATGTCGGCGCCGGCGCCATGCGCCAGTTTGCGAATCCGTACCAGCGGGGTGTTACCGATTAACTCAGTGACGTCGTTTGCGATTCTCATGCTTGCTCTCCCGCTGTAATGGATTGGACTTATTTGACGTTCACGAGTTCCACGTCGAAGATCAGATCGGCGTCCGGCGGAATGCCGCCGCCTGGCGCGCCGCGCTTGCCGTAAGCCAGGTAGCTCGGAATGATCAGGGTGCGCTTGCCGCCCACTTTCATGCCCATCACGCCCTGGTCCCAGCCCTTGATCACGCGGCCGGTGCCGAGCACGAATTCGAGCGGGGCGCCACGCGTCAGCGAGGAGTCGAACTGGCGGCCGCGCTGGCGCGTGGCCATCGGCTTGTACAGCCAGCCGGTGTAGTGCACGAATACCTTGCTGCCGGCGGTCGCTTCGGCGCCGGTGCCGACCTTGGTGTCGGTGGCCACCAGCGGATCGAGGACCGGCTCGGCCAGCACCACGGTGCCTGGCGGCGTGGCAGGCTGCGCCGGTGCGGGGGTCTGGGCCGAGGGAGCCGGCGCAGGCGGCGCGTCGGGCGCCGGTGGGGTCGCCGGCGTTGCCGGGACCGTCGTTGCCGGCGGCGTTTCGGGAGCGGGCGGCGTCTGGCCGGCGGCCTGGGCCAGGGATGCCGCCGCAGCGCACATCAGGAATACGGAAAAGGGACGGCGCATGATGGAATCTCTTTCAGTAAGAAATGGTCAAACTGGATACTTCTGCAACGCTATGATAGCAAGGCCTCGGGCGCCTGCACAGAAGGCGAGCCAATTGCGCCGTCGGCAAGGCGGCGCAGCACGTGTCCGGCGGCCACCATGCCGAAGGTCGCGGTGACGGCCATGCTCGATCCGAAGCCGGCACAGTTCAGGCCGGTGACGCCCGCGCTATCGGCCTGGCCGTCGATGGCGCAGCTGTCGTCGCCAGCCGGCATGGCCAGCGGTTCCATCGAGAATACGGCGTCCACGTTGAACCTGGTTTTCAGACTGCGCGGAAAACCGTACTCGTTGCGCAAGCGCTTGCGCACCATCTTGAGCAGCGGCTCCTGTTCGGTTTTGGACAGGTCGCGCAATTCGATGCGGGTCGGGTCGGTCTTGCCGCCGGCACTGCCGATGATCACCATCGGCAACTGGTGGTCGCGGCACCAGGCGATCAGCGCGGCCTTGGCCTTGACGCTGTCGATGGCGTCGACCACGTAGTCGTACTGGTGCTCGCCGATCATTCGGTCCAGATTGCCGGGATCGATGAAGTCTTCGATCAGGTTGACCTTGCAAAAAGGATTGATCTGGGAGATGCGCTCGGCCAGCGCGCCGATCTTGGCCTGGCCGATGGTGCCGCTCAAGGCCTGGATCTGGCGGTTGATGTTCGATTCGGCCACGTTGTCGAGGTCGATCAGGGTCAGCTGGCCGATGGCGCTGCGGGCCAGCGCCTCGACGATCCAGGAACCGACGCCGCCGACGCCGATCACGCACACGTGGGCGGCGCGGAAACGGGCCAGCGCGGCCGGGCCATACAGGCGGCCGATGCCGCCGAAACGGCGCTCGAAGTCGACCTCGCCGGTATCGAGGGGAAGTGATGGGGTGGTGATGGTATTCATGCCGCCATTTTAACGGACGCGGCGGGACAGACTGCTCTAAAATGCCTTCCATGTTCCCACCAGCCACAAGCGAGAAATCTCCATGAGCAACGCCCTGCCCGACAGCGCCCCCGGCTTCGACCAGCCGATCGCGGTGCTGAAACACTGCCACGACCGCATCCGCAAACAGCTGGCGACCCTGGAAAAGCTGGTTCCGCACCTGGCCAGCCATGGCGCCGACGAACAAGCGCGCGACGCCGCGCGCGCGGTGATGAAGTATTTCGACCAGGCCGCGCCCCTGCATCACGAGGATGAAGAACAGAACCTGGTACCGATGCTGCGCACCAGCGCCAGCGGGGCCGACGCCGACCTGCTGGCCGAGCTCGTTCCCGGGATCCTCGACGAGCACCGCCAGATGGATGGCATGTGGCAAGACCTGCACGAGCAGCTGAGCGCGATCGCCGGCGGCAGCGCCGCCGTGCTGCGCGAGCACGACGTGCAGCGCTTCGCCGCGACCTACCGCGCCCACATGGAGCGCGAGGAAAGCCATATCGCGCCAATGGCCAAGCGCCTGTTCAGCGCCGACCAGATGGCCACCCTGGGCCTGGCGATGCAGCAGCGGCGCGGCATCGTTCCCGCAGCCGCCGAGGCAGCGCCCGCCAGCGCCACCGGCGACGCCGTGGCCAGCCTGCGCAAGGATTACGGCCAGGCCAGCCTGAACGAGAGCGACGTGGCGGACGATCCGTTCGTGCAATTTACGACCTGGTTCGAGGAAGCGCTCAAGGCCCAGGTCAACGAGCCGAACGCGATGAGCGTGGCGACGGTGGACGAGCAGGGCCGGCCGACCTCCCGCATCGTGCTGATCAAGCAGTTCGATCCGCGCGGCTTTACCTGGTACACCAACTACGACAGCCAGAAGGGGCGCCAGCTGGCCGGCAACCCGCATGCGGCATTACTGTTCTTTTGGACGGAACTAGAACGCCAGATCCGGATCGAAGGAAAGGTGGAGCGCACTTCAGTGGAAGAAAGCGACAAGTATTTCCATAGCCGGCCGCTGAAAAGCCGGCTGGCTGCGATCGCGTCGGCGCAAAGCGAGCCGATCGCCAATCGTGGCGCGCTGGAACAGAATTACGAGGCAGTAGCCAAGCAATACGGCGAAGAGCCGCCACGTCCCGACAACTGGGGCGGCTTCCGCCTGGTACCTGAACGGATCGAGTTCTGGCAGGGACGCCGCTCGCGCTTTCACGACCGCATCGTGTACACGCTGCAAAGCGATGGCAGCTGGGCGCGCGAACGGTTGCAACCTTAGTAGGACGTGTGCGCGCACACGGGCCTGCCGCTATCGGCCGGAGGTGTGCGTGTTCAACCAGATCAGACTGAGGGCATGGAGCGAAGGCTTGCGCAGCCAGCCTTCGCTGCCCCTGCGGGTAGAGCTGTGGAACGGGCAGCGCCTCGATTTTTCGCCCGATCCGCCGCGCGTGACGGTGCGTGTGCCGCACGCGCGCGCGCTGCGCTACCTGCTATCACCCTCGCTGTACAACCTCGGCCGCGCGTACGTGGAAGGGGCGATCGATGTCAGCGGCAGCGCGAACGACATGATTGCCGTCGTCAACGCGCTGGCCGGCAATGCAGTCGCCAAAAACCTACGCACAGCGTTGCCCGCACGCGCGCTGGGGCGCCTGCTCGGCGCGCTGGCGCGCGGCCACACGCGTCAGCGCGACGCCGCCGCCGTGCGCTATCACTACGATGTTTCCAACGAATTCTACGCGGCCTGGCTCGATCCGGGCATGGTGTATTCGTGCGCCTATTTCGACAATGGCGACGAAACGCTGGCCGAGGCGCAGGTCAAGAAAATCGATCATATCCTCACCAAAATCGGCGTGCGGCCCGGCCATCGCCTGCTCGACATCGGCTGCGGCTGGGGCGCGCTGGCGATCCGGGCGGCCCAGCGCTACGGGGCGCGCTGCGTCGGCATCACCCTGTCCGACAACCAGGCCCGGCTGGCTCGCGCGCAGGTCGAACGCGCCGGGCTGGGCGGGCTGGTCGAGATCCGCCTGCAGGATTACCGCGATGTGGGCGGGCAGTTCGACCGCATCACCAGCGTGGGCATGTTCGAGCATGTGGGCGTGCGCCAGCTTCCTGCGTACTTCCGGCGCATGGCCACCCTGCTCGCGCCCGATGGCGTGGCCATGAACCACGGCTTGACCACCACCGATCCGGACTGCCACGGCGCGCCGCACGGGGGCGGCGAATTCATCAGCCGGTATGTGTTTCCGCACGGGGAGCTGGCGCATCTGGGCACCGTGATCCAGGCGATGCAGGAAGGCGGGCTGGAAGTGCGCGATGTGGAAAACCTGCGCCGCCATTACGCGCGCACGTGCGCCATGTGGACCGACAATTTCGAGGCGAATGCGCAGCGCATCAAAGGCATGACCGATGCGCGCCGCTTTCGCATCTGGCAGGTGTATCTGGCCGGGTGCACGCATGCGTTCACGCACGACTGGATCAGCCTGTATCAGGTGGTGTGCGGCAAGGCGGGACGCGATCCGGCGGCGATACCGTGGTCGCGCCGCTATATGTACGCCCAGGGATGAGGCGCCGGCGTGGTGGCGTGCCGCGCGCCCGGTGCCGCTGCGCGCGTGCGCCATGGATGCGGCGCGTTCGATCGGTTACCCGGGCCGGACGTCGACGACAGTGGGCCTGTGCCAGGCCCACCTTGTCAGCTCGTCCGGGTCACTTTGGCTTGAGCTTCGCGTTCTTGGCGGCGTCCTCTTCGCCAGAGCGCACCGGCACCCTGGAATCGGAGGAAAACTGCTGGTGCTCATGCAATTGCTGGGTGTCGCCCGGCAGCGCCCTCACCTGCTCGCCCTGCGCGTCCAGTTGCGACTGCATGGCTTCATGAACGACCAGGCAGGCCATCCCGGGTACCGCATTCAAAGGCTGGTAGCCGTTGTTCGCGCCGCATGCCACGACGTTATAGACCGGAACGGCGGTGACGTCCTTGCCGAGTACCGATTTGATGTGCGCCGACTGCTCGCTGCTCAGGGCCAGCCAGCCGGCCGGAAAGAATAACTCTGATGTATTCATAATAAGCTCCCTTTTTATATGCTTTTAATAGGTCGTGTTGAAGAAGAAAGTCTGGAAAAGCCGGCCGTTTTCCTTGGTATCGCCAAAATGGCCCCGGCTGCAGTGAAAACGCTGGCCGCGAAACAGGATCAGGCGGTTGAAGCGGTTGCCGATCTGGTCGGTGACCTGCCAGCGGTCCCACACACCGGCGTCGGCGTCGCATTGCCGGCGCTGCGCCTCGTCGGCCGGATACGTCTCGTTGCCGCTCTGATGATGGCGGAAGAAAGCCGTACCGGCTGACGCGGGAGCGTTCGGCGTCAGGTACAGCACGCCGGACCAGGTGGTCGTATGGTCGGCATGCACCCAGGTGCGGTCGGTGGCGACGCTGAACTGAAAGGCACCGTTGTAGGTGTCGCGCGGCCAGTACGTGATGGGCAGCCCGACCACCGATTGAATGGCCGCCGCCAGTTCATCGTGCAGGAACGCCTGGGTGCGCGCCCCCGGGTAATTTCCCTTGACGGAAAAATCCTGGCGCAGGGCAAACGCGCGCACACCCAAGGGGTCCTGATAAAAATCGTCGGTGACAATGATGGTTTCGCGCATGGTTCACATCACAGTCTGTGCGCAACTGCGGGGCTGTTCGCGGGGCTGTTCGGAGTCCGGGCTGACATGATCAATCCTTCCTTGCAAGTGTCGGTCAAGGAGCAACAATGGCCTGGGCGATGCCGCATCACTCAGGCCAGCGAAAGCCGCTTACCGGGCAAGCAGCACCCGCGCGGCGTCGCCTGTTAATACCCTTGATAGCCTGGATAGCCCGGATAGCCTTGCACGCCCTGGAAACCCGGGAAGCCCTGACCTTGCGCGCCCTGGAATCCCTGTACGCCCGGGAAGCCCGGGAAACCCTGGAAGCCCTGGCCTTGCACACCCTGGAATCCCTGCGCACCCTGGAAGCCCTGGAACGCTTGCGGCCCCTGGAAGCCCTGCGAGCCCTGGAAACCGAGGACGCCCTGCGGCCCCTGGATGCCCTGCTGTCCCACGGCGCCCTGGAACCCTAGCGGCCCGAAGAAGCCCTGCGGACCCTGGATGCCCACGAATGCTTGCGGACCCTGGCCCCCTTGCTGACCTTGCATGCCAGGGAATCCGAATGGATTGAAGAAACCGGCCGGCCCGTAGAAGCCCGGAAAGCCGAACGGCCCCTGGACGCTGGGAAAGCCAAACGGTCCCTGGACGCCCTGCGCTCCCTGGAAGCCGAACACTGCCTGCGGTCCCTGGAAGCCAACCGGCCCGACCCCGCCCTGGAATCCGAACGGTCCCAGAACGGCTTGCGGGCCCTGGTAGCCCACGAGCGATTGCGGTCCCTGGAATGCCTGCGGTCCCCGAGCACCCTGGAATGCCTGCGGCCCCTGGTAGCCCTGGACGAACTGCGATCCCTGGGCGCCCTGATAGCCCTGCACCCCCGGGAACGCTTGCGATCCCTGCAGGCCCTGCAGCGCCTGCGCGCCCTGCACGCCAGGGAAGTCGGGGACAATCCGGATCGATGTCATACGTTGGCCGCTGAGGGCTTGAATCTGACGAATCTGATCGTCATTAAGCGATAACACCATGCCTTGTTCATTCATGTCCGTGCACTCCTCTAGATTTGAAAAAAACCAAAAATGACGCGTTGAGAAAAATTGGCCGTGACCCGAAACTCCTGCGGAGCCCCGGGTAACGATAACAACCTTGGCAAGCAGATCCGAGGCTGGAACAGCATCGTGCTCAATCCCGAGAGCAGTAGGCATGACTCAGAATAAGCTGGCTGCGATGCGGGGGAACCTGACGATTCGTATAGGGCCTCCCCTATCCGAATGAAGAGGCGACAAATCGCCGGCAGCGGCATTGCGCGCAGCACGGCGATCGCGAAAAAAGAGCAGCACGCAGCAAGCGGTCAGGAAAATTTTCCGGCTGGACAGAACGTGTCAGATGGCAAGGTGGCTGCCGAGCGCCGCATACACATCGCCCAGCGCGGCGGCCAGGTCATGCGCCAGCGCGCGTGCCGGCTGCGCCGGGGCGGCATCGCGCAGGTTCGCCGTGATCCGTTCGGTGCAGGCGATGGCGCGCCGGGCGCCGAAATTGACCAGCACGCCCCGCAGGCTGTGCGCGGCGCGCTGGGCGGCGCTGGTGTCGCCGGCGGCGAGCGCCTTGTCGAGCGCATCGAACAGCTGCGGGCCATCGCTGATGAACAGGGCGGCCAGTTCGTGCAGCAGCTCACGGTCGCCGTCCAGGCGCAGCAAGGCGCCGCGCCAGTCCAGTACCGCGCCGGTCCGGCGGCCATGAAAACGCGCGAGCACCTCGCGCAGGCGCGCGCTGTCGACCGGCTTGGACAGATAGTCGTCCATGCCGGCCTCCAGGCAGCGTTCGCGGTCGCCCTGCATCGCGCGCGCCGTCATGGCCACCACCGGCACATGGCCGCCGTGCGCCGCTTCCCACCGGCGGATGGCGCGCGTGGCCGCCATGCCGTCGAGGCCGGGCATCTGCACATCCATCAGCACCAGGTCGGCGCCGCCGTGCAGCGCGTGTTCGAGCGCATCGAGGCCGTTGTCGGCCACGGTCACGCGATGCCCCATTTTCTCCAGCAGGCGCAGCGCCAGGCGCTGGTTGACCGGATTGTCCTCCGCCAGCACGATGTGCAGGCGGCCGGCCTGCTCGCGCGCCAGCGCGGCGGACCTTGGCGCCGCCGCCACGCTGGCGCGGCCAGGCGCCGGCGCCGCCACCGGCGCGGCGCCCGTTTGCCCGAGCGGCACGCTGAAGCGGAACACGCTGCCGCGGCCCGGCTCGCTGCTGACGGAAATCTCGCCCTGCATCAGGATTACCAGGCGCCGGCAAATGGTCAGCCCCAGGCCGGTTCCGCCGTACTGGCGCGTGGTCGAGCCGTCGACCTGGGAAAAGGCGTCGAAGATCAGGGTTTGCTGGTCCGGCGCGATGCCGATGCCGGTGTCGCGCACCGCGAACTCGACGTTGCAGCGTTGCTCAGACGCGCGCGCCATCGTCACGGCCAGCGTCACCCCGCCCTCGCTGGTGAACTTGATCGCATTGCCCAGCAGGTTGATCAGCACCTGGCGCAGCCTGCCGGGGTCGCCCTTCAGCGCCGGCGGCAGGTGCGGCGGCAGCTCGCAGGCCAGCGCCAGCCCTTTCTGGCGCGCCGGCAGGGCCAGCGAGCGCAGCGTTTCGCGCACCAGTTTTCCCAGGTCGAACGGCACGTCGTCGATATCGAGCTTGCCCGCCTCGATCTTGGAAAAATCGAGGATGTCGTCGATGATGCTCAACAGCGCATCGGCCGAGCCCTTGACCAGTTCGATGTCCTCGCGCAGCTGCGGCGCCAGCGCCGATTCGAGCACCAGTTCGGTCATGCCGAGAATGCCGTTCATCGGCGTGCGGATTTCGTGGCTCATGTTGGCCAGGAAATCGCTCTTGGCGCGGCTGGCCGCCTGCGCCGATTCGACCGCGCGCTGCATGGCGTCGCGCGCGGCGCGCTGTTCGCTCACATCGATCGAAAAACCCAGCAGGTACGATTCGCCGCCGCTGTGGATCACGATGCGGCTGACCACGACGTCGACCGGCGGATCGAGATTGGCCAGGCGGCGCTCGCTGGTGACCATGCGCCCGGTGCGCCAGGCCTGCTCGTCTTCCTCGCGGGTCTGGCCGGCCCACCTGCGCGGGCCGACGTCATCGATGGTGCGCCCTTCGATCTCGGCCCTGCTGCGCCGCGCAAACTCCTGGAACTGGCGGTTGAAGCGCACGAAGCGTCCTTGCCGGTCTTTCAGAAACACGGGGATGGGCAACTGGTCGAGGATCTGTTCGGTCAGTTCGCGCGCGCTTTCGCGCTGCTGCAACACCTGTTCGAGCGCGCGGGTCAGGCCGAGCAGGTCGGCGCCGCCGGCGTGGGGATCGGCCGGTGTGGCCAGGCGTCCCAGGCTCGCCTGGAGCGAGCGCAGCACTTCACCCTGGCGCGCCGCTTCCGCGCGCAGCTGGTCGTTGGCCCCGGTCAGTTCGGCGGAGCTGATTTCGAGCATGCGCGTGCGCACCTGCAGGTCGCGGTCCGATTCCTCGTAGCTGCGCGAGACGGCATCGAGCAAGGCGGCCAGGCCTTCGGCCAGGGCCGGGTCGCCCAGCGCGCGCAGGCCGCCCAGGAGCTCTTGCAAGGCCCGTTCGCTGCTCACGCCGAGCGTGCGCCGCAGCTGGCGCAGCAGTCGCTGGTGGCGCATGGGGTCAGGCCGCGTCCTGGCGGCCGGCGTCGCAGAAGCGGGCGCGGATCTCCAGCACCGCCGGCCAGCGCCGCATCAGCGCGTCCACGCAGCGGGGGTCGAAATGGCTGCCGCTGTTGTCAAGCAGGTAGGCGCGCGCCGCGTCCAGGGTCCAGGCCTGCTTGTACGGGCGCACGCTGGTCAGGGCGTCGAACACGTCGGCCACGGCGACGATGCGCCCCGCCAGCGGGATGGCCTCGCCCGCCAGGCCGTTGGGATAGCCCTGGCCGTCGAAGCGCTCAGGGTGGGTGTGGGCGATCACCGCGGCCAGCTGCAGCATGCCCGCTTCGCTGGCCTTGAGGATGTTGTAGCCGATCGCCGCGTGCAGGCGCATGATGTCCATCTCGTCGGGCGTGAGGCGGCCCGGCTTGAGCAGGATGTGGTCGGGCGTGCCGACCTTGCCGATATCGTGCATGGGCGCGGCGTTGAGGATGCATTCCTGCTCCTGGTTCGACAGGCCCAGTTCGGCCGCGATCAGGCAGGAGTAGTGCGCCATGCGCTGGATGTGGGCGCCCGTTTCGGGGTCGCGGTACTCGGAGGCGCGGCACAGCAGCAGGATGGTTTCCTGCTCGCGCGCGCGCAGTTCGGCGGTGGCCTTGCCCACCTCGCTGGCCAGCCAGCTGGCGCGGCTTTGCAGGGCCAGCGTGGCGCGCCGCAGTTCGAGCATGTTGCGGATGCGGGCCAGGAATTCGACCTTGTCGATCGGCTTGATCAGGAAATCGTTGGCGCCGTTTTCCAGCGCGCGGTGGCGGATGTCCACATCCTGGCTGGCCGTGACCATCAGCACCGGCGGACGGTCGCGCGCGTCGCCGCCAAGTGCGGCAATGAAGTCGAGCCCGTTCAAGTCCGGCATCAGGTAGTCGAGCACCAGCAGGTCGCAGGGGTGCTCGCGGCACCACGCCAGCGCCTCGTGCGCCGACTGGAAGGCCACCGTCTCGATCCCGGGCAGTTTTTCCATCAGGCGTGACATCAGGACCAGATTGATGTGCGTGTCGTCAACGATCACTACCTTCATGGCAATTCCCGGGTTACGAGGTGGTGCTGGCGGACGTCATGTGAGCCGTCCGGCGAAGGTGGTCAGGAACTTGGTGACCTTGGGCGCGACCACCAGCGCGCAATAGCCCTGCAGCGGATTGCGGCTGAAATAATTCTGGTGCTCGTCCTCGGCCTTGTGCCAGGTTCCGGCCGGCTGCACCTGGGTGACGATGGGCGCGTCCCACACGCACGCCATTTCGGCGATCACCTGGCGCGCAGTCGCTTCCTGCTCGGGTGAATCGACGAAAATGACGGAGCGGTACTGGGTGCCGACATCGTTGCCCTGGCGGTTCAGGGTGGTCGGATCGTGGATCGTGAAGAAGATTTCGAGCAGGTCGTGGTACTCGATGGCACCGGCGTCGAACACGATGCGCACCACTTCGGCGTGCCCGGTGGCGCCGGCGCACACCTGTTCGTAGGTCGGATTGTCGTCGTGGCCGCCCATGTAACCGGACTCTACCTTGAGCACGCCGCGCGCTTCCAGAAAGACCGCTTCGAGGCACCAGAAGCAGCCGCCGCCCAGAATGGCGACTTGCATCCCGGATTGGTTCGTCATGGCGCACCCCGCTGACTTATTGATATGGGATAACTGTAACGCAAAGCGACCCGGCATGCACCTGCAATCGGGCCGGCCGGCGGCGCCGGAAAAGCCGGGGAGCGCCAAAATTTGGCATAATGGCATAAACCACAGGGCAATAATGAACACTAGCTCACCCCGCGCCGATACGCGCGCATTCGACACGGCGCAATTTCGCCAGGCACTGTCGCAGTTTGCCACCGGCGTCACCGTGATCACGACGCGCCTGGCCGACGGCAGCTTCCGTGGCCTGACGGCAAGCTCCTTCAATTCGGTCTCGCTCGACCCGCCACTGGTATTGTGGAGTCTAGGAAATGTTGCAAACAGCTTGCCCATCTTCAGCGGCAACTCGCACTACGTCATCAATGTGCTCGGCGCCGACCAGGCCCACCTGGCGCAGCGCTTCGCCAAGCGCAGCGAAAACCCGTTCGGCGATATCGAATACGAGCTCTCGCGCACCGGCCAGCCCATCTTGAAGGGCGTGTCGGCGTGGTTCGAGTGCCACAACCGCAGCCGCTATCCCGAGGGCGACCACGTGATTTTCGTGGGCGAAGTCGAAGAGTGCGCGGTGCACCCGCAAGCCTCGCTCATTTTTCACGGCGGGCAATTCGGCAGCACGCAAACGCGGTAAAATCCGCATCACCCAAAAAGCAGTCTATACAAGTTTGGTTTATCCAGCCATTCCCACCATTCGCCAATATTAAAACAGAGACAGGAACCGCCATGACCCGATCCGATGCGCCCAGCAAAGCCAAATTCCACTGGGACGACCCGCTGTTGCTCAATCTTCAGCTCACCGATGATGAACGCATGGTGCGCGACGCCGCCGCCGCATACTGCCAGGACAAGCTGGCGCCGCGCATCCTCGAAGCGTTCCGCCACGAGCGCATGGACACGACCATCTTCCGCGAGATGGGCGAACTGGGCTTGCTGGGTCCGACCATCCCCGAGCAGTACGGCGGTCCGGGCATGAATTACGTGGCCTACGGCCTGATCGCGCGCGAAGTCGAGCGCATCGATTCGGGCTACCGCTCGATGATGAGCGTGCAATCGTCGCTGGTGATGGTGCCGATCTATGAATTCGGCACGGAAGAGCAGCGCCAGAAATACCTGCCGAAACTGGCGACCGGCGAATGGATCGGCTGCTTCGGCCTGACCGAGCCGAACCACGGTTCCGACCCGGGATCGATGATCACCCGCGCCAAGAAGGTTGCCGGCGGCTACTCGCTCTCCGGCTCGAAAATGTGGATCACCAACTCGCCGGTGGCCGACGTGTTCGTGGTGTGGGCCAAGGACGACGAAGGCGCGATCCGCGGCTTCGTGCTGGAAAAAGGCATGGCCGGCTTGACGGCGCCTGCGATTCACGGCAAGTTCGGCCTGCGCGCCTCGATCACGGGCGAGATCGTCATGGACAATGTGTTTTGCCCGGAAGAAAACGCCTTCCCGGACGTGCGCGGCCTGAAAGGTCCCTTCACCTGCCTCAATTCGGCCCGCTACGGCATCGCCTGGGGCGCGCTGGGCGCGGCCGAGGCATGCTGGCACATCGCGCGCCAGTACACCATGGACCGCGTGCAGTTCGGCCGTCCGCTGGCTGCCAACCAGCTGGTGCAAAAGAAACTGGCCGACATGCAGACCGAAATCACCCTCGGCCTGCAGGGCTGCCTGCAGCTGGGCCGCATGAAGGATGCCGGCACGGCGGCGGTGGAAATCACCTCGATGATGAAACGCAATTCCTGCGGCAAGTCGCTGGACATCGCCCGCGTGGCGCGCGACATGCTGGGTGGTAACGGCATTTCGGACGAGTTCGGCGTGATCCGTCACATGGTCAACCTGGAAGTGGTCAACACCTACGAAGGCACGCACGATATCCATGCGCTGATCCTGGGACGCGCGCAGACGGGCATCCAGGCTTTCCAATAAGCACACG